>CAMLIL010000059.1 GCA_946480015.1 uncultured Oxalobacteraceae bacterium | reverse complement strand
GCCGCTGCGAAAGCGAATACGACACCTTCGGCACGGCGCACTCGTCGACCTCGATTTCGGCGGCGCTGGGCATGGCGCAGGCCGCCAAGATCAAGGGCGAGCAGCGGCACGCCATTGCCGTCATCGGCGACGGTTCCATGACCGCCGGCATGGCCTTTGAAGCGCTCAACAACGCTGGCGTGCAGGAGGACATCAACCTGCTGGTGGTCCTGAACGACAACGACATGTCGATCTCGCCGCCGGTCGGCGCACTCAACCGCTATCTGGCGCGGCTGATGTCCGGCCAGTTTTACGCTGCGGCGAAGAACGTCGGCAAGTCGGTCCTGCCCGGCCCCATGCTGGAGCTGGCCAAACGCATCGAAGAACACGCCAAGGGCATGGTGGTGCCGGCCACGATGTTCGAGGAATTCGGCTTCAATTACATCGGCCCGATCGATGGCCATGACCTTGAATCGCTGATCCCGACGCTGGAAAACATCAAGAAGCTCAAGGGCCCGCAGTTCTTGCACGTGGTGACCAAAAAGGGGCAGGGCTACAAGCTGGCCGAGGCCGAGCCGGTCCTGTATCACGGCACCGGCAAGTTCAACCCCACCGAAGGCATCAAGCCGGGGGCGGCGGGCAAGACCACCTACACCGAAGTGTTCGGCAACTGGCTGTGCGACATGGCTGCCGCCGATACGCGCCTGGTCGGCATCACTCCGGCAATGCGCGAAGGCTCGGGCATGGTGCGCTTCGAAGAACTGTTCCCGGACCGCTATTTCGACGTCGGCATCGCCGAGCAGCACGCCGTGACCTTCGGCGCGGGCCTGGCGACCGAAGGCCTCAAGCCGGTGGTGGCGATCTATTCGACCTTCCTGCAGCGCGCCTACGACCAGCTGGTGCACGACGTGGCGCTGCAAAACCTCGACGTCACGTTTGCGCTGGACCGCGCCGGTCTGGTGGGCGCGGACGGCGCCACGCACGCGGGCAATTACGACATTTCTTTCCTGCGCTGCATCCCGAACATGGTGCTGATGGCCGCGTCGGACGAGAACGAATGCCGCCAGATGCTGACCACGGCCTACCGTTACGAAGGCCCGGCGGCGGTGCGGTATCCGCGCGGTGCCGGCATCGGCGCGGCGATTGCGCCGGAGCTGACCGAGATCGCCATCGGCAAGGGCGAGATCAAACGTGCAGGCGCCGGCGTGGCGATCCTGGCGTTCGGCTCGATGGTGGCGCCGAGCATGCAGGCTGGCGAAACGCTGGGGGCCACAGTGGTCAATATGCGCTTCATCAAGCCGCTGGACGTCGAACTGGTCAAGCGCCTGGCCGCCGATCACGAGTATCTGGTGACGGTGGAAGAGGGGGCTGTCATGGGTGGTGCGGGCGCGGCGGTGGCCGAGGCGCTGGCTGCCGAAGGCATCGTCAAGCCGATCTTGATGCTGGGCCTGCCCGACAAATTCATCGACCATGGCGATCCGGCCGTGCTGCTGGCCAGCGTGGGGCTGGACGGCAAGGGAATCACGGCCTCGATTCGTCAGCGCTTCGGTGCGGCCGAGCCACGGCTGGTAGTGAACAACAGTTAAGCATCGCGCACGTAAAACCCTGAAATCCGGTCGCCCGCGCATTCGCAAGGGCGACGTTAATTGCGCTTGCGATCTGGCTCCCACAGCACATCGCTGCCACCGGCAAACCGGTTCAATACCCGCGACAGCACGAACATCAAATCCGACAGCCGGTTCACATACTGGCGCGGCTGTTCGTTAATCTTTTCGCTGCGCCCCAGGCTGACAATGCTGCGCTCGGCACGGCGGCACACCGTGCGGCACACATGGGCAATCGACGCCGCCCGCGAACCCGCAGGCAAAATGAAATCCTTCAGCGGCGGCAAGGTGGCGTTGTACTTGGCCAGCAAAGCATCGAGCCGCGCCACATGCTCGTCGGTAATGAGCTGATAGCCCGGAATACACAGCTCCCCGCCCAGGTCGAACAGGTCGTGCTGGATCGACACCAGTTCCTCGCGTAGTTCGGCGGGAATCTCCTCGCACAGCAGCAGTCCCACGAAACAATTTAATTCATCCACATCGCCCAGCGATTGCACGCGCACGCTGTCCTTGCCGGTACGGCTGCCATCGCCCAGGCCGGTAGTGCCGTCGTCGCCGGTGCGCGTTGCAATTTTCGAGAGTCGGTTGCCCATATAATTCCGCCGTCTGGTAAAAATATTAATAGGCCAGCATACGACAAACGCGGTGAATCTGCTTACAATCAGCGCATGTCCGCCCCACACCGCATCGATCCGGAACGCCAGCGCGAGGTAGCCGCCGCACTGCGCGCCGTCCTGCCCGACGGCTGCGTGCTGGCCGACGCGGAAGACACCCGTCCCTACGAGTGCGACGGCCTGGCCGCGTATCGCCAGCTGCCGATGATCGTCACCTTGCCGCAGAACGAAGCGCAGGTGCTGGCGATCCTTGACGTATGCCGCGAACTGCAGGTGCCGATCGTGCCGCGCGGCGCCGGCACCGGCCTGTCCGGCGGCGCCATGCCGATCGCCGAAGGCGTGGTCGTATCCACCGCGCGCCTGAACCGCATCGTGCGCATGGAGCCTTACGCGCGGCTGGCCGTGGTGCAGCCGGGCGTGCGCAACCTCGCCATTTCCGAAGCGGCCGCGCCGCACGGACTGTACTACGCCCCCGATCCATCGTCGCAGATCGCCTGCACCATTGGCGGCAACGTGGCCGAAAATTCGGGCGGCGTGCACTGCCTTAAATATGGCCTCACGGTGCATAACGTGCTGCGCGTGCGCGTGGCCACCATCGACGGCGAGATCATCGAACTCGGTGGCGAAGCGCTCGACGCGCCGGGGCTGGACCTGCTGGCCGTGTTCGTCGGCTCCGAAGGCATGCTCGGCATCGTCACCGAAGTGACCGTCAGGCTGGTGCCCAAACCGGCCGCCGCGCGCGTGATCATGGCGTCCTTCGACGACGTGGTCACGGGCGGCAATGCGGTGGCGAGCGTGATCGCCGCCGGCATCATCCCGGCCGGGCTGGAGATGATGGACCGGACTTCGTCGCGCATGGTCGAGCCCTTCGTCAGGGCCGGCTACGACCTGGAGGCCGCCGCCATTCTGCTGTGCGAGGCGGACGGCACCAGCGTCGAAGTGGAGGAGGAAATCGCGCGCATGACGGCCGTGCTGGAAGCTGCGGGCGCGAGCGCGATCGCGGTGTCGCGGACCGAAGCCGAACGCCTCAAGTTCTGGTCCGGCCGCAAGAACGCCTTTCCCGCAGCGGGCCGCATCTCGCCCGATTACTACTGCATGGACGGCACCATCCCGCGCAAGCGCCTGGCGCTGGTGCTGACCCGCATCGCGCAGATGGAAGCGACCTACGGCCTGCGCTGCGCGAACGTGTTTCATGCGGGCGATGGCAATCTGCATCCGCTGATCCTGTTCGACGCCAACCAGGCGGGCGAATTCGATCGCGCCGAGCAGTTCGGCGCCGCCATCCTGGCGCTGTGTGTCGAAGTGGGCGGCACCATCACCGGCGAACACGGGGTCGGCATTGAAAAGATCGACTCGATGTGCGTGCAGTTTTCGCGCGCTGAACTCGATGCTTTCTTCGCCGTCAAACGCGCCTTCGACGCGGCCTTCCTGCTCAATCCGGACAAGGCGATTCCGACCCTGCACCGCTGCGCCGAATCCGGCCGGATGCACGTCACCGCCGGCCGCTTGCCGCACGCCGGCCTGGCGCGTTTTTAACCGGAGTCAGCGTGCAGGCAATCGATCATTTCAAGGAACAGATTCTGGCGGCAGCGGCGGCCAAGCGCACGCTGCGCATTCGCGGCGGCGGCAGCAAGGACTGGTACGGCCAGGCGTTCGATGGCGAGCTTCTCGACACGCGGGCGCACAGCGGCATCGTCGATTACGAGCCGACCGAACTGGTGATCACGGCGCGCTGCGGCACCCCGTTGGCGGAGATCGAAGCGCTGCTGCTCGAACACGGCCAGATGCTGGCGTTCGAGCCGCCGCACTTCGGTGCCGCCACCTTGGGCGGGGCGATCGCCTGCGGCCTGTCCGGCCCGCGCCGCGCCACCAGCGGCGCCGTGCGCGACTTCGTGCTCGGCGCGGTCCTCATGGACGGCAAGGGCGAGGTGCTGACCTTTGGCGGCCAGGTGATGAAGAACGTGGCCGGCTACGACGTCTCGCGCCTGCTGGCAGGTTCGCTGGGCACGCTCGGACTGATGCTGCAGCACTCGGTCAAAGTGCTGCCGAAGGCGCCGAGCGAGATCACGCTGCGTCTGGCGATGAGCGAGATCGACGCGCTGCGCCAGCTGAACGAATGGGGCGGCCAGCCGCTGCCGCTGTCAGCCAGCTGCTGGCATGACGGCGTGCTGACGGTGCGCCTGTCCGGCGCCCAGGCGGCGGTGAAAGCGGCCGCCGCGCAGCTGGGTGGGGAGCGCATCGATGGCGCTGCCTTCTGGGCCAGCCTGCGCGAGCAGACCCACCCATTTTTCGATGGCGGCCAGGCCTTGTGGCGCCTGTCGCTGCCGTCGGCGGCCAGTGCCTTGATCCTCGGCGGAGCGCAACTGATCGAGTGGGGCGGCGCGCAACGCTGGCTGCGCGCCGATTCCGCCGCCGCACCGAAACTGCGCGCCGCGGTCGCGGCGGCTGGCGGCCACGCGACGCTGTTCCGTGGCGGCGACAAAAGCGCCGGCGTATTCCATCCGCTGGCGCCGGCGCTTGCCACCATTCACGCGCGCCTCAAGGCCTCGTTCGATCCAACGCACGTCTTCAATCCGGGGCGGATGTATTAACCATGCAAACCAATCTCGCTGATTTCATCAAGGGCACGGCCGACGGCGATGAAGCCGAAAGCATCCTGCGCGCGTGCGTGCATTGCGGCTTCTGCACCGCCACATGCCCGACCTACCAGCTGCTGGGCGACGAACTCGATGGCCCGCGCGGCCGCATTTACCTGATCAAGCAGGTGCTCGAAGGCGCCGAGGTCACGCGCAAGACCCAGGTCCATCTGGACCGCTGCCTCACCTGCCGCAATTGCGAGTCGACCTGCCCGTCGGGCGTCCGGTACGGCCGGCTGGCCGACATCGGCCGCAAGGTGGTCGAGCAGCGCGTGGCGCGCCCACTGGGAGAACGCATCACGCGCACGGTGCTCAAGGAAGCGCTGCCGCGCAAATGGATCTTCAAGCCGGCCTTCAAGGCTGGCCAGCTGGTGCGCCCGCTTCTGTCCCCCGCGCTGCAGGACAAACTGCCGCGCAGCGCACCGGCCGGGCGCTGGCCCACGCGCACGCATGCGCGCAAGATGCTGGTGCTCGATGGCTGCGTGCAGCCGGCGATGGCGCCCAACATCAACGCCGCCAGCGCGCGCGTGCTCGACGCCTGCGGGATTGAACTGATGGTCGCGCCGAAGGAGGGCTGCTGCGGCGCGCTGCGCTTTCACATGAACGACCAGGACGGCGGGCTGGACGACATGCGCCGCAATATCGACGCGTGGTGGCCGCTGCTCGAGCAGGTCGAGGCGATTGTGATGACGGCGTCGGGCTGCGGCGTGACGGTCAAGGAGTACGGCCATCTGCTGCGCCACGACAGCGCCTATGCCGCCAAGGCCGGGCGCATTTCAGCGATGACGCGCGACCTGTCGGAAATTGTGCCGGAATTCGAAGCGGCGCTGGCGGAAAAGCTGCGCGGGAAAATCGGGGAAAGGGTGGCCTACCATCCGCCATGCACCTTGCAGCATGGCCAGCAGATCCGGGGGAAGGTGGAGGGGGTATTGCGTGCAGCCGGCGTCGATGTGGTGCTGTGCGCGGACAGCCATCTGTGCTGCGGGTCGGCGGGAACCTATTCTGTCCTGCAGCCAGCGCTGTCGCACGAATTACGCGACCGCAAGCTGGCGAATCTGAAAGCGACCGGGGCGCAGGAAATCGTTTCTGCCAATATCGGTTGCCTGACACATCTTCAGTCGGGAACCGACACCCCTGTCACGCACTGGATCGAACTGCTCGACCGTGCGTTGAACCGCTGATTACAGCGCGGCCAGCTGGGCCTTCTCGGCTGGCGACAGGCGCTTGCCGGTGATGACGACCTTGATCATCTTGGTGTTGTTGGCGATGGTCGGCGCGGTGGCGGCAGGGGCCTTGGCGAATGCGTTGGCCGACAGGGTCAGGGCAACGGCGATGACGAAGATGGTTTCCATGTTTTTCAGTACGTTCATTTTTGCTTCCTCTCTTATTGATCAGTTGTTGGAATGAAGTATGAAGGTCACAGGGATATAAATCCAATCAATTGATTTGATGGTCGCCATTCGTACGATGGATAACTTGACATGGCTCTAACGTACTCGCGTGATCACTACCATTCGCAGCCTGAATAACAGGCATCTCACGGCAGCGAATCGCCGAGGTGTTGCGCGGTTGTGGTGTATCGAAGCAACATCTACGCAGGGAGACGGGCCATGAAACAGGAAGGTGATTGTATTTCTGTTCATATAGTATGACAATTAACTCCCATCCCGTTCTGCGGGCCACTTCGACGAGGGAACGCGGTATGAAGACAATCGACATTATTTTTGACGGAGAACCCAAGGCTTGGGTCGATTTCGACGACGCCTTATGGCGACAGGCGGAGGCGCTGGTGCCTGGAACGGAAACGGCCAGCAAGAAGAAAGAGCGTGTGGTGGTGGCCAAGATGCTCCAGCTGGGCTATGCCGGCAGAATTGCGACAAACGATGCATGGGATATCGAGCTGCAACAAAAGAATTCCGCCGAATGGCGCTTTTTCGACATCAAGACCTTATATCCGGACCACGGGGCAGCGGGAAGTTCGATTTCGGACCGCCTCAGCTCGCTGTGCACCAAGGCCGAGTCGGAGTTCGCCAAAGAAATCAAACAGGGAGCGTTTCCATTGTTTGACCTCAGCTATTTGCCGGCCGACGTTGGCGGGGGAGTGGAAGCCTACGTGTTAGGAGCATTCACGATGGCGATGACCTTGCGTTATTCGCATAAGCACAAGCGCTACGGCACCCACAACAACAGTATCTACCTCAACGGACGCCTGCGCGATCTGTGAGGACGGGGCCGATATGCCTATTACACCTGCTCAAGCGACTCAAAATGGAAATGCGGTCGGCGCCTTCCGCAGCAATGATCCGGTCCTCGGATATCGCCGCTATGGCGCCGGACGGGTCAGCGGCTTGCTGATCTACGAAGTGGAATACCATGCCGTGAAGTCATTGTTGGGTACGCAGATTGAACGTCTGTTGCGCGCCGTGACCGCGCAGAATCCCACCGATTATCGCGGCGAGCATGCGGACCATCACGGGCATCTGCCGAACCCGCCAGGCGGACGAACGCGCTATCGGGAATATCACATTCCCGGAAATGCTTTTGAACACAACACCTATCCGCGCCTGGTGTACGACAGCTCACGTCACCTGTGCTTCCTGACCCCGACCCACTACGAAATCTGGAACGACGGCGCGAATCAGCGTAATCCGTTCTACTTGTTGCGTAATGCGCCTGGCTGCGCCTATCCGTAACCCGAAAAAAAACCGCCGGAGGCGGTGGATGAACAGTGTATGTGCGACAGTGCGGAAGAGGGCATGTACCGGCCAGGCACGCCGATCTGGCGATCGACCGTGCTTTGACCCTGCTTATGCAGGCAGTTGGGCCTTCTGGGCAGCGGTGAGGCGCTTGCCGGTGATGACAACCTTGATCATCTTGGCGTTGCTGGCAGCTTGGGGTGCTCGTGCTTGCACAGGGGCTGGCGCGGCGAAAGCGGTAGCACAGCTCAGCGCGACGGCAACGATAAAAATGGCTTCCATGTTCTTCAGGATGTTCATGCGATTCTCCCAGTCAGTCAGCAAATCAATGGTACTTCTGCTTCTGCTACGGCGACAACGTTCGACGCTTACAGCGCGGCCAGTTGGGCCTTCTGCGCAGGCGACAGACGCTTGCCGGTGATGACGACCTTGATCATCTTGGTGTTGTTGGCGACAGTCGGAACGGTGGCGGCAGGGACCTTGGCGAATGCGCTGGCCGACAGGCTCAGGGCTAAGGCGATGGCGATGGCTTCCATGGTTTTCAGTAAGTTCATTTTCGTTTCCTTTATTGATCAGTGTTGGAACGAAGTATGAAGCGCGATGCGATATAAATCCAATCACATGTTTTGATGCTTCCCATTCATGCGCTGGATAACTCGTCATTGGAATTAGTGAAATGGGAATCCACCCCATTTCCAATGTGAATATCTACTCGGCGAGCAGTGCCTGGATGTCGCCTGCGATCGATTCAGGCGTGGCGGAAGGGGCGTAGCGCTTGACGACGGTGCCGTCTTTGCCGATGAGGAACTTGGTGAAGTTCCATTTGATGGATTGGGTGCCGAGCAGGCCGGGCGCGGCCTTTTTCAGATACACGTAGAGCGGGTCGGCGGCAGGGCCGTTGACGTCGATCTTGGCGAACAGCGGAAAGCTCACGCCGTAGTTCTTTTCGCAGAAGGTTTCGATCTCGCCGGCCGATCCGGGTTCCTGCGCGCCGAACTGATTGCACGGAAAGCCCAGCACCACCAGCCCCTGGTCGGCATACATCCGGTACAGCTTTTCCAGCCCCTCGTACTGTGGCGTGTAGCCGCACTGGCTGGCGGTGTTCACCACCAGCAGTACATGGCCGCGATAGCTGGCCAGATCGACCGGGCGGCCGCCGATGTCGGTAACGCTGAAGTCGAATACGTTCATCAAACGATACCGAGATGTTCGGTGCCAGCCGACAGGTCGCGCGTCTTGGCTTCCTTACCCTGGAGTTTGATGGTCAGGCGCAGGTCGTTGACCGAGTCGGCGTTACGCAGCGCGTCTTCGTAAGTGATCATGTCGGCTTCGTGCAGGTCGAACAGGGCCTGGTCGAAGGTCTGCATGCCCAGCTCGCGCGACTTCTTCATGATCTCCTTGATCTCGTGCACCTGGCCCTTGAAGATCAGGTCCGAAATCAGCGGCGAATTGAGCATGATCTCGATGGCCACGCAGCGGCCCTTGCTCTGCTTGAGCGGAATCAGGCGCTGCGAGACCAGGCCCTTCAGGTTCAGCGACAGGTCCATCAGCAGCTGGGCGCGGCGCTCCTCGGGGAAGAAGTTGATGATGCGGTCGAGCGCCTGATTGGCGCTGTTGGCGTGCAGCGTGGCCAGGCACAGGTGGCCGGTTTCGGCAAACGCGATCGCGTGTTCCATGGTCTCGCGGTCGCGGATCTCGCCGATCTGGATCACATCGGGAGCCTGGCGCAGGGAGTTCTTCAGGGCCGCTTCGAAGCTGTCGGTGTCGACGCCCACTTCGCGCTGGGTGATCACGCAGTTGCGGTGCGGGTGCACGTACTCGACCGGGTCTTCGATCGTGATGATGTGGCCATAGCTGTTTTCATTGCGGTAGCCGACCATGGCCGCCAGCGTGGTCGATTTACCCGAACCGGTCGCGCCGACCATGATCACCAGGCCGCGCTTGGTCATCACCACATCCTTGAGCACCTCGGGCAGGCGCAGGTCTTCCAGCCTGGGGATGGTGCTGGTGATCGTGCGCAGCACCATGCCCACGCAGCTCATCTGCACGAAGGCCGAGACGCGAAACCGGCCCAGGTCGCCCGGACTGATGGCGAAGTTGGCTTCCTTGGACAGTTCGAAGCCGGCGGTCTGTTTGTCGTTCATGATCGCGCGCGCCAGATCGGCCGTGTGCGCGGGCGTGAGCGCCTGGCTCGACACCGGCGTCATCTTTCCGTCGATCTTGATTGCGGGCGGGAAACCGGCCGTGATGAACAGGTCCGAACCGCCCTTGCTGGTCATCAGACGCAGCAGGTCGAACATGAATTTTGAAGCCTGGTCGCGTTCCATGCGGTTCCTCGCTTAGCCTGGGAAATTATCCGGCGTTTTGGCGGCCGAACGGGCCGCAGCCGACGATATCACGTTGCGGCGTACCAAGTCGGTGAGGTTCTGGTCCAGTGTCTGCATGCCGACATTGCTGCCGGTCTGGATGGCGGAATACATCTGCGCGATCTTGGCTTCGCGGATCAGGTTGCGGATCGCCGGGGTGCCGATCATGATCTCGTGCGCCGCCACGCGGCCGCCGCCATCCTTGGTCTTGAGCAGGGTCTGCGAAATGACCGCCTGCAGCGATTCGGACAGCATCGCCCGCACCATCTCTTTTTCATCGGCGGGGAACACGTCGACGATACGGTCGATCGTTTTGGCCGCCGACGAGGTGTGCAGCGTGCCGAACACCAGGTGGCCGGTTTCGGCCGCCGACAGCGCCAGGCGGATGGTTTCCAGGTCGCGCAGTTCGCCCACCAGGATGCAGTCCGGGTCTTCGCGCAGCGCCGAGCGCAGCGCGTTGTTGAACGACAGTGTGTGCGGGCCGACTTCGCGCTGGTTGATCAGGCACTTCTTCGAGTCGTGCACGAATTCGATCGGGTCTTCGATGGTCAGGATGTGGCCGTACTCGTTTTCGTTCAGGTGGTTGACCATCGCCGCCAGCGTGGTCGACTTGCCCGAACCGGTCGGGCCGGTGACCAGCACCAGGCCGCGCGGGCGCATGGCCAGTTCGCCGAAAATCTTCGGCGCGTTCAATTCTTCCAGCGACAGGATCTTGGACGGAATCGTGCGCAGCACGGCAGCGGCGCCGCGCTCCTGGTTGAAGGCGTTGACGCGAAAGCGCGCCAGGCCGGGAATGGCAAACGAGAAGTCGCACTCGAGCACTTCCTCGTACTGCTTGCGCTGGCCGTCGTTCATGATGTCATAAATCATGCCGTGCACGTCCTTGTGCTCCAGCGGCGGCAGATTAATGCGGCGCACGTCGCCGTGCACGCGGATCATCGGCGGCAGGCCGGACGACAGGTGGAGGTCAGAGGCCTTGTTCTTGACCGAGAATGCGAGTAATTCCGAAATGTCCATTTATAATTCCTGTCCGTCGTAGGGGCGCCTGCTGAGAGGCCGTTTCAAAATGGGCATGGCGTTGTTGCAGCGCCTTGCCGTGCAGGGGCGCTGTCTGCGTCGCTGCGCCTGGCCCTGTCCATGTTGAACCAGCCTCTTACTTGCCTGTAAAAAACATTATGTCCACAATCACCGATAAACTGCAAGCTGTCGATGCGAGTATTGGCGCTGCCGCCGCACAGGTTGGGCGTGCACGCAACGAAGTATGCCTGCTCGCCGTTTCCAAGACCTTTCCCGCACAAGCGGTGCTCGACGCGATGGATGCCGGCCAGCGCGCATTCGGCGAAAATTACTTGCAGGAAGCGCTCGATAAAATCGACGCTGTGGCGAAAGCGCGACCCGATGTGGCCGTCGAATGGCATTTCATCGGTCCAATCCAGAGCAATAAGACAAGACCGATCGCGGCCCACTTCGACTGGGTGCACACGGTCGAGCGGCTGAAGATTGCGCAGCGGCTGTCGGAGCAGCGCCCGGCGGGGATGGCGCCGCTGAATATCTGTTTGCAAGTGAACATCAGCGGCGAGGCCAGCAAGAGCGGCGCCGCGCCGGCCGAGGTGGCCGAGCTGGCGCGCGCCGTCGCGCAGTTGCCCAACTTGCGCCTGCGCGGCCTGATGGCCATTCCCGAGCCCGAGACCGATGTCGCCCGGCAGCGCGCGGCGTTCGCGCAGGTGCGCGCGCTGTACGGGCAGCTGCGCGCGGGCGGGCTGGCGCTCGATACGCTATCGATGGGCATGTCGGGCGACCTTGGCGCCGCAGTGGCCGAAGGCGCCACGATAGTGCGCATCGGCAGCGCCATTTTTGGATCACGTAATTACGCTTAAGGGACTATATGAAGATTGCATTTATCGGTGGCGGCAATATGGCATCGGCGCTGATCGCCGGGTTGACGAACAAGGGCGCGAGCATTCACGTGGTCGACCCGAACGCGGCGGCGCTGGCCAAACTGCGCGAGCAGTATGGCGTGAGCACCGCCGGCGCGATTGATGGCGCGGTGGGGGCGGCCGAGGTGATCGTGTTGGCGGTCAAGCCGCAGCAGATGCGTGAAGTGGCCGCGGCGCTGCTGCCGCACATCGCCGGCGTGCAGCCGCTGATCCTGTCGATCGCGGCGGGCATTCGCGGCGCCGATCTGGCGCGCTGGCTGGGCGGCTACCGCGCCATCGTGCGCAGCATGCCGAACACGCCGGCGCTGATCGGCCAGGGTATTACCGGCATGGTGGCCATGGATGGCGTGTCGGCCGGGCAGAAGGAAGCCGCCGACGGCATTTTGAAAGCGGTCGGCCAGACCGTGTGGCTGGACGATGAAGCGCAGATCGATCCGGTGACGGCGGTGTCGGGCAGCGGTCCGGCCTACGTGTTCTACTTCATCGAAGCGATGCAGCAGGCCGCGCTGGAGCTGGGCTTGTCGGAAGAGCAGGGCAGGCAGCTGGCGCTGGCGACCTTCACCGGCGCGGCGCAACTGGCGGCGCAATCGAGCGATCCGGTGCCGCTGCTGCGCGAGAAGGTGACGTCCAAGGGGGGCACGACTTACGCGGCGCTGACCAGCATGGAGCACAGTGGGGTGAAAGAAAAGATCGTCACCGCGATCAAGGCCGCCGCCGCGCGGGGCCGCGAGCTCGGTGACGAGATGGGCAAGGACTAAGAACCCATTTTAAAATGGAGGATCGCTCGATGAAGCTGCGCCAGCAGATGAGGCAGCAGGCCAAATGCATGAGTGCTTAATGGGTGTCGGTGCGGCGCTCGAAGCGCACGCGGAGACTGCGGAACGCATGCACCCATGCATGCGTGCGCTTGACTACCAATCGGACCTTGCCCAAGCACGCTGCCGTGCGGTTGTCTGCGGGCGATCTTGGTGGGAATGCGGGCGGCGCGCAGTAAACTCCGGTACTTGTCGTGGTCGTAGCTCGGTCGGCATAGACGCGCTCTGGGGCTTGCAGCCGTCTGGCGCGCCGACGGCGAATCGGAGGAATAGTCTCGATGAGAGGTGCCAGTTGTGTGACGTCGTCGCGGTTGGCGCCGGTCAGAATGATCGCGATCGGCGTGCCGTTCGCGTCGGACCAAAAGCGTCTCGGCTTCGCTGGGGGCAGCAAGGGTTCGATGAGTTCCCACAGTTCGTCATCAATAATTGGCTTTCCCATCTCCTCATTCGAGTGGTTACAGCTGGCGAGGTTAACAGGTTTGCCGAAAAGTTAACAGCCTCCTCGCGGCTCTTTTTGAAACAGGTTTTTAACGTGACGATTTCGATCCAAAATTCCTAATCAAGAATTTGCGTCGACGAACCCGTTCCAGACCATGCACGAAAATCACTAGTTGAGCGCTACCCTAATGGTGCTGTCTGCTGTTTATCGAGCCGCTGTCTACCTTAATTTGCTGGTAGGAAATGCAAAGGCAACGTACATTTACAACACAAAATGGAGGACGGACTACATCATGAAATGTCCGAAGGATGAAACGCTGTCCATCCGTACATCAGCAAGGGGGAAATTAATGAATAAACTCGCTCTTTCCTAGAAAAATAATTGTTCACAGTTCATCACTCCAGTCCTGTAGTAGTGCAGACATCACGCAAATTAGAATGAATAGAATGGCACAAAACGAAACGCGCAAAAACGGTAATGGAGGCAACCTCGGCTTCGAGGCTGAGCTCTTCAAGGCCGCTGACAAGCTGCGCGGCAACATGGAGCCCTCCGACTACAAGCACGTCGCGCTCGGGCTCATTTTCCTGAAGTACATCTCAGACGCTTTCGAGGCTAGGCACGAAGCCCTGTTGGCTGAAGACACGCAGGCGGCCGAGGACAAGGACGAATACCTCGCGGACAACGTATTCTGGGTGCCGAAGGAGGCACGCTGGTCGCACTTGCAGGCCAATGCCAAGCTCCCCTCCGTCGGCACGATGATTGATGACGCAATGCGTGCCATCGAGAAGGATAATGAGTCGCTTAAGGGCGTGCTACCCAAGGACTACGCCCGTCCTGCGCTCAATAAGGTGATGCTGGGCGAATTGATCGACCTGATCTCCGGAATTGCGCTGAACGAGGAAGGCAATCGTTCCAAGGATATCCTCGGGCGCGTATACGAGTACTTCCTCGGCCAGTTCGCAGGAGCCGAAGGCAAGCGTGGCGGCGAGTTCTATACCCCACGTTCGGTGGTTCGCGTGCTGGTCGAAATGCTCCAGCCTTATTCAGGTCGCGTGTACGATCCTTGCTGCGGCTCGGGCGGAATGTTCGTGCAGTCGGAGAAATTCGTGCAGGAGCACGGCGGGCGTATCGGGGACATCGCCATTTATGGGCAGGAGTCGAACTACACTACGTGGCGTCTGGCCAAGATGAACCTTGCTGTGCGTGGTATCGACTCAGACATCCGCTGGAACAACGAAGGTAGCTTCCACAAGGACGAACTCCGCGACCTCAAGGCCGACTACATCCTCGCTAATCCTCCGTTCAACATCTCAGATTGGGGTGGCGACCGCCTGCGTGAAGACGTGCGCTGGAAGTTTGGCGTACCGCCTGCAGGCAACGCCAACTACGCCTGGCTGCAGCACATCCACCACCATCTCGCGCCCAATGGCACAGCGGGGGTGGTGCTGGCCAACGGCTCGATGAGCTCTAACCAGTCCGGCGAGGGCGAAATCCGCAAGGCGATGATCGAGGCCGATGCGGTGGACTGCATGGTCGCGCTACCCGGGCAGCTTTTCTACTCCACACAGATCCCCGCCTGCCTTTGGTTCTTGGCCCGCAACAAAAACCCAGGCAAGGGCCTGCATGATCGGCGCGGGCAGGCACTGTTCATCGACGCCCGCAAGCTGGGCGTGCTGGTGGATCGTACCCGGCGCGAACTCAGCGAATTGGAGATTCAAAAGATCGCCGACATCTACCACGCTTGGCGCGGCGAGCCGAACGCGGGCGAGTACGCCGACGTGGCGGGCTTCTGTAAGTCCGCCTCATTGGAGGACATCCGCAAACACGGTCATGTGCTGACGCCGGGGCGGTATGTGGGAGCAGCGGAGCAGGAATACGATGGCGAACCCTTCGAGGAAAAGATGGCGCAGCTTTCCGCCAAGTGGCGCGAGCAGCGAGCAACGGCCGCCATACTGGACGCAGCGATTGAGGCCAGCCTGAAGGAGCTCGGGTATGGCGAATAATTGGTGCACTGTTACGTTTGGCGAGATATTTAAGGTCAAACACGGATTCGCGTTCAAGGGGGAATACTTCACCGACGAACCACAGGAAACAGTTCTTGTCACACCAGGCAATTTCGCTATTGGCGGAGGCTTTCAAGATGGAAAGCGCAAGCACTATAACGGGCCGGTGCCGGAGGATTACGTACTAAAGCCCGGGCAAGTTGTCGTCACGATGACAGACCTCAGCAAAGAGTCTGACACGCTTGGATACGCTGCGAGCATCCCAAATGACACAACCATCTGGCTGCACAATCAACGTGTCGGCTTGCTCGAATTCAAACCTGCTATACCAGCGTCGCCTCGATTCATTCAGTATCTGTTGCGCACACACGAGTACCGTTCGTGGGTGGTGGGCTCCGCTACGGGCACAACGGTAAAGCACACCTCTCCTGGGCGAATCGAGAGCTTTGCAACGAGCATTCCGCCCATTGACGAGCAGCATGCCATCGCTCATATCCTCGGGACATTGGACGACAAGATCGAACTTAACCAGCGCACGAACGAAACTTTGAAGGCGATGGCACGTGCCTTGTTCACGGCTTGGTTCGTTGACTTCGAGCCAGTGCGCGCCAAGCTGGATGGTCGCTGGAAGCGCGGCAAATCGCTACCCGGTCTGCCTGTGCACTTCTACGATCTCTTCCCAGACAGGCTAGTTGAATCGGAGTTGGGGCAGATTCCAGAAGGGTGGGAACTGGGTCCGCTGACTCAACTAATGAACATCATTAGTGGCGGAACACCTAAAACATCCAATCCTGAATACTGGGATGGAGACATTCCTTGGTTCTCAGTGGTGGACACGCCAAAAGCAGGCGATGTCTTTGTTTCTGAGACGGAAAAATCAATAACTCAAGCAGGGTTGGATAGTAGTTCGGCAAGACTAATCCCGAAGGGGACAACGATCATCTCTGCCCGAGGAACTGTCGGGAACCTTGCGATTGCTGGCCGAAGCATAACGTTCAACCAGTCCTGCTATGGACTTCGAGGAACAGAGGGTGCAGGCGATTATTTCATTTATCTGAGCGCACTGCAGATGGTAGATCAGCTCAAAGCAATGGCTCATGGTTCGGTTTTCTCAACCATTACCCGGCAAACCTTCGATGCAATACAGAGACCAGTACCGCCGTCGGAAATCCTCCAAGAATTTGAAAAATCTGTTTCCGCATGGTTTGAGAATATCCTTTCAAACGTAAAAGAATCCCGTCTCCTCGCCCAGATACGCGACACCTTGCTGCCCAATCTCGTATCCGGTGAACTACGTATACCAATGCCGAGCACATTGCTGGAGCTTGATTAAATGGGACTCCAACTTGATTCAAATAATTACGATGCCTGTCCAACGTACAATGATTGGCTAGATGAACAGTATGCCGAACAATCAGGGGCGCTTGACATTCTTGGTTATCAACCAAGACCGAGCCTTGTTCTGTTTACAATGAGCCCTGATACTTATGAGGCCACTTTTTCGGACTTTATTCAACAGCGCGAGGAGGAGATAAAAGCATCCGTATGCAACCTGTTTCCATCTCCGATTGCATATTATTTCTATCGATTTGAAAACGGATACGAGAGCGATTTGCAGCGCCTGCACCTTCTTCGGGATACCTGGGAGTCTGTCATCGATATCCTGCATGCACTAGCTGTGGCGGAATGTCGTCATCGAAGAATTTCGATGACAGAGCCCCTGAGGCTTAAGGACTTGTTCACTGACAGTGTCGCAAAGAGGCTCGAGAACATCGAGGGAATCACTACCCAATTGAGTGCCGCGGGCATTTTGGCTAGCGTCGCAAAAATATCCCCGGCCGCGACACTTGCTGCGATGAAGGAACTCAACCAGTCCCGGAATGCATTCTCTCATAGCGCAGCGCAGTCTGAAGCGCAGGCGCGAGGCTGGATTAGCGAATGTTATGTAGACGTTGTGGAAGTTCTTGCAGACCTAGATGGTCTAGAAGACATCCAGATCGTTCGGTATTTAAGTCAAGTTGATGGAACAACTCTGCGGTGTGAAGTATTCAGAGGACATAGCTCCACGAGAACTATTCAGAACATCAAGATCAGCCATGAGCAAATGCTTGAACCTGCAAAATATTTCCTGCAAGGGCAGATGCTTGTGATAGCGGATGGACTGATTTTTGGTCTTCGCCCCATGATTCACTTCCGTGAGGACGGCGTCGGTCATACGACCCGACTTTGTATTTTTAGAAAAACGCGCGGCGAAGCACCAGATCGGCGAGTCGAGTACGAAGTCATTGGCGAGGCCGTGCGTCACGAGGAAGACCGGAGAGTTTTCGCTTCAGAAATAAACGACCTGCGTGGGCTGTTTGGGTTGGAGGTGGAATAGAAATGTGCAAATGCAAAACGGCAGGAGAACAATAATGGCGTTTTTATCAGAAGCTGCCGTGGAGCAAGCGCTGCTGGATCAGCTACGTATGTTAAATTACAGCATCGAACGTGAAGAGGACATTGGCCCTGATGGACATCGACCGGAACGCGAGAGTCACGATGAGGTCGTGCTCAAGAAGCGGTTCGAGGACGCCGTTGCTCGGCTGAATTCTAGTCTGCCAATGGAGGCGCGGCAGGATGCCGTGCGCCGCGTGATGCAGTCCGTACTGCCATCGCTGCTCGAAGAAAACCGACGACTTCACAAGCTGATGACCGAAGGCGTGGACGTCGAGTACTACGCCGACGACGGCACGCTAACCGCTAGCAAAGTTGTACTCATCAACTTTGAGCAACCAGAGCAGAACGACTGGCTGGCCGTAAGCCAATTCGCCATCGTTGCCGGTCAAAACAACCGACGTCCCGATGTCGTCGTGTTCGTGAACGGCCTGCCGCTCGGTGTGATTGAGTTAAAGGCACCCGGGAGCGGCAACGCAACTCTTGTCGGCGCCTTCAATCAGCTTCAGACCTACAAGAAGCAAATTCCTGCGCTGTTTCACACCAACGCTCTGCTGGTGACATCGGACGGGATCGTCGCTCGTATTGGCTCGCTGTCGGCCGACCTTGAACGGTTCATGCCTTGGCGAACAACTGACGGCAAGGATGTTGCCCCGAAAGGTGCGCCGGAACTCTCTACCTTGATCGAAGGCGTGTTCGAGCATTGCCGCTTGCTCGACCTGCTATGCCATTTCACAGTCTTCGGGGAAACCGGCTCGGGGCTGGTTAAGATAATCGCTGGCTATCACCAGTTCCACGCTGTGCGCAAGGCCGTTGAATCGACCATTCGCGCCTCAATGCAATGGCAAGGCGTACAAGAAGATCCCGTTGATTACGGCCTGCCTAGCGTGAAAACACAGGGCAAGGGGGACAAGCGTGCAGGTGTGATTTGGCACACTCAAGGCTCTGGTAAAAGCCTGCTGATGGCGTTTTATGCCGGACAGCTGGTTAAGCACCCGGCAATGGCGAATCCGACATTGGTGGTGTTAACTGACCGAAACGACCTCGACGATCAATTGTTTTCGACGTTCTCGATGTGCCGCGATTTGATCCGGCAGACCCCTGTACAGGCCGAAAGCCGCGATGACCTGCAGAAGGTGCTAAGCCGTGCGTCGGGTGGTGTGATTTTCACGACCTTGCAGAAATTTGGAGAGATCGCAGAGCCACTGACCACGCGCCGCAACGTGGTCGTTATCGCTGATGAAGCGCACCGTAGTCAATACGGTTTCAAGGCCAAGGTGGACGCGAAGACAGGTGAAATTTCCTATGGATTCGCCAAGTACATGCGTGATGCCTTGCCGAACGCTTCGTTCATCGGCTTTACGGGCACGCCAATTGAAGCTGATGACGTGAACACTCCGGTGGTGTTCGGCAACTACATCGATGTCTATGACATCAGCCGCGCCGTCGAAGATGGCGCGACTGTGCCGATCTACTACGAGTCCCGACTTGCGCGCATCGAACTCGATGAAAACGAAAAGTCAAAGATTGATGCGGAAGTCGACGAACTTACCGAGGAGGACTCCGAGGTCGATCAGGAGCGACTCAAGAAGAAGTGGGCAACGGTCGAAGCCTTGGTAGGCAGCGAAAAGCGACTTGCCCTAGTTGCCAAGGACATGGTAGCCCACTTCGAAGATCGCCTTGCTGCCCTGGATGGCAAAGCGATGATGGTGTGTATGAGCCGCCGCATTTGCGTGAAGCTGTACAACGAGATCGTCAAGTTGCGTCCCGACTGGCACAGTGTCGATGACAAAGCAGGTGCGATCAAGATCGTGATGACGGGGGCAGCGAGCGACCCGCAGGAGTGGCAACAGCACATTGGCAACAAGGCCAGACGCGATTTGCTGGCCAAGCGAGCCCGCGATCCGAAAGACCCACTCAAACTGGTGATCGTACGGGATATGTGGCTCACCGGCTTCGACGCGCCCTGCATGCACACGATGTACGTGGATAAGCCGATGCAAGGGCACGGCCTGATGCAGGCGATTGCACGCGTGAACCGTGTTTTCCGTAACAAACCTGCTGGTCTGATCGTGGACTACATCGGCATTGCGCAAAGTCTCAAGTCGGCTCTGCAACAGTACTCGAAGAATGACCAGGAAAACACCGGCATTGACGAAGCAAAGGCTATCGCCGTGATGACAGAGAAGTATGAGGTCGTCCGGGATATGTACCACGGCTTCGACTATGCCTCTGCATTGAACGGAACGCCTCAGGAGCGCCTGGCGATGATGGCCGGTGCAATCGAGTGGGTTCTCGATCTTCAGCAGAAGCTGGCCGCGAAAGAGAAGACCCAGGAAGGTAAGAAGAACGCACATCGCCGATACCAGGACGCCGTGCTAGCGTTGTCCAAGGCATTCGCGCTGGCTTCCGCCTCCGATGAAGCCCGACAAATCCGAGAGGAAGTCGGCTTCTTTCAGGCGATTCGCGCTGCGCTGGTCAAGAGTGCTACGGGCTCAGGTGTCAGGGAGAAAGAACGCGAGCTGGCCATCCAACAGATCGTGAGCCGCGCTGTGGTGTCGACCGAGATCGTCGACATCCTGGCCGCAGCGGGAATCAAGTGCCCAGACATCTCCATCCTCTCAGACGAGTTCCTCGCCGAAGTACAGCAAATGGAGAGGAAGAATCTTGCGTTGGAAGCCTTGCGCAAGCTCCTTAACGACGGCATTCGTTCGCGTAGCAAGACTAACGTAGTACAGACCAAGGCCTTCTCGGAACGATTGGAAGACGCTGTGGCGCGCTACCACGCCAACGCCATCACCACCGCTGAGGTGCTGGATGAGCTGATCCAGCTAGCCAAGGACATCCGTGCTGCCCGTCATCGGGGCGAAGAGTCCGGGTTGTCCGATGAAGAAATTGCTTTTTACGACGCGCTGGCCGAGAACGAAAGTGCTGTGCAGATAATGGGTGACGACAAGCTTCGACTGATCGCTCATGAGCTACTGGTGAGCCTCCGGGAAAACGTATCGGTGGACTGGGCCCATCGTGACTCGGCACGAGCTCGGATGCGAGTACTGGTGAAGCGCATATTGCGTAAGTACGGGTTTCCGCCTGACCTTCAGGATACCGCAGTGCAAACTGTGTTGCAGCAAGCCGAGGCGTTGTCGGGGGGGGGGAGCGTGTTGAGATCCGGGGAGCGCGGTTAATGACAAACGTCTCCAATCACACAGAAGAGCAACTGAAGGCGTTACGCGCGGGAAGCTGAGCGCTTGGAGGAGGACTCGACCTACTCTAGTGTGGTGAGTTAGAAATTCGCAGACAAAATCGCTCGACGCTCGCAAGGATCGCATCTGCCGATTTTGTCCATACGAACGGCTTCGGTTCGGCGTTATTTTGCGCCAGGTAGGAGCGAATGGCATCTTCCAACTGTCGGGTAGATCGATGCGTGCCGCGCCGAATCTGCTTTTCGGTCAAGGTGGCAAACCAGCGCTCGACCTGGTTGAGCCAGGAGGCTGAAGTTGGTGTGAAATGTACATGGAAACGGGGATGGCGAGCAAACCAGTTTCGGATTGTGGGTGTCTTATGCGTGCCGTAGTTGTCCATCACGAGATGGATGTCCAGATCAGATGGAACTGAGGCTTCAATGGTGCGCAAGAACTTCAGGAATTCGCTGCTGCGATGCCGGCGATATAGTTCACCAATGACTTTACCAGTGGCGATGTCGAGCGCGGCAAACAGCGTCGTCGTGCCATGGCGTTCGTAGTCGTGGGTGCGGCGCTCTGCAACACCAGGTGCCAAAGGAAGAATCGGCTGCGTTCTGTCGAGTGCCTGAATCTGGCTTTTCTCGTCAACACAAAGCACCATGGCCTTGACGGGGGGATCAATGTACAGCCCCACGATGTCGCGGGTCTTCTCGACAAACAAAGGGTCGGTTGAGAGCTTGAACGTTTCCTGGCGATGCGGTTGTAGACCGAAAGCCCGCCAGATTCTGCTCACTGCCGTCTGCGAGAGCTTCGCCTCCTTTGCCATCGCCCGAGTACTCCAATGAGTCGCGTTTTTCGGCTGAGTTTCCAGCGTTTTAGCGATGACACTATCAACACGCGCATCGTCAATCGTGCGCGGCGCTCCAGGGCGTGGTGCATCAAGTAATCCATCAAGCCGCAGCTGCAAGAACCGGCCTCGCCATTTGCAAACCGTCTGTTTTGCTACTTTTAACTCCGCCGCCACTGCCTTGTTATCAGCGCCATCTGAACATGCAAGCACGATCCGCGAACGAAGCGCCAACGCTTGCGCTGTCTTGCGACGCCTCGCCCAGACCGACAACTGTTCGCGCTCCGGCTCAGTCAAAATCAACTCCGCTTTCGGACGACCTGCTCCCATACCATCCTCCATGTTATGCACGCATAAACACAGCATAGCCTATGGAAATATTTATTCAATGAATTTATAACTCATGACACTAGCAAGGGTCACTTCAATTCAGAAGAAACATGGTTGCGTCGTCACTATTGGCTGGATATCCTGCAACGCTGCTTGCAGCCGCAGCCGGTGCAACTCTGATCAATAGTCAGCCGGAGCTTGCAAGCGTGTTCGTTTTAGTGGCGTCGCTCTTAGGCCTCACGCGCGCGTCTGAGGGCCGCTAGTAGCGGCCCCACCGTCTTCCCTAGCGACAGCGCGGTGCCCAGCAATGGCAGTGCGCGTTTCGGGCGCACGGCCATCATGCCCAGCACCACGCCGGCGATGGCCAGTGGCACTTTGAGCTTCGGTCCCTGAAGCGGCGCTGTCAGGTCCTCAATGACCAGCAACAGATCGTCGCGCTGGTCGTCGCAGCGCGCCACCAGTGCTTCGCGGCGCAAGCTCAATGGACTCGGCTTAGTCATGCGCCCCCCGCAGCAGTTCCAGGTCCTTGCTCAATTCGGCGACGCTGGCCTGCATCAGACGTGGCTTGGCCTGGATGCTGGCCTTGACCTTCAGGGCCACCAGCGCGCCACCGGCCACGAACAGCACCGCCAGCGCACCGACCGCCTGCAGCCGGTAACTGTCCCAGAATACGATCACGATGAACAGGGTGGCCATCACGATGGCCAGCCCGAACAGGAACAGCGACAGCAGCGCCATCACCAGATAGCCGAGAAAACGCTGCGACTCTTCTTCCAGTTCGACCGCGGCCAGCTCCATCCGCGTCTGCAGCATGGACAGCAAGGTGCCGCCCAGGCGCCGCGCAGTGTCGGCGAAAGCCATTAACGGCGCGAGATCAGCACGCCCAGCGCCAGGCCGACGGCCGCGCCGATGCCGACCGCTTTCCACGGATTTTCCTGGACGAATTCATCGGTCGCCTTGGCCGCCTCCTTGGTGCGCTCGACCACGGCTTCTTCCAGGCGGATCAGGTCAGCCTTGGCGCTGATGAGGGTGCGCTCGAACTTGGCCTTGGCCGCCGCCAGCTCTTCGCCGGTCATCTGGCTGCCGTTGCGCAGCCATTGCTCGGCGTCGTGAATGACGGATTTCAGGTCGCTCATCAGCTGGTCGCGGGCGCCCGGTTTGGTTGGAATGGCTTCGATCATTTTTATTACCTCATGTGTGGAGAACGGACGCAATCTTATCCGAATGCATAGTCTAACGCGACACCAGCGAAAACGGCCGCACCCAACCAGTTATTGTGACGGAACGCAGCAAAGCAGCGCATGCGGTCGCGCTCCTTGATCAGGGTGTAGTGGTACAGGGCGATGGCGGCCGCCACGACGATGCCGACGACGAACAGCCAGCGCAGTCCGGCCAGCCAGCCGCACACCAGGTCGATGGCCAGCGCGCAGCCGTAGCACAGCATCACGGCGGCCACGTCGAAGCGCCCGAAGGTGATGGCCGAGGTGCGGATGCCGATTTTCAGGTCGTCGTCGCGGTCGACCATGGCGTATTCGGTGTCGTAGGCAACGGCCCAGAACACATTGGCCACCAGCAGGCCCCAGGCGAGCGCCGGTACCTGGCCCTGCACGGCGGCAAAGGCCATCGGGATGCCGAAGCCGAAAGCGATGCCCAGATAAGCCTGGGGAATGGCGAAGAAACGCTTGAAGTAGGGGTAGGAGCCGGCGATGAGCACGGCGGCCACCGACAATTGCTTGGTCAGGGCGTTCAGCGGCCAGATCAGCAGGAAGGAGATCAGCGCCAGGCCGCCGCCAATGGCCAGCGCTTCCCACGGGGCGATGCGCCCGCTGGTCAGGGGCCGCTCGGCGGTGCGCTTGACGTGGCGGTCGAAGTCGCGGTCGGCGTAGTCGTTGATGGCGCAGCCGGCCGAGCGCATCAGCGCGGTGCCCAGGCTAAAGATCAGCAACATCAGGGGATCGGGGACGCCGCTCGATGCAATCCACAGAGCCATCAGGGTCGGCCACAGCAGCAACAGGATGCCGATCGGCTTGTCCATCCGGACCAGACGGAGATAAAGCGCCAGCTTGTTCACGAAGCCCGGATTGTCGAGTTGATCAAGGCTGGCATTCTACTTAAATTGCGCCGCGCAGTAGGATTTTCGAGGGTCCCCTTCACGCGGCGGCCTGCTCCAGCGGCAGCATGTCCACGCCCGGCAAATCGCAGGCGGCGACGGCGTTGCAGACGGCGTCGATGGCGGCGCGCCGGGTAAAGCTCTTGCGCCACACAATGACCACGCGGCGCGAAGGCAGTGGCGCCTGGAACGGGCGGAAGGCCAGCATGCCGCCGTCCGGGTGCATGTCGGGCACGGAGGCGCGCGGCAGCACGGTCAGGCCGATGCCGCTGGCGACCATGTGGCGGATGGTTTCCAGCGAGGAGCCTTCGAAGGTGCGCTGCATGCCGTTGCCCGGCGCGGAAAAGCGCGCCATCTCGGGACAGACTTCCAGCACCTGGTCGCGGAAGCAGTGGCCGTTGCCGAGCAGGAGCATGGTTTCGGACTTGAGGTCTTCGGCCGAAATGTCCTTGCGCGCGGCCCAGGGGTGCTGGCGTGGCATGGCGACAACAAACGGTTCGTCGTACAGCACTTGCATCGACATGCCGTGTTCGGGCAGGGGCAGCGCCATGATGGCGGCGTCGAGCTCGCCCTGGCGCAGCAGTTCGAGCAGGCGCACGGTGAAGTTCTCCTGCAAAATCAGGGGCATCTGCGGCACCTGCTCGATCAGGTTCTTGACCAGCGGCGGCAGCAGGTAGGGGCCGACGGTGTAGATCACGCCCAGGCGCAGCGGGCCGGCGAGCGGGTCCTTGTTCTGCTTGGCCAGCTCCTTGATGGCGGCGGTCTGTTCCAGCACCCGTTCGGCCTGGGCGATGATCTGGCTGCCCAGCGGGGTGACGGACACTTCCGCCCCGCCGCGCTCGAACAGCACGACCCCAAGCTCGTCTTCGAGCTTCTTGATGGCGACGGACAGGGTGGGCTGGGCCACGTAGCAGGCTTCGGCGGCATGGCCGAAGTGTTTGGCCCGCGCGACGGCGACAATGTATTTCAGCTCGGTCAGGGTCATATCGGCGTGGTGACAGTGGATGTAATCACATCGTGACACAATGTTGCCAGACGGTCAGCAATGAATGCATATTCTAGCGGAACACTGTGGTTATATTTGCTCTGGAGATGGTTTTTCGGCCCGCGCTTGCTTATCATCTGGGGACCTCGAAAAACCGTAGCGAAAGGCCCCGCATGTCTACTTTTGGTCCCGCCGAAGCCCAGGCCTATATCCACAAGCTGCTCACTGTAATGCATCACCAGGGCGGTTCGGATCTGTTCGTGTCGGCCGATTTCCCGCCGAGCATGAAGCATCAGGGCGCCATGAAGCCGCTGAGCCAGCAGAAGCTGACCGGGGAAGTCACGCGCGCCCTGGCGCTGTCGCTGATGAACGATAAGCAGCGGACCGAGTTCGAGCAGAACATGGAGTGCAATTTCGCCATCTCCTTGCCGAATGTGTGCCGGTTCCGGGTCAATGTGTTCGTGCAGCAGCAGTGCGTGGCCATGGTGGTGCGCACGATCGCCTCGGAAATTCCGAATTTCGAAAAGCTCGACCTGCCCGAAGTGCTGAAAGACGTCATCATGACCAAGCGCGGCCTGGTGCTGGTGGTGGGCGGCACCGGTTCGGGCAAGTCGACGACCCTGGCGGCGATGATCGATTACCGCAACGCCAATTCGGCCGGCCATATCATCACGGTGGAAGACCCGGTCGAGTACGTGCACAAGAACAAGGGTTGCCTGATCACCCACCGCGAGGTCGGCGTCGATACGCTGTCCTGGCACAACGCCCTGAAGAACACCCTGCGCCAGGCGCCGGACGTGATCCTGATCGGCGAGATCCGCGACACCGAAACCATGGAGCACGCCATCGCCTTCGCGGAAACCGGCCACCTGTGCCTGGGCACCCTGCATGCGAACAATTCCAACCAGACCATGGACCGGATCATCAACTTCTTCCCGGAAGAGCGGCGCAACCAGCTGCTGATGGATCTGTCGTCGAACCTGCGCGCCATCGTTTCGCAGCGGCTGGTGCGCACCGAGGATGGCAAGGGCCGCAAGGCGGCCATCGAAATCCTGCTCAATACCGCCACCATCGGCGAGATGATCCTGAAAGGGAACTTCCAGGGCATCAAGGAGATCATGCACAAGTCGCGCGAGCTGGGCATGTGCACCTTCGACCAGGCCTTGTACGAGCTGTACAACAAGGGTTTCATCGGCTACGAGGAAGCGATCCGCAATGCCGACTCGGCCAACGGCCTGCGCCTGCAGATCAAGTTGCGCGGGGACCGCAAGGAGCCCGGCGACACCGGCGCCAGCAGCTCCAGCGATCTGTCGATGGCCATCGAAGAAGAACCGGAAGAAGAATAAGCGAAACAACAATGACGACTTTCGAACGAAAAATCTGTACCCGCGCCGAGCTGGCTGCCCGTGTCGCCGCACTGCCCAAGCCGGTGGTGCTGACCAACGGCGTCTTCGACATCCTGCACCGCGGCCACGTGACCTACCTGGCGGAAGCGCGCGCCCTGGGCGCCTCGCTGGTGGTGGCGGCCAATACCGACGCCTCGGTCAAGCGCCTGGGCAAGGGCGACGATCGCCCGCTCAATACCTGTCCCGACCGCATGGCGGTGCTGGCGGCGCTGGAATCGGTCAGCCTGGTGGTCGATTTCGACGAGGATACGGCGCTCGAGGTGGTGCTGCAAGCGCGGCCGGAGATCTATGCCAAGGGCGGCGATTACGACATGACCGCCATTCCGGAAGGCAAGGCCGTGCTGGGGTACGGCGGCAAAGCGGTGGCCATCGACTTCCAGCATGACCGCTCGACCACCAAGCTGCTGACCAGGATCCGCGCCTTTTAAAGCCGCCAGCAGTCCGCAAACATATTTTGTTTGACTTCCGCCGCGCCTGAAATGTACTATGAAAACGATTTCACGCGACACCCGCCGCGTGATTGACTATAAAAACCAATATTCCACAGGAGATTTACATGAAACCCGCCGTGCAAAAAATGAGCTGATCGTCAATTGAGTCCGCGTGACCGGGCCAGTCGGGCGAACGAAGCATCAGTCGGAACAGGCCTTCCGGCTAAAGATCGCCATCAAGGTCGCTTACGTTTTTTACCAAGCGGGCCGGACTGCCGTGCCAGTTGTCAACTTAGTTGCTATAGTTTAATAAAAATCCGCCTGCCCCCATGGGCCGCGAACCATGGCGCGGCTGCTATTGCGGCGTGCGCGTCCAACCACTCTGTGCCAACGTTATCGAGCTCTTCATGAATCAGACTAAACCGTTCCCACCCGACTTCACATGGGGCGTCGCCACCAGCGCCTTCCAGATTGAGGGCGCTTCCGCCACCGACGGCAAAGGCCCGTCGATCTGGGATACTTTCTGCAGCAACCCAGCCAACATCAAGGATCAGAGCGACGGCACCGTGGCCTGCGACCATTACCACCGCTACAAGGAAGACGTCGGCATCATCGCCTCGCTGGGCGTGGACGCGTACCGCTTCTCGTTTGCCTGGGCGCGCGTGCAGCCGGAAGGCAAGGGCGCATGGAACGAAAAAGGCTTCGATTTCTACGACCGCCTGCTCGACGAGCTGGCATCGAAAAACATCAAGGCGCACGCCACCCTGTACCACTGGGACTTGCCGCAAGGTTTGCAGAATGACGGCGGCTGGCTGAACCGCGATACCGCGGCCCGCTTCGGCGATTACGCCGGGGAAATCGCGCGCCGCTTCGGCGACCGCATCGACGCCATCGCCACCCACAACGAGCCATGGTGCACCGCCAACCTGGGTTACGGCAATGCCCAGTTCGCCCCCGGCGTGGCCGATGCCAAACAGGCGGTGCAAGTGTCGCACCACCTGCTGCTGTCGCACGGCCTGGGCATGCAAGCCATGCGCGCGGTGAACAGCAAGGCCAAGCTGGGCATTGTGCTGAACCAGTGGACCGCCGATCCGGCCACCGATTCGGATGCCGACCGCGCCCTGGCCGAACTGGAATGGGCCAAGTCCGTGCAATGGTTCATGGACCCGATCTTCAAGGGGCGCTATCCGGAGCTGGCCTTGCTGCACCACGGCGCGAATAGTCCGGTCGTTGATGATAACGATTTCAATATCATCCAGCAGCCAATAGATTTCCTGGGTTGTAATTACTACTTCCGCGCTTTCAGCAGTGCCGAAACGCCGCCGCGCACTCCGCCCGGCAAGCTGGGCTTTACCGACATGGGTTGGGAAATCTACCCGCAAGGCTTGACCGAGCTGCTGGTCAAGCTGCAGGGCGAGTACGAACTGCCGCCGGTCTACATCACCGAAAACGGCATGGCCAATCCGGACACACTCGCCGGCGACGGCGCGGTGCACGACCAGGCCCGCATCGCCTTTGTGCAAATGCACCTGGACGCGCTGGCCCAGGCCATGGCGGCCGGCGTCGATGTGCGCGGCTACTTCCTGTGGAGCCTGCTGGACAATTTCGAGTGGAATTCGGGCTATGCCAAGCGCTTCGGCATCGTGCACGTCGATTACGCCACCCAGAAACGCACGCCGAAGGATAGCGCGCGCTGGTACCGCGAATACATCACCGCCCAGCGTTAAATCGGGCCACCTCGACGGGGCTGGTCGCGCGCCCCGTCCTGGTGCATACTTTGCCGGGTCGCAACGACCGCCCCGGGGTTCTCCTCGCATCTCGAAATGGAAAGCAGCTATGAGCGTCTCTAAACCCGTCTCGCCACTGTTGTGGGTACCCACCGGTTATTTCACGATGGCCTTGTGCTATGTGATGCTGACCAGTGTCACGGCGATTATGTTCAAGAACCTGGGGATGGATAACGGCCAGGCCGCCGAATATTCGAGCATGCTGATCCTGGCCTACACGATCAAGCCGCTGTTCGCGCCCATCGTGGAAATGTACCGCACCAAGAAATTCTTCGTGCTGCTGGCCCAGGCCGTGGTCGGCTTCGGCTTCATCGGTATCGCGCTGGCCATGGCGATGCCCAACTACATGATCTTCCTGATGGCCATGTTCTGGGTCATGTCCTTCGTCGGCGCCACGCAGGATATCGCCAGTGATGGCGTGTACGTCACTTCGCTCAACAGCCGCGCCCAGTCGCTGTATTGCGGCATTCAGTCGCTGTCCTGGAATATCGGGCCCATCGTCGCCGCCGGCGGCATGGTGTTTCTGTCCGGCTACCTGCACACCCATGTATTCCACCACGACCGCACGGTGTTCGGCCCGGAGTGGATCGACGCCTGGCGCATCGTGTTCTTCATCGTCGGCGGCGTCACCCTGCTGATGGCGATCTGGCACAAGGCCGTGATGCCACCGGGCGCGCGCGCCGAAAATACTCCGTCCAGCCTGCCGGACGCCGGCCGCATCCTGCTCGATTCCTTCGTCACCTTTTTCCAGAAGCGCGGCGTGTGGCGCATGGTGGCCTTCGCCTTCCTGTTCCGCCTGAGCATAGGCTTCCTGGAAAAGATCGGCCCCTTTTTCATGGTCGACCCCGCTTCAAAGGGCGGCCTGGGCTTGAGCAATGAAGATCTGGGCATCATTTACGGCACCTACGGCCTGGCCGCTGTACTGCTGGGCTCACTGCTGGGCGGCATTTTCGTCTCCAAGCGCGGCCTGAAGGCAACCCTGTTTACCCTGTGCTGCGCCGTCAATATCCCGAACGTCACTTTCCTGATCATGAGCATCTACCTGCCGACCAGCTCCTTCTGGATCGGTGCCGGCGTCGTGGTGGAGAAATTCTTCTTCGGCTTCGGCTCGGTCGGCTTCATGATCTATTTGATGCAGCAACTGGCCCCCGGCAAGTACACCACGACCCACTACGCCTTCGGCACCGGCCTCATGGGCTTGTGCGGCCTGCTGACCGGCGTCGTGTCCGGCCATTTGCAGGTGAGCATGGGATACGTCAGCTACTTTATTTTCGTCATGGTGGCCACCATTCCTTCCTTCCTGGCATGCTGGTACGCCCCGTTCTATCAGGAAGAAGCGCCGGAACCGGCCAGCGGGGAAAAAGCCGCGGTACCTGCATGAAGGCGCTGGCGCTGAGCCTGGCCGTACTGAGCGGCGCGGCGGCGGCGGCGGGCCCGGCCATCAAGCTCAACCAGATCGGTTTCGCGCCCGCCGCCGCCAAACTGGCGGTGGTGCCGAACGTGGCCGCCAGCGACTTTGAGGTCGTACGCGCCGACACTGGCGCCAGCGTCCTGCGCGGCACGCTGGGCGCGCCCGGACTGTGGAAGCCGTCCGAAGAAACCGTGCGCCTGGCCGATTTTTCCAGCCTGAGCACGCCCGGCACCTACCGCCTCAAGGTGGCCGGCACGCCGGTGTCAGACCCGTTTTCGATCGGCGCGGGCGTCTACCGCGAGCTGAACATCGCCGCCATCCGGGCGTTTTATCTGTCGCGCGCCAGCATTGAGTTGCCCGCCAAATATGCCGGCGCCTACGCGCGCGCGCTGGCGCACCCGGACGACAAGGTGCTGGTGCATGCCTCGGCGGCGTCGCCGGGGCGTCCGGCAGGCACGGTCATTGCCAGCCCGAAAGGCTGGTACGACGCCGGCGACTACAATAAATACGTGGTCAATTCCGGTATCGCGACCTATACCTTGCTGGCCGCCTACGAACACTATCCGAAGTATTTCGCCCGCCAAACGCTGAACATTCCCGAATCTGGCAACAAAATGCCCGACATTCTGGATGAAGTGCTGTGGAACCTGGAGTGGATGCTCACGATGCAAGACCCAACCGACGGCGGGGTCTACAACAAGCTCACCAACAAGGGCTTCGACGGGTTCGTGATGCCGCACAAGGCCAACTCCGGTGCGCGCTATGTGGTCGGCAAGAGCACCTCCGCCGCGCTCGATTTCGCCGCCACCATGGCCGCCGGCAGCCGGGTTTACCAGCCCTTCGACGCCAGCCTGGCCGCGCGCATGCTGACGGCGGCGCAATCGGCATGGAAGTGGGCGCAAGGCCATCCCGCCGTGCTGTTCAAGAACCCCGAGGACATTTCCACCGGCGAATACGGCGACGGAAAGCTGGGCGACGAGTGGGTCTGGGCCGCGGCCGAGCTGTACATCAGCACCGGCAATGACATGTACTGGCAAGCGATGAAGGCGCAGGCCGCGCCCATCAACGTGCCGGGATGGGGCGATGTGGAAGGCTTGGCGTGGATGTCGCTGGCGCACCATCTGCCGCGCCTGACGCCGGCCGCCGACCGCAAGCTGATCGCCGAGCGCATCGACAGCCTGGCCGCCAAATTGGCCGCCGCCTGGAACGCCTCGGCCTACAAGGTGGCGATGCAGCCTGCCGATTTCGTCTGGGGCAGCAATGCGGTGGCCATGAACCAGGCCATGATGCTGCTGCAAGCCTATCGCTTCAATGGCAAGCGCGCTTACCTGGATGCGGCGCAGTCGGGCCTCGATTATGTCCTCGGCCGCAACGCCACCGGTTACTCTTTCGTGACCGGATTCGGCGCGCGTCCGGCCCTGCATCCGCACCATCGTCCGTCCGAGGCCGATGACATCGAGGGCCCGGTGCCGGGCTGGCTGGTGGGCGGCCCGCAGCCGGGCCAGCAGGAGAACGGCGCGTGCAAGCTCCGGTATCCGAGCACGCTGCCGGCGCTGTCCTACCTCGATCACGTGTGCAGCTATGCGGCCAATGAAGTGGCGATCAACTGGAATGCCCCGCTGGTGTACGTCAGCGCGGCGCTGGACGCGCTCAGCTGGCCTGTCATGCCTTGAAGTGGTAGCTGAGGGCCGATTTATTCGTAGGCGATGACGCGCTGCTCGGCATGGCTGCGCAGCGCCATCTGGATAATCCGGATCACCGCCAGGGCGTCGCGTCCGCTCACCGGGGCGCGCTCGCCTTGCGTGATGGCTTGCACCATGCCCTCGTAATAGGCTTGGTAGCGGCCCGGCAGCGATGCCACGCCGCCTTTCACCGTCAGCGGGCCCTTGGTAAATGCCAGCGTGCCATGCTGCTGCACCGGCTCCACCCCCCAGTCCGGTGAACCCGGGCCCTGGCCGCGCAGCAGCTGGCTTTCCTGTGGATCGAGACCGAACTTGGTGAAGCTTCCCAGCTCGCCATGGACCAGAAAGCGCGGGCCCGCTTCGTGCGCCAGCATGGTCGAGTGCAGGATCACGCGGCGCGCGCCATAGCGCATCACCAGATGAAAGAAATCGTCCGCCACGGCGCCCTGGCGCTGCACACCCATGTCGCATTGCACGCTGTCGGGCAGGCCGAACAGGGCCAGGGCCTGGTCGATCAGGTGCGAACCGAGGTCGTACAGCATGCCCGAGCCCGGCAAATCCTGCTCGCGCCAGCGCTGGTGTACGGCCGGGCGGTAGCGGTCGAAATGCGATTCGAACGTGGTCACCGGACCTAACAATCCGGATTCCAGGACCTGGCGCAAGGTCAGGAAATCGTTGTCCCAGCGGCGGTTGTGAAACACGCTCAGGATCAGCTTTTTCTGCTCGGCCAGTTCGACCAGCTCGGCGGCTTCCTGGACCGTCACCGTGAACGGCTTTTCCACCACCACATGCTTGCCCGCCAGCAGTGCCTGGCGCGCCAGTGGAAAGTGGGTGGTGTTGGTGGTGGCCACGACCACCAGGTCAATTTCGGCCGAGCCGATCAGCGCGCCCGGTTCGGCCACCACCGTCATGCCGGGAAAATCGCGCCGCACCAGGTCGGGCTTGCTGGAACACACCTGTGCCAGGCGCAAGCCCTTGACCGCCTTGATCAGGGGCGCCTGGAAGGTGGCGCCGGAATAACCGTAGCCAATCAGTCCCACCCGCACATCGTTTGCTTCCTGCATCGTGTTCCTTTCGTTTAATGATTGCCCAGCAAGGGGGCCGCTTGCTGCCATGCCGCGAACGCGTCGACCAGTCCGGCCCCGGTGGCGCCGTCCACCCCCGGCCCGGCCTTGACGCCGGCGCCTTCGGGATCGCTGGCCGGGTTGGCCGAGCCCTCGCGCACGTCGATGGCGGTGCGCACCAGCAGCGCCTTGATTTCCGCCGGCGTCAGGTGCGGATTTTTTTGCAACAGCAGCGCGCACACCGCCGCGATCTGCGGCGCCGCCGCCGACGTGCCGCTGAACACGGCCCAGCCATCGTCGGCCCCGGTGCCGTCATGGGCGGCATTGGCGCTATCGATCTGCTGGCCGGGCGGTACCGGCAGCATGATGTAATCGGCGTCCGGCAGCAAGCCTACCAGGCCGCACACATCCGGCACGTGGCGGCCGGAATAAATCGTGCTGGTGAAGGCGGACGCGTAGTCCGAGGCGCGCATGGCGCCATTCTCGGCCACGAAGGCGCCGCCGATGGCCAGCACTTCCGGCATCGAGGCGGGAAAGGCGTAGTGGCCGTTTCCGGCGGAGAACACGACCAGGATGCCGGCCGCGATCGCCGCCTGGATTTCCGCCTCCAGCGGCTTCAGGCCGTTGGGCAGGGCGCCCAGTTCCGCGCGTCCGTCGGGGCTGCGCAGGTCGTAGCACATGCTCACGGTGATGATGTGCGGCTTGTGCTTGAGCGCTTCCTGGAAGCCTTCCAGGATGCTGGCGCCGCCGTTCGGGTCGGCATCGTCGCCCAGCTTGACGCCGATGAAGGTGACCTTGGGCGCGATGGCGAACACATTGGCCGATTCGCCCGTGCCGTGGCTGCCGGGATCGGTGGCGCGGTTGGTGGCCGACGGCGCCAGCACCACCGACGAGGTAAAGCCGTTGTCCGTGAAAAACGGATGCGAATGGTCGAAGCCGGTGTCGATCATGGCGATGCGCACGCCTTCGCCCAGATTGCGCTCGCGGTGGATGGGCGGCACGTTCAGTTTGGCGGGCACGTCTTCCAGCACGTCGAGATGAAAATAGGGTACCTCGGGCGGACGCCGCGTCGCAGCCGGACCCGACAGGTAAATGTGCGGCCATTGAATGTAGGCATCGTCGATCAGCGCGGCCAGGGCCGGGTCCGGGTTCCACGGCGCCCCTGGCGGCGGGTAATAGATGGCCGCGGCCGAATACGCCATGGCGTGATCCATCCGCACCGGTGCCAGGTGGGTACCGAAGACCTGTTCGAACAGCGCGCGGGTGCCGCGTACCGACACCGTCATGCGGCCGGTGCCGGTGACCACGAAGCCGCGCTGCTTGAGCGCTTCGATGGCCAGTTCCATTTCGCCGGGCAGGGGAGCAAAACTGGGAATGCTGCGCGAGCTCAGGCGTGCCGGCACCTTGGTCGGGCCGGCCCCGGTGGGTCCCTTGAAGGTGATCGCGATGCGCAAAATATCGGACGGCGCGGCGGGCGGTGCCGCGGGCGCGTGGGATTTAAATGGCTGCATTTTATTGTTTCCTTCGGAACGATTGGCGGTGCGAAGGCGTTCACGGAGTGGGCACGTGGCGCGCGGCAATAGTGATCAGTGTAATGGCATCTTCCAAATCACGTGGAACCGATAGTGCGGGGGCATCCTGTGCGCAGTCCACGCAGCCCGACAGGACCGGCGGCGCGGCGCCGAACAGGCTCTCGTAGGCAGCGGGATCGATCTCGGCCGACACCGAGGCATGGCCACTGCCGGTGACGCGCATGCCGAGCGTTTCGATGCGGTGACGCAGCGCCGGATCGAGCTCGAGCGCGCAGTGGGGGTGACGCAGCAACAATTGAAGTTTGATCATGGCGGGGCTATCGGTGAGGGATCGATAGACACATGATATCCATACCTCGCGCCTGCACATCGCCCGTCAGCGCAAGCGGACGGCTTGCGCACTTGAGTGTGCGCAAACGACCGGGTTAACTGAACCGGATGCCGCCTCAGGCACCTCCCGCATACCCATTCTGGCGCCACGCCTCATACACGACCACCGCCACCGTATTGGACAGGTTCAGACTGCGGTTATCGGGCCGCATCGGCAGGCGGATGCGCTGGGCCGGCGGAAACGATTCGCGCAGCTGCGGCGCCAGGCCGCGCGTTTCGGCGCCGAACACGAACACGTCGCCGGGCCGAAATGCCGCCTGGGCGAAGGGCGACGAGCCGTGCGTGGTCAGGGCGAACATGCGCGCCGGACCGGGCTGCGAATCCTGCAGGAATGCATCCCAATTCTTGTGCACCTTCATGGTCGCGTAGTCGTGA
>CAMLIL010000058.1 GCA_946480015.1 uncultured Oxalobacteraceae bacterium | reverse complement strand
GATGACAGGGTGCATGGCGTTGTCAATGGCGTCGAAGCGTCTGCCGCGCCCGATCTTCCCGAACGCCTACGAGCTTGGGTTGCGGGCCTAGCGCCTCCGACCCATAAGAAATACATCAGCTGCCCCTAGAGCGGCAATTATGGAGATTTACAAATGCCAGTTACTTCCGACGACCTGTGGCTCATTAATGCTGACAAGTCCGATCAAGCCAAGCTCGATCAAGCCCTCGATTACATCCAAACCGCCATGCCGATAGGTGGCAACGCTTCGATTCAGGAATTTGTCTTAAAAAGAGACATAAAGATCGAGTTCAACCACGAGGGGGACGTTGCCTATGTCCCCGGCGAGAAGACCATCAAGTGGGACCCAGACAAGGGAGTGGAAGTTCGTGACAGTGAGGGCAATTTCCTCGGCGTCAATTCGCCGCATCTACCTTGCTCCACGAAATCAATCATTCCTTGGACCCCAATCTCGCTGAGAACGCAGCGAATCTGAACGAGAAGTGGGAATTCGATTCAGAACGCTACGCTACTCAGCGCACGAACGAAGCGGTAAAGGAAGCTGGCGAAGTTGAACGGACGGATCATTACGGAAGCTTGGTACATGCCCCCGATCCTACTGAGCACACGGCGCACTGGGACAATTTCAACAACACGGACTTCGGCGGCCCCGCCGACCTCGTATGGGCACAGATGGACTCGGTCGTTGGCGAGGCCTTCGGTGAACTGTTCGAGATGAGCGATCTTCTTTACGGTATGCCGGACATCGGCGGTAGCCCGTGGGGCCCATTGTGGCCCGAAGCCGACACCGACAGCGTCAAGTTGCCGGCAACCGAGATGATGGCCAGCGATGCCGGCATAACGCTGATCGGCAACGCCCATGGCTTGCATGAGCACGTGGGATTCATGCTCGTGTGAGATGGATCGGACGCCGGGGGCGGATGCTGTGACAGCCCAAAGGCTTCCAACGTGATGCGTGTCCACTTCGCATTACGGGGATGGGAAAGGGTGCGCCCCTGCTAGGCGCACGAAAGAAAGCCCGCTCAAGTTCACTCCACTACGTCGCGGTGGCATAGCCACGAAAAAACGGCCCGATCGCCGATCGGGCCGTTCGAACTGCGCTATGGCGTGGTGATGATTACTTGGCTGGCTTGACCTGGTTGCCGATCACGCCGCCGACCGCAGCGCCGCCGACCGTGCCGGCGGTGCTGCCGCCGGTCAGTACGCCGCCGATGACGGCGCCGGCGCCGGCGCCGATGGCGGTGTTTTTATCCTGCGCCGACATGCTCGAGCAGCCGCCCAGACCCAGCGCCACGGTGATCAGCGACGCGCTCACTGCAATCTGTTTGATGGATTTCATGGTGAGACCTCCTTGCGTTGAGTTGTTACTTCATGCGAATGTCGTTCTTGACCGACTGCACGCCCTTGACGGTCCGCGCGACATTCGCTGCCGTAGCGATGCTGTCCTGCGAAGCGACGAAGCCGCTCAGCTGGACCACGCCTTTGTAGGTTTCGACGTTGATTTCCGATACCTTCAGGGTGGGCTCGTTCAGGATCGCTGCCTTCACTGCGGTGGTAATCACCGAGTCGTCCACATACTGGCCCACCGTTTCCGTCTTGGCGCTGCTGGAGCAGCCGGCCAGGTTGGTCAGCATCAGGGCGGCCAGTAATGCCGATACGATTTTCAGGTTCTTCATACTTGTCCTTGTGGTGGTGTTGTTGTTGCGTTCCGGCGCGGGATGCTGCACCGATGCCTACAGACTATATCCATCGAACACACGCGTCTGTACGTCATCTCACACAGTGTTTGCAAAAGGACACTTCTCAACGCTTGAGGGTTTTCCCCGGGGGCGGCGCCACCGGCTTGACCCTGGCCTGGGCCAGCAGGGCGGCGCAGGGGCTGTCCTTGCCGGGGCCGGCGTTAATTAGCGGTAACAGGGCCGCCACCGGGGCGGCCAGGCCGAGGGCCACCGCGCCGCCGGCCTTGAGGGCCAGCACGCCCTTGTCGATGCTGACGTCGGGCTTGTTGAAGCTGCCGTGCACGTACAGCGGGGCGCGCAGCGAGAAGATGCGCAGCGCCTTGGTGTCGGGCTTCAGGGTCAGGTTGAGCTGTTCGTTGGCCAGGTTGATGGTGCCGTTGACGGTAATTACGGCTTCGTCGGTGTCGACCACGAACATCCGGGTTTGCATCAGACCGTTGGTGACGGCGAAATCGGTGGCCATGCAATTGAGCTGGATCTGCTTGTCGCCGAACAGCTTGGTGAGCACGATATTGCCGACGTTCAGACCCATTTCTTCCAGCAGCAGCTTGCTGACCGTGCCCTGGCTGATCAGGGTTTTCATTTCGCCGTTGGAAGCCGCCAGCAGGGTGGCGACCGAATTGCCGGTGGCCGACAGGCTGGCGTCGCCGTTGATCTCGCCGACCGTGGCCTGCATCTTCTCGATGGTCGGGAACAGTTCCTTGATTTTGATGTGGCGCGCGGCCACCTTGGCGGTGGCCTTGATGGCGTTCTTGCCTTCGCGGCCGCTGCCGTCGAGCCGGATGTTCGAGCTGAGGTTGCCGCCCGCCATGTCGAAGTTCAGCGGGTCCAGGGTCAGCACGCCATTGTTCATCACGATGTGGGTGCTGAGCTTTTTGATCGGCAGCTGTTTCTCGCGGATGATGCGCTCGGCGGCAAACTTGACGTCCGCGTCGACCGCGCTCCAGCGCTCGGTGCGGAAGGTTTCCACCGGCAACACCTTGCCGGCTGGCTGCACCGGGGCCACGCCGCGCGCGGCCTTGCTGGCGTTGGAGTCGGCGCCGATGGAGGGGCCGAGGTCGGACAGTTTCAATTGTTTGGAGACCACATTGCCGGTGAGCTTGGGGCGCGGTTTGCCGGCCTGGAATTCGAGATGGCCCGCGATATCGCTGTCGCCGACCTTGCCGGTGAAGCGGTCATAGGTCCAGTGGCTGCTGTCCTTGCCGAGCGCGCCCAGCAGGCGTCCCTGGGTGACGTATTCCGGGGTTTCCGGCAACAGCACGCCGGTGTAGGGGAACAGGCGCGCCATGCTGGGCCCGGCCAGTTTGAGCTTGACGTCCACCGCAGCCAGCTGGGCCGGCCGGGTGACGGTGCCTTCCACCGCCAGCGCCGAGCTGCCGGCGCGCACATCGGCCTGGATGGGGAAGGGGGTGCTCTGCTGCTTGAGCGAAAGCACCCGGCCGGTCTTGCCGCCGCCGCTGACCGGGGCGCCGTTATAGGTGCCGTGCAGCTTCCAGCCGACCCCGTACACGCGGTCTTCGATGGTGTCGATATTGGCCGTCACGTCGGATTTCTCGATTGCATCCTTCAACTGCACCACGCCTTTGTTGAGCACGATGCGTTCCAGGTCGAGCGTCCAGGGCGACTGCTTTTCCTCGTGCTTGAAGGTCCAGTTGTTGGCGCCATCCCTGGTGCGCAGCAGGTCGACCCGGGGCGACTCGAAGCGCAGGACGGGAATGTTGATGCGCTTGTCCAGCAGGGCAAACGGATTGAGCGAGAACGACAGCTGCTCGACCCTGGCCATGTCGGCCTGCTCCATGCCGGCCGGATTGCCGACATGGACGTCGCGCGCCACCAGATAGGGCCAGGGAATGTAGTCGCGCCAGCTATTGTCCTTGTCGGCCGGCCTTTCCCAATGCACCGACAAATCGCCGGCAATGGCGAACGGGCGCTCGATGGCTTCGCTGGTCTTGGCGTTGAGCCAGGGACGCGCGCGGTTCCAGTCGTAGGTGAGCAGGATCGCCAGCGCAATGCCGAGCAGGGCAATGAGCAGGGCGGCGATGGACAGGACGATCTTGGGGCCGCGCGCCATCGGCTGATGGCCGCGCTCTGGCTGGGCTTGGGTCATGAAAAGGCATCCTTTTGTTATTGTCGATGAATCGGCGCAGCTTACCGCAAAACGCCGGGGCGCTTGTGTGCGTTGACGCACGGTGCCTTCAGGGGTGTTCCCAAAACAATTTGCTATGTGCGTCAGCGAACCGATCTTGCCAATGAATCAGCATATAACGTTACTACGACATCACAAAAACGGAGAACGAACGATGACTATCCCAACCTTGAATCAGTTAAGCAAGCTCCTGTGCGCCACCGCGGTGCTCTCGCTGGCGGCCTGCGCCAGTCAGAAGGCGCCTGCCACCGCTGACGTGGCGGTGTCGAAAAACGCGGTGGAAAATGCGGTCAGCGCCGGCGCGGCCGAGCTGGCGCCGGAGGAGATCACCGCCGCGCGCGCCAAGATGATGCGCGCCAATCAGGCACTGGCGGCCAAGGATTATGCGCTGGCGCGCGACCTGGCGACCCAGGCCCAGGCCGATGCCAAGCTGGCGCAGAGCAAGGCCAATTCGGCCAAGGCGACGGCTGCCGCCAACGCGCTGCAGGATGACTTGCGCGTGCTGCGCGACGAAGTCGACCGCGCCAACAAATAAGCGAGCCCGAGCCGTCTGACGCGCGCGGCACAGCCGCGCCGGCATTTCCCTTCGACGCGCCGCTGTGCGCACACAATAAAAAGGAACCCGCGATGAACTCATCTTTCATGAAGGCAGCCGTGCTGGCTACCGCCATCAGTCTTGCCGCTTGCAGCAGCATGCCGACCACCACGCCGATGCTCGACCAGGCGCGCGGCGATTTCGTTCAGGCCAATAACAATCCGGCCGTGGCGCAGTACGCGCCGCATGAGTTCCGCCAGGCCAGCGAAGCGCTGGACCGGGCCAATGCGGCCGCCGCCAAGAAAGACAGCCTCGACGAGATCGACAAGCTGGCCTATATCGCCAAGCAAAAGATCGCCACCGCTCAGGAAGTGGCCAAGCAAAAGGCCGCCGAGGCCGATGTCGCCCGTTCCGGCCAGGAGCGCGACGCGGTGCGCCTGGAAGCGCGCACCGCCGAAGCGAACCGCGCCAAGATGGATGCCGCCCAGGCCCAGCAGCAGGCCGCCGAGGCCCAGCGCCAGGCCGCCGAGGCCGACGCCAAGACGCGCGAAGCGCAAGCCCGCGCGGCTCAGCTGGAAGCCTTGATGACGGACTTGCAGGCCAAGAAAACCGAACGCGGCATCATCATCACCATCGGCGACGTGCTGTTTGCCACCAATCAGGCCACGCTCACGCCGAACGGCCAGGCCACCGTGCGCAAGCTGGCCGACGCATTGGTGCAGAACCCGAACCGCAGTGTGCTGGTCGAAGGTTTTGCGGACAGCACCGGCAGCAGCGCGCATAACCAGCAATTGTCGGAGCGCCGCGCCAACTCGGTGCGCGCCGCCCTGACCCAGATGGGCGTGGCGCCCGAGCGGGTGGCGATGCGCGGCTACGGCGAAGCGTTCCCGGTCGCGCCCAACGACACGCCGACCAACCGCGCGCTCAACCGCCGGGTCGAGATCGTGCTGTCGAACGAAGGCATGGCGATTGCGCCGCGCCGTTGACGATGTGAATGCACAACCCACTGACAACAAGGAATCATCATGCAGAATACCCAAACGCCCCTGGCGCACGGCTTCGATGTCGGCGCCATCCGCCGCGCCGCCGCCAATCTGGATGAAGGCGCGGTGACGGAAGGCTACGCGGCCGACCGCGACGCTGTCGTCGCCATGCTCAACGATGCGCTGGCTACCGAACTGGTCTGCGTGCTGCGCTACAAGCGCCACTATTACACCGTCAGCGGGGTCGGCAACGGCCCGGTCAAGGACGAGTTCCTGGAGCACGCGCAGGAAGAGCAGGAGCACGCCGACTGGCTGGCCGAGCGCATCGTGCAGCTCAACGGTTCGCCCAACTTCAATCCGGCCACGCTGTCGGCGCGCAGCCATGCCGAGTACGACGATGCCCAGGACGTGCAGGCGATGATCCGCGCCAACCTGATCGCCGAGCGCGTGGCGATCGAATCGTACCGCCAGATGATTGCCGCGATCGGCGACAAGGACCCGACCACCAAGCAGCTCCTGATCAAGATTATGGCGGCCGAGGAAGAGCATGCCGACGATATGCGCGACCTGCTGGCCAACTGAGCCGGCATTTTTGAAGCTGCTTCGTGCAGCCTTGTAACCTCACCAAGGAGATCATCATGTTGGATACCAATACCACCACCCGCAGCAATGGCGCCGCCGGTTCATTCAACGGCTCGGCGAGCAACGTCCAGGGCGACGTCAAGACCCTGATGCGCGATGCCCAGTCGCTGTTGCACGCGGCCGCCACCCTGACCGGCGAGAAAGCCGATGACCTGCGCAAGCGCGGCATGGAGTTGCTCGATGCGGCGATGGCCAAGGGCTCGCAAGTGCAGGGTCAAGCAATCGAGAAAGGTAAGGAACTGGCGCAAACGGCTGATGTCTATGTGAAGGACAACCCATGGCGCACCGTCGCAGCTGCCGCAGGCGTGGGTCTGCTGGTCGGTGTCATCCTGGGCCGCAAATAATTCACACATTCACGCTGAAGGGGAAAGCCATGGACCAAACTTCTGCCGCAGTACATGGCCCCGGCCTCCTGAGCGGGCTCACAGGCCTGGCGAAGAACGTCTTCGGACTGGTGGTGTCGCGCGTCGAACTGGCCGCACTCGAACTGTCCGAAGTGCGTAACCACGTACTCGAACTGCTGGCAATTTTCGCGCTGGCGGTTCTGTGCAGCTGGTTCGCCCTGGCCTACGGCACTGCCGTGATCGTGGCGCTCGCCTGGGAAAGCATGGGCTGGAAAATCCTCTTGGTGATGTTCGGCGTGTTCCTGGTCGCGACCCTGGCCCTGGTGTTCAAGGCCAGGTCCATGCTCAAGGAGGGCAAGCTGGCGCTGCCCGCCACCATGAACGAGCTCAAGCACGACAAGGACATGCTGCTCTGATGCCAGCCGGCGCCTGACAACAAGGAGAACAAGCATGGCCAATCACATCGTCGGAATCGACCAGGCGGAAACCGTCGCCGCGGACGAGCGCGTGCACAAGGACAAGGAAGATTCCCTGGCCGAGCGCAAGTCGCGTCTGCTGCGCCAGGCCGAGTTCCACCGCGTAAATATCGTCAACGCCAAGTCGGCCATCAAGCATGGTGCGCGGCCGGAAGCGCTGTTTCACTCGGCGCTGGACCACGCCACCTGGGCGGTGCGTTCGCGCGTCGACCATCTGCTGCGGCCCACCGGGACCAATGTGGCGTCGATGATGCCGTATGCCCTGTCCATCGTGGCCTTCCTGCGCCGTCGCCGCCTGCTCAAGCCGGCGCTGGGCGTGGCCGCCGTGGCGGCCGGCCTGGCGTGGTACGTCCAGCGTCAGCGCAACCGGCATCTGGCGCACTGATTTTTTTTGTGCCCGGTCCTTTGTAACAAGCGCGAAATATGGTGGGGCTTGAGCGGCGCCGCAATCTGATGATTCGGCGCCGTCTTTTTCATCCGCATTAAACGACCGTTTCAACATGGGCAGGGCAAGTAGCTGCAAGGACGCCATGCCCATGTTGAAACAGTCTCTACGCTACCGCGCGCAGCGACTGCCCTATACTGAGTGGCACCATTCACTTTGCATGTTTTCCCATGACAGTCGTTAATCGATTAAATCCACACAGTCTGCGCATCGTGCTGGTGCTGCAGGGCGGGGGCGCGCTGGGCGCCTACCAGGCCGGGGTCTACCAGGCCTTGCACGAACACGACCTGGTACCGGACTGGATCGTCGGCACCTCGATCGGCGCCATCAACGCGGCCCTGATCGCCGGCAATCCACAAGCCCAGCGGCTCGAACGGGTCAAGGCGTTCTGGGACCGGGTGTCGCATCCCGACTCGGTCGACATGAGCAACCTGAGCGATGAGCAGCGCCGATCGGCGATCTGGTACAACACCGTCGACACCGTCATGCGCGGGGCCCCGGGTTTTTTCTCGCCGCGCTGGTTCAGCGGCTTTCCCTTCAATCTCCCGGTGGCGCCCGAACAGGCATCGTTCTACGACACCGCCCCGCTCGATGCGACCTTGCGCGAGCTGGTCGATTTCGATTATCTCAACGCCGAAGGCGGCATGCGCCTGACGGTCAACGCGGTCAATGTGCGCAGCGGCGAGCTGGCCCACTTCGATAGCCTGAGCGGTAAATTGACCGCCGACCACGTGCGCGCCAGCTGCAGCCTGCCGCCCGGCTTCGCCCCGACCCGCGTCGATGGCGAGCTGTATTGGGACGGCGGCCTGTATTCGAACACGCCGCTCGAATCGGTGCTCAACGAATACAGCCAGACCGACACCTTGTGTTTCATGGTCGACCTGTGGAGCGCCACCGGCGACGAACCGACCACGCTGGACGAAGTGCAGACGCGCCAGAAGGATGTGACCTACGCCTCGCGTTCCAAGCGGCACATCGACGATTACATCGCCACCCACGCACTGCAGCACAAGCTGCGCGAACTGTACGTGCGCCTGCCTGTCGGCGAGCGCACCGCCGAGGACGAGCGCGAGCTGGCCGCGCTGGGTTGCGACTCGACCATGCACATCGTGCGCATCCCGTATTCCGGTCGCGACTGGCACATGGCCTCGAAGGACATCAATTTTTCCAAAGGGTCGATCGAATGGCGCTGGGACCAGGGCTACCGCGACGCCATGCGCGCACTGCGCCATGCCGGGTGGCTGCGCCTGGTGTCGGAAAGCACGGCCGTGGTTGTGCATGAATTGCCGCCGCAGCGCACCGCCGCGCAAAGCGGCAAGAAGCGCGCCTGACGCCTTACTGGCTCGCGGTCAGCTGTCCGCGCACGCCTGCCATGTCCTGCTGATACGTATCGCGCGCCTGCTTGAGGCAGGCCGCGCGTAGTTCGCTTGGGCCGTTGCGGCAGGCGCCCTGGGATTCCTGCAAGGCGGCGGCGATTTCCTTGCGCATGGTCTTGAGGCGTGCCCCCATGGTGAAGTCTTCGTGCGACCAGCGGGCCGGCTCGCCGCGGGCGATTTCAGCGGCCTGTTTGCGCGCCGTGGCCGGAGGCACGTTGCTATCGGTAGATTCTTGAACGACCGGCTTGGCGGTCTCGGCCGTTTGCGCGTGAACGCCGCCGAGCGACAGCAGCAGGGCGCCAATGGCGGCGCGGCCAAGCAGGGTGGTCATTGAGGGCATGGCTATTCTCCCGGTAAGTCATCGTTAAAATGAAACCGGCGCACTTGCCACTTACCACTTGCCACGTGCAAATGCGCCGGGGAGCCGCTGCGTAAGCGTGTGGCGAGCCTCACAGGCGCCCGGTCAGCAGCAGCACGATCAGCACCACGACGAGCAGGCCGGTGATGCCGACCGGGCCGTAGCCCCAGTTGCGGCTGTGGTTCCAGGTCGGCAGAACACCGATCAGGGCGAGGACCAGGATGATGAGCAGGATGGTTCCCATGGCAAGCTCCTTCGTGATGTAGTTTGTCGGTATGGCGGGGGCTGCGCAGCACGTTCACTTTCCGGTACCGGGCAGGCGCCATCAATAGCGGTACACGCGGCCGTCCACGATGCGCACGCGGTTACCCACGCGCAGGTCGTACACGCTGTCCTGAACGACGTTGCGGTAGTCGCCGTTGTCCATGCGCACGCTGATCTGATACATCTCCTGGCCATTCTGATTGCGTTTCGATTCGACACTGTTGCCGATGGCAGCGCCGCCTACGGCGCCGGCGACGGTTGCCGCCGTGCGTCCGGTGCCGCTGCCGATCTGGTTGCCGGCCACCGCGCCGACCAGGCCGCCGATGACCGCGCCGGCCCCGCTGGTCTGGCCGCTGGCGCGCGTGACCTGGATCGAATCGATGGTGCCGTAACCCATGTTGGCCGAGCTGTTGTAGCCGGTGCTGGAGCCGCTGTCATACGGTTGCGAGGAATTGCTGGCGCAACCGCTCAACAGTGCGGCGCTGGCGACAACAAGTGAAGCGAGGGTGCGACTGGTGTTCATGCTGTTCTCCTTAGCAAATGAGTGCTGTCAGGTTAATCACCCGCTACACGGCGGTCTGTGCGGTGACGCACGCGAGCCGCTGCGGTTTGTCAAGCGTGCTGTCGCCGATTGGCGAAAATGCCCGTGCACTGTTCGGCAGCGAACAGAAGCAACCCGGCAATTGCCGTACAACGTCAATATTGACGCAGCGATTGCATGTCATGCGGCAAGATCGGCGCCGCGTCGCGCACCAGCCAGGAGACCACGATCATGAAGTTCAGCACATACTCATTCGCCCTCGCTTTGCTGTCGGCCGGGGCGCTGCTGGGTGGCACGGTCCAGGCCGCGCCGCCCAGTTCCGAGGCCAAGGCCGCTTATGTGCAGGCCAAGGACCAGGCCGCGCTGACCTACAAGGCGGCGCGTGCGCGCTGCGACGCCATCGCGGGCAACCCCAAGGATGTCTGTGTGGCGGAAGCGACAGCGGCGCGCATCCGCACCGAACAGGAAGCCGAAGCGTATTACCGCAACACGCTCAAGGCCTACACGCAGGCGCGCTTGAAGATTGCCGACGCGGTGTATGCGCGCGACAAGGTCAAGTGCGATGCCTTGACCGGCAACGACAAGGACGTTTGCCTGTCGCAGGCCAAGGCCACGCTGGTGGCGACGCAGGCCGACGCCAAAGCCGACAAGAAAGCCATCGAGGCGCGCAACGATGCGCGCAACGATAAACGCGATGCGGAATACAAGGTCGCCAGGGAAAAGTGCGATGCCTTTGCCGGCAGTGCCAAAGACAATTGCGTGGCCATGGCCAAGTCGCAGTACGCCAAATGAGCCCCGCCCGCAGGCCTGGTTAAAAGGCTTCAGTGAAGAAGCAGTTCGTAGGTCCCCAGCAGTACCACAGGCGGTTCGCCGCGCTGTTTTTGCTCAGCTTGAGCATCGTCTATTCAACTAACAGGAGTCCACCATGAAAATCGCACAACGTCTCTCGACCATGCTGTTTGCCGCTTCCCTGGTTGCCACCATGGCTGGCTGCGCATCGACCTCGACCCGCGAAGGCACGGGCGAATACATCGACGACACCGTCATCACCGCCAAGGTCAAGGCGTCGCTGGCTGCCGACCCCACCGTGAAAGCCACCGAAATCAATGTCGAAACCTTCAAGGGCGACGTGCAGTTGTCGGGCTTCGTGGCCGATCCAGCCGATGCACAGAAGGCGGCCACCATCGCCCGCGGCGTCAAAGGTGTGACTTCGGTTAAGAACGACGTTCGCGTGAAGTAAGCCGGCCGCGCACAGCGTTCAGGCCGGCCCGCGAGGCCGGCCTTTTCGTATGCGCCACGCTGCCAGGGCTAGTGCTATGGTGAGCGAGCGGCCGGCCACCGCCGCACAAGGAACGCGCAGTCAGAGGAATGGAAAGACGATAAAAACTACAGCAGAGAAGTCATCATGCAGCTTGCCGAACCCGGTCCCGCCACGGACGCCACCCCTCTCCCGGTCGAGGCCGCGGGCATTCCCGCGCTTGCCCCACCGCCCGACCCGTCCGATCCGCTGGCCCAGCCCAGCAACCCCGGCCTGCGCCTTCCCATCCACGTCAATGCGCGCGGGCTGGCCTTGGGCATCATCGCGACGATTACCTTTGTGTGGGCGCTGCAATGGGCGCAAAAATTCGTGGTGCCGCTGTTGCTCGGCATATTCATTGCCTATACCCTCAATCCGCTGGTAATGTGGCTCGAACGCCTACGCATCAAGCGCGCCATCGGCGCCACGCTGGTGACGGCGGCCATCCTGCTGCTGATGGGGGGAGTGCTGAACCGCGTGCAAGACCAGTTCTTCAATATTATTGACGATCTGCCGCGCATTACCGCCAAGGTCACGCGCCTGCTGACCAATACCGACGACGGCTCGCCCAGCACAATTGCCCAGGTGCAGGCGGCAGCGACCCAGATCGAACAGGCGACCACGGCGGCGGTCGGCGTGAACCCGCGCAAACTCAGGAAGCCGCCGCCGGCGCCAGCAGCGGGCGGGGGCGGCAGCTTCCGGGTGATGGACTGGGTTTTGGCGGGATCGATGGGTTTGATGAGCTTTGCCAGCCAGGCCACCATGGTGGTGTTCCTGGTGTTTTTCCTCCTGCTGGCGGGCGACACCTTCAAGCGCAAGCTGGTCAAGCTGACCGGGCCATCGCTCAGCCGCAAGAAAGTCACCGTACACATCCTCGACGACATCAACACGTCGATTCAGAACTATATGTTCATGCTGCTGGTAACCAACAGCCTGCTGGCGCTGCTGACCTGGGTGGCGCTCAGCGCGATCGGGCTGGAAAATGCCGGCGCCTGGGCCGTGTTTGCGGGGCTGATGCACATCATTCCTTACTTCGGCCCGCTGCTGATCACGGTGGCCACCGGCTTGGTGGCCTTCATGCAGTTCGAGTCGCTGCGCATGGTGCTGCTGGTGGCAGGCAGTTCGCTGGCCATCGCGACCTTGGTCGGCACCGTGATCGCTACCTGGATGACCGGCAAGATCGCCAAGATGAACCCGGCCGCCGTGTTCGTCAGCCTGTTGTTCTGGGGCTGGCTGTGGGGGATGTGGGGTTTGCTGCTGGGCGTGCCGGTGGTGGTGATGATCAAGGTCGTGGCCGAGCGGGTGGAAGGCATGGACGTGCTGGCCGAGTTGCTGGGAGAGTAGGGACGGGCGGTGCGCCAGGCCAGGAACGCCGGTCGGATCGGTCGTTTTTGCTCTCGGCTGCCCTGTTCGTCGCGCGCGATGGGTTCCTGCCTTCGCAGAAACGACCTCTTAGCGCACGTCGGCCACCTTGGTCGCGCCGGTTTCCTCCTTGCTTTTGTCCTTCAGACTGCCCAGGGACAGCGCATACTGGCGCGCAAACTCCGCTCCCAGGAAAAAGATCTGTGCCGAGTAGTAGACCCACAGCAGCAACGCGATCATCGATCCGGCCGCACCGAAACTGCTGGCCACGCCGCTATTGCCGATATACAGGCCAATCAGGAATTTGCCGATGGTGAACATGGCCGCCGTGCCGAGCGCGCCGATGACCACGTCCCGCCAGGACAGTTTGATACGCGGAAGCATTTTGTAGATCACCGCGAACAGGGTCGCAATCACCAGGAAACTGAACAGCCAGGCCACCCAGGACAGCAGGACCGCCGCCTCTTTCCACATGCCGGTGAAGTAGTGCTCCACCACCGCCAGCGCGGCGCTGACCACCAGCGACACCATCAGCAGGAAGGCCAGCACCAGGATCAGCCCGAACGAGAGCAGGCGCGTGCGCACGGTATCCCACCAGCTTGCGTCCTTGGGCTTGGGAACGTTCCAGATTTCATCCAGACTGTCCTTCAGTTCGGCAAACACGCTGGTCGCCCCGAACAGCAGCAGCAGGGTGGCAATCACGGTTGCCCACACGCCGCTTTCCTTGTTGCGCGCTCCCGCCAGTACCAGGGTGATGGCTTCGGCGCCCTGCTTGCCGACCAGGCTGCGCAGCTCGTCCAGCAACTGGCCCTGGGCTGCCTCGGCGCCGTAAAAGAAGCCGGCGATGGCAATGACCAGCACCAGGATGGGGGCGATCGAGAACAGGGTGTAGAAGGCCAGTGCGGCACCTTTGCTGGCGGCGCGGTGGTCGATCCATTCGCTGACGGCGCAGCGCATCACGTGCACCAGCTTTTGAGAAAATGGCTGCCATTTTTCTTCGGTACCGAGCATGTTTCCTCCGTTGTGATCGAAGCGTCGCCGGGCCTGGCTCCGCTTCCGGTGGCCCGCCAACCGCACCGGCCTGGCGTTCCCTGGTGATGCTGCCTGGCGGCCAGGCTGTTACTGCACGCGGCGCTCCACCGTGATCTGCTCGACCTCGACACGGCGATTCGGTTCCAGGCAGCGGATCAGCGCGGCACGGTTCTTGTCGGTGCAGGTGACCACCGGATTGGCTTCGCCCCTGCCGTAGGCTTTGAGGCGCTCGCCGGAAATGCCCTTGGCGATCAGGTAGTCGCGCACGGCGTTGGCGCGGCGCTCCGACAATTTTTGGTTGTACTTGCTCGAACCCAGCCGGTCGGCATAGCCGTTGATGTCGACGTCGGTGATGGACGGATCGGCCGCCAGCGCGGCGGCGATTTCGTCCAGCCGCGGTTGCGGCGCGTTGAGGGTGGCGCTGTTGAATGCAAACAGTTCCGTGGCCGATAAGGTGACCTTTTCGAAACGCGGCGGCGGCGGTGGGGGAGGGGGCGGCGGTTCCACCGGTGCCGGCGGCGGGGTGACGACGGCCGGCGCCGGTTGAACCGGCGGCGGCGGTGGTGCCGGCGGCTTGTTGAACGCGTAATTGAAGCCCACCGTCAGATAGCGGTTCAGGCTGCGGTCGAAACCGAACAGCTGCGAGTCGCGCAGGCGGCCGCGCACGGCGCGCAAATCGGCCTGCATCGACCATTGATCGGTCAGGCTCAGCTGGAAACCCAGGCCGGCGGTGACGTAGGGCGACGTTTTGTGGACATTGCGGACGGGATTTTCCACCTTGTCGCGCTCGGCACCCACGCCGAACAGCAGGAAGGGACGGAAATTGGCGCGCGATAACATCAGCAGCGCATCGGCGCTCACCAGGGTTTGGGTGTAGCGCGCCGGGTCTTCTTTGGCGCGCATGTGGGTGGCGCCGAACTGCACATCCCAGTTGGGGTGCAGCGGCTTGCCGACTTTGATGCCGCCGCCCCAGTCGCGTTTGTCCAGGCCGAACTGGTCGTCGGGTTCGGCGTACACGACGCTGGGCTGGATGTACCAGGATGGATTGATGGTTTGGGAAAGGGCCGGCCCGGCCAGCCACAACATGGTGCTTGCAAAGGCAATTTTCTTCGTATTATTCACAGGGAACTCCCAGATTGTTAGTGAAAATGTTGGACATCGCGTGCTTCATTTGCTGATTGCGCTGCTAGCACTGATATTCGACTGGGGATCTGGGCTGTGAGTTCAGCCATTCCACGGGAACCGGCACGATCTTTGCGCCGTGGTGGCATTTCTACAACATTCCGTAAAACTGGCGATTTTTACAAGAAAAATCGCGCGGTGCGGGAACTATTTTTCCGCCGCCGCGCGATGCCTGCCGCGTCAATGACGCAGACTTAGTTTCCTGGCGACTCGTCAGTTGGTCTTTTCCGGCACGACGATGGTCGTGTCGCCAGGCTTGCCTGGTTCGCCTTTTTCTCCCTTTTCGCCCGGCGCTCCGGCTGGACCTTGCGGTCCGGGCACCGGCACCGGTACGGCCACGGTGGACGGCGCTTGGGCGGCAGCAGGAGTTTCCACCGGGGTGACGATGGTCGCTGGCGGATTGACGGTGGTTTTCTCGCAGGCCGAGAGCGCGGCGACTGCCAACATTGCTGCCAGGATGCTTGTTTTCATGATGGTTTCCTTTATGAAGAGAGTTTTGCGTGCCGGGAAGGCAGGCCAACAACAAGACGATTCGGTGCACACGCGAGCGGCGCGCGACAGGGCCAGATTAGCTACACGGTCGAGGCTGCTCTGTACGCGAACGCACGCACCGTGGCTGAAATGCCATGAACTGTAAATACGAAAATGTTTGTCAACTCTGCAGTTATTCATTGGAAATGTTCGATGGCGCACAGACCAGTTGATCCTGAGCAGGCAATCTGGGACCCAGTTGAACGAACCGACCTGTGGCAAAGCTGTCCAACGGCTGGTGGTGGTTCGAACGAATGACGATCTCTTTCCATGGAGTATTCAAATGCAAGCAAGGACTCAACAGAATAACAACGCGGCACAGAACGAAGTGACCGCCAAACATTCCTCGGCCAATTCCTCGTTGATCGAACGCGTCGCGCCACAGCCAGCCGAACGCGCGCCGATCTCGATGGCCCCGATTGAGCGGGTACGCTCGACATCGGCGACGCAGCGCCGCATCGAAAACATGCAAAAGCTGATCGGCGAACTGTCGACCCACGAGATGCTTGCCGACGAAATTGCCTGGTTTCTCAAGTTTTCCCCGTCGGGGGCGCGCAAATACATCCGCGACCTGCGCGAGGCTGGCGTGATCGAACTGGCACGCTATATCGAAGGCACCGCCACCTACCTGGGCAAGGCGGTGTACCAGATCTCGCCCGATCCGGAGCGGGTCAAGGCATTCCTGGCAGCGATCGTGCAGCCGAAACGCGAAGGTGCCGCGCCGCGCAAGGAGCGTCCGGGCCTGCGCGAGCAGAGCATGGCCGGCACCGGCCGCCATTTCCACATCCTGGCCGACGACACGCATTATGCGATCCGCGTCAACCGCAGCCCGGTGGCGCGCGATCCGCTGGTGGCGGCCCTGTTCGGTGCCGCACCGGCGGCCGGCAGCAAGGAAGGCAATTCCTGACGGTCGCGCCGGACAGGTCCGGCTGGCATCGTCCATGGGTAAAAACAGGCCGGCCGAGACCGGCCTGTAGGCGTTTGCGTCCGCATTCGGTCAGTTTTTTTCCGTAGGGCATAATGGGCCCTCGGCGCCCGTGCGCCTGATGGGGGAGCGGAATGGCTGACGACATGAGCACGCAGGAGCGGCTTGCCACGCATGGCTTTGCCCTTGTGAGCGGGGTATTGATTGCGGCCCAGATAGAGCACTTGCAGACTGCGCTGGCGGATATGGACACTGGCCCGGGTCTGCGCGATCTCGCGCTCAGGGTCGACGCCGTCCGCACGCTGGCGTGCTCTGCGGCCGTGCGCGCCTTGGTCGACCCTGTGCTGGGGCCGCAGGCCGCCGTGGTGCGTTCCATCTTCTTCAACAAGCGTGCCGACCTCAACTGGCAAGTCGCCTGGCATCAAGACTTGACCATCGCTGTGCGGGAGCAAGCCAGCGTGGAGGGCTTCGGTCCCTGGTCGCTCAAACAAGGCATTGTTCATGTGCAGCCGCCGCTGGCGGTGCTCGAACGGATGCTGACGGTGCGTATCCATCTGGATGATGCGGACGCCGACAACGGGGCGCTGTGGGTAGTGCCCGGCTCGCATGCAGGCGGCCGGCTGGCCGCTGCCGACGCCGCGCAAGCCGCCCATGCCGCCTGTACCCATCTGTGCGCGGCCCATGCCGGCGACGCGCTCCTGATGCGTCCCCTGATCCTGCATGCCTCGCGCAAATCGAGTTCGGCACGGCCCCGCCGCGTGCTCCACCTGGAATTTGCCGCAGATCCATTGCCAGTTCCGCTGAGATGGCATGAGTGGATCGCTTAGTGGGTGTTTCAACACGGGCAGGGCTAAGCGCAGCGACGAAGACAGTGCGCGTGCGCGGCAAGGAGCTGCAACGACACCCTGCCCATGTTTGAAACAGCCTCTTGGCCAGCCGGCCGCGCCCCGCGCCGTCCACCGCCGAATTGCGGTATGTTGGCAGGGCGATGTTGTCGCATCGTCTCATCAATTTAGTAATTGAAAACGCTGCAAGGCGCCCCAGATGGTGCTCTGTGGCGCTTTGATGACGCCCATCCATGTGCACCCAAAGGACTCCCATGTTACCGACCCCAGATTCTCTCGAAGGCAAGCCTGTTCCGAACGTGACGTTCAAGGCGCGCCCGAACGACCAATGGAAAGACATCACGACCGGTGAGCTGTTCAAGGGCAAGACCGTGATCGTGTTTTCCCTGCCGGGCGCCTACACGCCGACCTGCTCGTCGACCCACCTGCCGCGCTACAACGAACTGGCGCCGGTCTTCAGGCAGCATGGCGTGGACGAGATCGTCTGCATGGCGGTCAACGATGCCTTCGTCATGAACGAGTGGAAAACCGGCCAGGACGCCGACAATATCACCGTCATCCCCGATGGCAATGGCGACTTTTCCAAAGGCATGGGCCTGCTGGTCGACAAGCGCAATCTGGGCTTCGGCATGCGCTCGTGGCGCTACTCGATGCTGGTCAAGGACGGCATCATCGCCAAGATGTTCATCGAGCCGGAGAAAGACGGCGATCCCTTCGAAGTGTCGGATGCCGAAACCATGCTGCACTACATCGCGCCGGACGCCGAGGTGCCGGAACCGGTCGTGATATTCGCCAAGCCGGGCTGCCCGCATTGCGCGCGTGCCAAGGCGGCCCTTAAGGCGCACGGCCTGAAGTACACCGAAATCTCGCAAGACCAGCGCATCAACAGCAGCGTGCTGCGCGCCGTGTCGGGTGCCTCCACCTGGCCGCAGGTATTCATCGGCGGTAAGCTGATCGGCAACGCCGACGCGCTCGACGCGCATTTCGCAGCCAAGGCTGCTTAAGTCCAGCGGAGCCGCCGTGCCGATCCTGTCCGTGCTCGACCAGTCGCCTGCCGTCAAGGGGCAGACCCCGGCCGACGCGATTCCCGCCACCCTGGCGCTGGCGCGCCATTGCGATGCGCTCGGCTATGCGCGTTACTGGCTGTCCGAGCACCACAATAGCGCCAGCGTGGCCGGCAGCGCGCCGGAAGTGCTGATGGCCGCGATCGCCGCCACCACCGCCCGCATCCGGGTGGGCAGCGCCGGCATCATGCTGCCGCACTATGCGGCGCTGAAGGTGGCTGAACAGTTCCGCGTGCTCGAAGCCATCGCGCCGGGCCGCATCGACCTGGGCCTGGGCCGCGCGCCCGGCTCGGACCGGCTGACGGCGCGCGCGCTCAACCCGCATGCCAGCCCCAATGCCGACGACTTTCCGCGCCAGATCCTCGATGTGCGCGATTGGCTGGAGGGCAATCGCTTGCCGGAAGGCCATCCGTATCGCGCCATCACCGCTCAGCCGCAAGGCCCGACCAGTCCGGAAATGTGGATCCTCGGCAGTTCCGATTATGGCGCCCAGCTGGCCGCCCATCTGGGCCTGCCGTATGCCTACGCCTATTTCTTCAACGATGGACAAGGTGTCGAGCAGGCGCTCGCGCTGTACCGCCAGAATTACCAGCCCAGCAGCCGCTATCCGGCGCCGCGCGCCACCATCTGCGTGTGGGCGCTGGCGGCCGATACGCAAGCCGATGCGCAGCGCCAATTGATGACGCGCGAACATTGGCGCGTCCGCTTCGAACAGGGCTTGCTCGGTCCGATGGTGTCGCCCGAGGAAGCGGCGGCCTATGACTACAATAGTTTCGAGAAAACCCGTATCGACCAGCTGCGCAGCGCCGCCCTGGTCGGCACCGGCGCCCAGGTGGCCGAGCGCATCGACACCCTGGCGCGCCGCCTGGAACTGGACGAGATCGTGGTCAATACCTGGGCCTACGATGGCGCCGTCCGGCAGCATTCGTACAGCCTGCTGGCCCAAGCCTTCGGGCTGTCCGCTTCGCCTTCTTCATCCCATCCATAAGGAAGAGTTCCACATGGAAGCGCTACTCTGGACCGCGGCCATCGCCGTGGCCGTTGCCGCCGTCCTCGGCTTGCCCGGCTGGCGTCTCCGGCGGGCGCTGGCCCAGCCGATGCCGGCGCATTGGCAAGCCATCCTGCGCGCCAATATTCCCGTGTATGCACGCATGGCGCCCGGCCTGCAGTTGCAGCTGAGCCGGCTGGTTCAGCAATTCCTGTTTCAAAAAAAATTTATCGGCTGCGCAGGGCAGGAGATCGACGACGAGGTGCGCGTCACCATCGCCGGCCAGGCTTGCATGCTGCTGCTCAATCGGCCGAGCAAGGTCTATCCCTCGCTGCACACCGTGCTGGTGTATCCGACCGCCTTCGTGGTGCCGCGCAAGGAGATCGACGAGGCCGGCGTGGTGACCGAGGCGCGCCAGGACCTGCTGGGCGAATCCTGGGGCGACGGGCGCGTCGTGCTGTCCTGGGATCACGTGCGCCGCGGCGCGGCCGACTGGACCGATGGCCAGAATGTGGTGCTGCACGAGTTCGCGCACCAGCTCGACAGTGAATCGGGCAGCAACAATGGCGCGCCTTTCCTGGGCAATCGCGCCAGTTACCGCAACTGGGCAGCGGTGTTGTCGCGCGCCTTCGAACGCTTGCGCTACGACGTCATGTTCCAGCAGCACAGCGTGCTCGACCATTATGGCGCCAGCAGTCCGGCCGAGTTTTTCGCTGTCGCCACGGAAACCTTCTTCGAGAAACCGTATCAGCTGGCCGAGCGCCACCCCGAGCTGTTCGACCAGTTCCACCAGTATTACCGGGTCGATCCGCGCCACTGGACGACGCCCCCGGAACCGGTCCAGCATGGTTTCGCCTACGGCCAGTGGCAATAGCGGCCATGCATCGTGCGTTAGCGTACAGAAAAGCGCGCGCCGGCGCGGCATGCTGAACGCTCATAGATGCAGGAGGAAGCTAGCATGTCCACAATTGTCGCAGGTCATTTTCAACTTCAGGCCGAAGCCGAGCAAGCGCGCCGCGAGCTGATCGGCGCCGGGTTTCCAGAAGACCACATCACGGCGTTTTATCTGAGCCAGCCGGGCCAGCACAATTTGACGCCGCTGGGCGGCGACCATGTGCTCTCGCCGGGCGCCAAGGAATCGGGCGTCGGGGTGCTGCAGGGCGAGCTGACCGGCGGTGCCGTCGGCGCGGCCATCGGTGCGGTCACCTCCGTCGTGACCGGCCCGGCCGGACCGATCGTCGGCGGCCTGGTCGGAGCGCATGTCGGCTCGCTGTATAGCCTGTCCAAGATGAAAGAGGCTGGCGAGAGCGAGCGCGACGGCGACTCCGCCAACGAGGCCGAACCGCGCCTGGCCGGCATGCTGGTGGCGGTGGCGCTGGAAGAGCCGGACCAGGAAGCGCGCGCGCTGGAAGTGCTGCGCGAACTCGGCTCGCATCACATCGAGCGCGCCCAGGGAACGATTGAAAACGGCGACTGGACCGATTTCGATCCCAACAGTGTCCCGGCCCTGATTCACTGATGCTCCGCTGCGCGGCCGCTGCCGATGGCGGCGGTACGCGCACGCCCTCACGATTCGCTTGAACCCCAGGCGTTTTTCGGTATCATGCGCTTACCCGATCCGCATTAATGACCGGTTATCCCGACAACGCACCCGCCGTTGAAGGTCCGTCAGGACAGTCCACGCCATCCGCGCAGACAGGAGGAAGGCACATGACACACGCTTGGGTTACCCTCACGGGGCCGGATGGGCGCGAGCTCGCCTCGCCGACCGAGCAGCAGATGGCCGAGGTGCTGGCCGAACTCTACACTCACACCAACAAAAAAGCCGCCGGCGTGCGCACCGAGCCGCGCAGCGCCGCCTTGCGCTTCGGCTACGACGATGGCCTGATGTATGTGGCCGAAATCAATAGCAGCGGCCAAGCCAGTTTCGAGGAATGGTCGGACCGCGATTGCGAGCTGGCGCTGGCCAGCCCGCGCCGCATGGCCGCCAGCCGTACCCAGGCTCAGCAGCTGTGGGCGCTGCTGGCGGCGCGCCAGGTGTCCAAGATTCGCGCGCTCGACTGGCAGTCCGGCGATTAGCTGATCAGTGCATCATCAGCACCGGCAAGGTCATTTTATCGAACACCGTGCGCGTGACCCCGCCCAGCAAGGTTTCGCGCAGGCGCGAGTGGGCGTACGCGCCCATCACCAGCCAGTCGGCGCCGACCTCGCTGGCCAGCGATAGCAAGGATTCGCCCACCGGGTGGCGCCGGTGGGGCAGGCGTGGCGCCTCCAGCGCGCGCAGCGCGCGGGTGGCGGGAATGCCGTGGCGCGCCAGGAAGGTCAGCGGATCGGTACTGCGTGCGTCGAGCGAGGTATGGCTGGGCGGCACCGTGTCGACGGTCGCCAGCGTGACCTGGCGCGCCTCATGCAGCAAGGGTAGCGTGCTGTGCATGGCGCGCGCCGCTTCGCGGCTGGCATCCCAGGCCAGCATCACGTGCGGATGCGCCACGACCAGCGCGTCGCCGCCGAGGGCAAAGGGCAGCAGCAGCACCGGCGTGCCGGCCTGCAAGACGACGTCGGCGGCCAGATTGCCGGGCGCGTGCTGGGGATCGGGCTGGCTCAGCACGGTCAGGTCCGCCGTGCGCGCGTGCAGGCCAAGGCCGGCCGCGGCGGCATCGTCGACCAGGCGGGCGTCGAACGATGCCAGGCTGGCCGCCGCGCAGCGCTGCGAAAACCGTTCGAGCGCCGCGCGCGCCTGCTCGCGCACATAGCCCAGGTGCAAGGCCAGGGTGGGGTCGTTCTGTTCCGGCGGCAGGGAGGGCAGCAAGGTGCGCGATATGCCGCTGGTGGCCAGTCCGGTCAGGTGGGCGCGCCAGTGACGCGCCAGTTCGATGGCGGCATCGACGCGCGCGCCGGCGCCGGCGCTATCGTCGACATGCACGAGGATGGTGCGAAAGGCCATGGCGATCTCCCGTGAGTGGTTGATCTGGATCATGTAAAGAATGCCGACACGAGCTTTGATTTTTATCAATAGCACAGCTAGCGTGCGCCCTAGACTCTCAGCTCGGACTAACGATAACACGGGAGGCGACATGAGTGAAAAACGCGTGGCATTGGTAACGGGGGGGATGGGCGGCCTGGGTACGGCGATCTGCCGGCGGCTGTACCGGGCCGGGTTTGCGGTGGCAGCCACGTACTCGCCCCACAATCGCTCGCCCGAGGCGTGGCTGGCGGCCGAGCGCGACGAGGGATACCGTTTCTCGGCCTATAAAGTCGATGTGACCGACTTTGCCGAGTCGGAAGCGATGATGCAAAAAGTACTGGCGGACATGGGCCGGCTCGATGTGCTGGTCAACAATGCCGGCATCACGCGCGACCGCACCCTGGCCAAGATGCAGCCGGAGCAGTGGAGCGAGGTCATTCGTACCAACCTCGACAGTGTCTTCAACATGAGCAAGCACGCGCTGGAACCGATGCTGGCGCAACAGTGGGGACGTATCATGAATATCTCCTCGGTCAATGGCCAGAAAGGCGCCATCGGCCAGGCCAACTATGCCGCCGCCAAGGCTGGCATGCATGGCTTTACCAAGGCGCTGGCGCTGGAAGTGGCGCGCCATGGCGTCACGGTCAACACTGTCTCGCCCGGCTATCTGCGTACCAAAATGGTCGAGCAGGTGCCGCAGGAAGTCATGCAGTCAAAAATCTTGCCGCAAATACCGATGGGGAGGTTGGGCGAGCCCGATGAAGTGGCTGCGCTGATCGCCTACCTGTCGTCCGACGAGGCCGGCTTCATGACCGGCGCCAATCTGGCCATCAATGGCGGGCAGCACATGAGCTGATGCCGCGACGGCGCGCTAGCGCCGTTCGGCCCGCGTCTGGCAAGCGATGCACAGCATCGCTTCCGGGCGCGCCTGGAGGCGCGAAAAGCCGATGTCGTTACCGCACTCCTCGCAGATGCCATAGCTGCCGTCGTCGATCCTGGCCAGCGCGCGCCGGACAATCTTTAGCTGCTTGGCCGTGTTCCCGGCCGATTCCAGCGCCAGGTCGTTGAGCAGACGCACGGTGGCCTTGTCCGCCGGCGACGTTTCCACTTCCGATACCGGCAAGTCATGGGTGCCGGCCGGCACGTTCAAATCATGCAGGCCGGCCAGCTCGTCGCGGCGCCGCTCCAGTACGGCTTTGAGCTGCTGCAATTGCCCCGCGCTGAGCGCATCCATGACATTCTCCGGTCACGCCTGGCGGGCGCCTTCGCAAATGACCATCCACGACACGCCGAACCGGTCCGTCACCGACCCGAAGCGGCTGGCGAAGAAGGTCTGCCCCATCTCCATGGTGACATTGCCGCCGTCCGACAGGGCCTTGAAAATGCGTTCGGCCTCGGCGTCGGTATCGACCGCGATCGTCAGCGAGCAACCCCGCATGGGCGTGGCCGGCTCGCCCGGCATGCCATCCGAACCCATGATGGTCTGGCCATCGAACTTGATGCTCGCGTGCATGGCTTTGTCGAGCCAGTCGGCGGGCGCCTGCGCTTCGGCCGGGGAGCCGCGGAAGGGCATGATCATGGGATTGGTCGCGCCCAGATGCTGCTGGTAATACGCGAACGCTTGCGCGCACTTGCCGCCGAACGAGACGTACGGTTCTACTTTCATGTTGTTGTTCTCCGTGGAGGTGGACGGGAATGGCGCCACAGTGGCGCCAGGGTAGTGTAGCGCGTCCCGGAGGGAGTGAAAACGGGCACGCCAAGTCTTTGACTTCCGGCGCGCCCGCGAGTTCAGGCGGGTGTGGCGGGGGCGGGGGGCTGCATGACCTTGATGTGCTTGCGGACGTTGTCGAGGGCCTTGCCGATGACCAGCACCTGGCCGGTGCCGACCGCGCCGGCGAAGCTCAGCAGGCTGCCCACCAGGCTGGTGACCAGGGCAATGTGGGTGATCGTGCGAATTTTCTCCGCGGCATCGGCCGTCAATTGCATCACATGCAGTTGCGATTTGCCGAGCGACTTGACCACCAGGGTGGCGGCGTCGGCATACAAGCCTTCGGCACGCTGGCGCAGCAGCAATTCGTCGTTGATGAGCGCGCGCGCAGCGCTTTGCTCGGCCTCGGGTACCGGGCCGCCCTTGTAGGCGGTGACGGCCTTGACCACCCGCGCATGGATGGCATCGGCACAGGCCGTGAACTGGTCGGCCAGCGCTTCGATCTCGGCCGCGGTAGCCAGGCCGTCGGGAGTCTTCGGTGGCGTTGTCGTCATGATGGTCCTCGTCATTGCTGCGCTCAACTTGCCGTCCGCGCGACAGCGGGGACCCATGCTGAGCTTGCGTGGTTCGGGTCCCCGCTTGCGCGAGGACGACAGGGGCTTGCTTAACTGTTGGCCAGGCCTTCGCGGATCACGCGCAGGTCGCGGGCGAATTTCGCCACCATATTGCGCACTTCGGTCGTCGACATATTGTTCAGGTTATCGCGCAATTTCATGTGGCCGTCCGACACTTTCTTCAAGCCTTGCAAGGCCATGTCGTAGCGTTTGTCGATCAGCTTGTATTCCTGCGATTTGTTCAGGTAATGCACCTTGGCCAGGGTGACCAGCATGCGGTCCTGCGCCCGCGTGGCGAAGGGAATTTCCACATCGAAGATGCCCAGCACCGTCTTCTTTTCATTGTCATTGGTCTTGGAGTACAGCCGCGTGAGCGTGATCATGCCCTCGATCAGAGTCTGCAGATCGGTATCGCCATCGCGCACCATGGTCTCGACGCTGCGGCCCTGGTAGCCGGAGGCGATGGCCCGGGTGAGCAGGCGGGTCAGGCCGGTGTAGGCGGCAATATGGCGCTGCTCCAGGCCGCTGTCGGCATTGGCTTTCAGGCCCGACCCGAGCTCGTCGATCTGCGGAGTCAGGTCGTAGCGCGCATCGCCCGCCAGCATGCTCAGCGTCTGCATGTACAGCACCACCGCCTTTTGCACGCTGATGAAATCCTCGTACACCGCGCGCCGCTTGGCATCGTTCTCCTTGGCCAGCTTGTCGGCGGCCGGGGTCAGGTAAGGTTGCTCGCGCAGATAGGTGTCACGGTAGCGGCCGGACAATTCCGAATAGGCGCCCAGACGCGCCGACGCATCGGCGAAGTCGCGCACTTCCTGCAGGCTGACATTGGAGGCGCAGCCGCTGAGCAACAGGCTGGCGAAGGCCAGCGCAAGGCTGGCAAAGGATTTTTGCAGTGACATGATTTCCTTTCTGAAAGGCCGGCGCCGGACGAGCTATTGTTGCTCACTGGAATGCCTGGATATTGCTTATCCTCAACTCAGCTGGCCGTGGCGATGTCGAAGTGCGGGTTTTCGATCACGCCGAACTGGTTGCCGTAAGGATCGAGCACGGTGCCGATCTTGATGCCGCCGCCCACATCGGTCACCGGGGTATCGGCCACGGCGCCCAGGCTGAGCAGACGCTGGAACTCGGCTTCGGCGTCCAGCGTGCCCCAGTAGGCGGTGGCGCCGACCGCGCCGGGCGTGCCGTCCGGTATCAAGCCCAGTTCGAAACCGCAGACATTGAAACCGACATAGAAAGGTTCGTTGAAATACGGCGCCACGCCCAGTACTTGGGTGTACCAGGCGGTCGCTTCGGAAAGATTGGTGACGGGGTAACTGGCAGTACGTAGTCCCTGGATCATGACGGCTCCTGTGTTAGTAAAATGGCTATGTTGCACAAGTTCGCCGCCGCTGTCCACATTTCCCTAGCCTGCCAGTTCCTCCCGCCAGGCCAAACCCGCCACAGTCTCGGCCGCCGGCACGTATTCGCAGCCGACCCAGCCGCCGTAGCCGAGTTCGTCGAGCAGACGGAACAGATAGCGGAAATTGATTTCACCGCTGCCCGGTTCATGGCGACCGGGGTTGTCGGCGATCTGGATGTGGCGGATCAGCGGCAGGCGCGCGCGCAGCGTCGCGCCCAGTTCGCCTTCCATGCGCTGCATGTGATACACGTCGTATTGAAGATACAAATTGTCGGCGCCGCATTCCTCGATCACCGCCGCAGCCTGCGCGCTGCCGGTCAGGAAATAGCCGGGGATATCGAAGTGGTTGATCGGCTCGATCAGCAGGTCGATGTCATGGGTTTGCAGGCGCGCGGCGGCGTGGCGCAGATTGTCGAGATAGGTCGCGCGCGCCAGCTCCGGGCTGAGGTTGGGCGGCAAGATGCCCGCCAGACAGTGCAGCTGGCTCACCTCCAGTTCCTCGGCATATTCCAGCGCCAGTTCGACGCCGTCGCGAAACTCGTCGGTACGGCGCGGATCGCAGGCCATGCCACGGTCGCCGCCATTCCAGTCGCCCGCCGGCAGATTGAACAGCGCCAGGCGCAGGTCGTAGCGCGCCAGGCGGCTGGCAATCTGCCCGGCCTCGAAAGCATAGGGAAACAGGAACTCGACCGCGTCGAAACCGTTGGCGCGGGCGGCCGCAAAACGGTCGAGGAAACTGACTTCGTTGAACAGCATCGTCAGGTTGGCTGCAAATTTCGGCATGGCGGTGCGGTGAAGATCGACAAGGCGCTATCGTAGCAAACGACCGCTCCCTTGCAGTCGTTCAAGCGTGCGCCAAGTCGCAGGCCGCAGGTTCAGCTGTTGGCCGCATGCATTCCGGCAAGCTGCCCGAGCAGTTCGGACAGCGCCGCCATCTGCGCGGGCGGGACGGAGCGCAGCGCATCGCGGCTGATCACGTCCACCACCTCGGTCGCGTTGGCAACCAGCTCCAGGCCGGTCGGCGTGATGACGGCGAAACCGACGCGGGCGTCGCGCGGATCGCTTTCGCGCGCGACCAGGCCGATTTTCTCCAGCGGCAGCAGGCTGCGGGTGACGCCGGAGGCGGTCAAGCCCAGCCGTTCGGCCAGATCGACCCGGCGCAAGCGCCCGCCGGGCGCGCGTCCCAGATGGTTGAGCAACTGAAAGTCGCCATAGCTGATGCCGTGGTGGTTGCCCAGGCCGCTATCGAAGCGGCGGATCAGCACCGCGTTGGCGCGCGCCAGACGCAGGCACAGATCGGTGCTGGCGGTGGCCACGCTTAATTCTTGATAAGACATTGCTAACTCCTTTATATATGCTTGAGCACTCAAGTATATGGTAGGTTTGAACGCAAATGCAAGCACAAAAAAAATGCCGCTCAGTTTGAACTGAACGGCACTGCTGGCAGCAAGCGCGCGGTCTTATCGGCCGCGTCCACCCGAACGCTGCGGCGCGGCAGGACGGCCACCGCCGCCATTGCCCGCGTTACGCGGCTTGGCCGTGCTGCGGCCGGCACCGACCTTGATCACCTGGCCACCGCCGCCGGAACGTCCACGGCCGCCATGGCCGGGCGCGCCGCTGCGCAGCTGGATCGGCTGGGCCCGCGCATTCGGGTCCGGTTCGAAGCCGGCGACCACTAGACGCGGCAAGGTCTGCTTGATCAGCTTCTCGATGTCTTTCAGCATGTCGTGCTCGTCCACGCACACCAGCGAGACCGCCTCGCCGGTGGCGCCGGCGCGGCCGGTACGGCCGATCCGGTGCACATAGTCTTCCGGAATATTGGGCAGGTCGTAATTGACCACGTGGGGCAGCTGATCGATATCAATGCCGCGCGCGGCGATGTCGGTGGCCACCAGCACTTGCAGGGTACCGTCCTTGAATTCGCTCAGGGCGCGGGTGCGTGCCGACTGGCTCTTGTTGCCGTGAATGGCGAGCGCGCCGATTCCATCTTTTTCCAGCTGTTCGACCAGCTTGTTGGCGCCATGCTTGGTGCGGGTGAACACCAGCACCTGGGTCCAGTTATTCGATTTGATCAGGTGCGCCAGCATCGGGTGCTTCTTGTCGCGGTCGACCGGGTGGATCTTTTGGGCGATGACTTCCACGGTGGAATTGCGGCGCGCCACTTCAATGGTGGCCGGCTTGTTCAGCAGGCCATCGGCGAGCGCCTTGATCTCGTCCGAGAAGGTGGCCGAGAACAGCAGGTTCTGGCGCTTGGGCGGCAGGGCGGCCAGCACTTTCTTGATGTCGCGGATAAAGCCCATGTCGAGCATGCGGTCGGCTTCGTCCAGAATCAGGATTTCGATCTTCGACAGATCGACCGTGCGCTGTTCCATGTGGTCGAGCAGGCGGCCGGGCGTGGCCACCAGGATGTCCACGCCGTGCTTCAACTGCTTGATCTGCGGGTTGATGCCAACCCCGCCGAAGATCACGGCCGAGTTCAGATTGGTGTACTTGCCGTACACGCGCACGCTTTCCTCGACCTGGGCCGCCAGTTCGCGGGTGGGGGTGAGGATCAGCGCGCGCAGGGCGCGTTGCGAAGTCTTGCTGGTGAGGGCGCTGCCGACCTTGTCGGTCGAGAGCCGGTTCAGGATCGGCAGGGTGAAGCCGGCCGTCTTGCCGGTGCCGGTTTGCGCGCCGGCCAGCAGGTCGCCGCCAGCCAGCACGGCGGGAATTGCCTGGGCCTGGATGGGGGTCGGGGCGGTATAGCCGGCTTCGGTGACGGCACGCACGATGGCGTCGGACAGACCGAGTTTAGTAAATGACATGTATTAACAACTTTATGATGAGATCAACTTGCCGCGACCCATGGGGGCGACGCCAGTAGCAGGTTATTCGGTGAGAAAATTCGCGGTGGCAGGACACTGGACACTGGCCACCCGAATGGTGCGGAAATCACGCAGCGTTGCTAGTGTAAACGAATTTTAGTTTCGCTGCGGAAAGTCAATCGTGCGCGGGGTCTACCCGCTGGCGGAAAAGCAAGAGTGACGTCGCCCCCGCGAATGCAGGGGGGGGGCGACAGTGGTGCAGATCAGGCAAACGGCGACAGCAGCGGAATCAGCTGGCCGAAAATCTTCGGGCTGGCGGCAATGATGTCGCCCTTGTACAGATAGTCCGATTCGCCGTTGAACTCGCCGACGATGCCGCCGGCTTCGGTCACCAGCAGCGCGCCGGCGGCGATGTCCCATGGCTTCAAGCCTTTTTCATAGAAGCCATCGCTGCGGCCGGCGGCCACGTTGGCCAGTTCCAGCACGGCCGAGCCGCCGCAGCGCATGGCCTGGCAGCGCTCGGCCACGATGGCGTACATCTTCAGGTAGTCGTCCATCTTCTTGGGACCGGCGCCGTGGCCGCTGGCGATCAGGGTGTTGGCCAGGCGGTCGTGCTTGGTCACGCGGATGCGCTTGTCGTTGAGGAAGGCGCCGGCGCCCTTCGAGGCGGTAAACAGGTCGTTGCGCACCGGATCGTACACCACCGATTGAATCGTCACGCCGCGCTGGACCAGCGCGATCGAGACGCAGTAATTGGGGTAGCCGTGCATGAAGTTGGTGGTGCCATCGATCGGGTCGATGATCCAGGTGAATTCACTCTCGTCGTTCAGGTTGGCCGAAGCGCCCGATTCCTCGGCCAGGATGGCATGGTCCGGATAGGCTTTCAGCAAGGTTTCGACGATCGCCTGCTCGGCTGCCTGGTCGATGTCGGTCACGAAATCGTTGGGTTGCTTTTCGGTAATAGTGATCCGGTCGATGTCGAAGGAGGCGCGCTGGATGACGGTGGCGGCGCGGCGGGCGGCCTTGATGGCCGTGTTAAGCATTGGGTGCATGAGGAGCTTTCCGATAAGTGAACGCGACCGGCACGGCGCCACAGGGGGCGCGCGAACGCACAGCGAACGAGAATGAATAAGAATGACAAAGAGCGGGGCGGCGCCGAAGTGGTTAGAATTGCGCTCTTTACAAGCGTGACATCACCGATCCGGACCGCGCGATAGCGCTATTTTAAATGAACTCGCCCGAGACCAACACTTTAGTTTTTGATCGCCTGCGTTTCGTGCTGGTCGAAACCAGCCGCGCAGGCAATATCGGCGCCGCCGCGCGCGCCATGAAAACCATGGGATTTTCCGACCTGGTGCTGGTCAATCCGCGCTTTCCCGACGCCCTGAGCGACCCGGAAGCGGTGGCCTTCGCCTCCGGCGCCCTCGATGTACTGGGCGGCGCGCGCATCGTCGGCAGCATGGCCGACGCCCTGGCCGGGTGCAACTTCGCCGCCGCCGTGTCGGCCCGCCTGCGCGAATTTTCCCCGCCCGTCTGGACCCCGCGCGAATTCGCCGGCCACGTTGCCGCCACGCCAGCCCTGAACGCCGCCCTCATTTTCGGCAACGAGCGCTTTGGCCTGCCCAACCACATCGTCGAAACCAGCAATGTGCTGATCAACATTCCGGCCAATCCCGACTATTCCTCGCTCAACCTGGCCCAGGCCGCCCAGGTGCTGGCCTACGAATGCCGCATGGCCGATGCCACCCCGGCCCGGGCGGGCGCGGTCGGCTTTCACGGCGACGCGGCCAGCCTGGAGCAGATCGAAGGCATGTACGGCCACCTCGAACAGGCACTGGTGGCGATTGATTTTCTCGACGCCGGCAATCCCAGAAAGCTGATGCCGCGCCTGCGCCGCCTGTTCGCCCGCACCCAGCTCGAAACCGAAGAGGTCAACATCCTGCGCGGGATCGCGCGCCAGATCCTCAAGGCACGCGAGCGCTAGCGGCCCAAGCGTGCCGGGCGTACACTGGCCGCATGAAAATCACATTGAGGCAAGGAGCGCGGCCAGCCGCGGCCGCGCTGACCAGTTCACGGCGGATGCTGCGCACCCTGCTGCTGGTCCAGGCTGGCGCGGCGCTGGCCGTGGCGGCGGCGGCTATCCTGCTCGGCAAGATTGGCGCCGCGCCGGCGCTGGCCATCGGCCTGGCGGTGGTCCTGCTGGCGCGCCTGTGCATCACGGCCGGCAACTTCGTCGCCAGCGCGCGCTTTGCCAGCGCCACGCCGCCCCAGTTTCGCCTGGGCGCATGGGGCAGGGTGCGCCTGTTCCTCGAAGAATTCCGCGCCACCCTGCTCAATTCCTCGTGGATCATGCCGCGCGCCTTGCCGCGCACGCGCATCTATCCCGACAGCCCGGTCGCGCCGGTATTGCTGCTGCACGGCTATGGCTGCAACAGCGGCTACTGGTCCTGCTTCACGCCCATGCTCGATGCGGCCCGCATCAGCCACGCCAGCATCGACATGGAGCCGCTCCTGGCCGGGATCGACGAATTCGTGCCGCAGGTGGCGCGCGCCATCGACGCGCTGTGCGCCCAGAGCGGCGCGGCCAAGGTGATCGTGGTGGGCCACAGCATGGGCGGCCTGGTCGCGCGCGCCTACCTGCGTTCGCACGGCTGCGCCCGCATCGCCCAGGTGCTCACCCTGGGCACGCCGCATCACGGCACCGCGCTGGCCGACCGCGCTCCCGGCGCCAATGCGCTGCAGATGCGCCGCTGGGACCACGCCGGCGCGCAGGACAACGCCTGGCTGGAAGCGCTGGCGGCAAGCGAATCGCCGCACACGCGCGCGCTGATCACGTCCATCTACACCCATCATGACAACATTGTGTCGCCGCAGAGTTCAAGCTGGCTGCCCGGCGCGCACAACATCGGGATCGGCGGAGTAGGCCATGTCGCGCTTGGCAGCAATCTGCGCGTGCTGGCCCGCCTGCTGGGAGAAATCACCAAACCCACCACACAATAAATAATGTTTAGCAACACCCCGTGCGGGCGTGATACAGTCAGATCCAAGGGAATTGAAACAAGATGTAACGGCAATTTAACGTTTGCGCGAAACAAACGGGCGCGAGTGTGTATGCTACGAACATGTAATCGCAAGGCATAACAAGGCGATTGGTTGCGTCAATACAGCAAATCGTCGAACGGAGATAAATCCTGAGTTGAGATGTTCGGCCCATGTTGCGAAATAGCGACGCCGGAACACCAGCGCGGGAAGAGGTTTTCACGGGAGCGCATAAACGTGTCGGCACGCATCCTCATCATTGAAGACAACGCCACCAACATGGAGTTGATGGTGTACCTGCTCACCGCCTTCGGCTACACCCCCCTGTCGGCGAGCGACGGCCTGCAAGGCGTCGAGACCGCCCGCGAGGCCAGGCCCGACCTGATCGTCTGCGACGTCCATCTGCCGCGGCTGGACGGCTACGGCGTGGTGCAGGCGCTCAAGGGCGACCCCGCGCTGGCCCGCATACCGGTGCTGGCGGTGACGGCGCTGGCCATGGTGGGCGACCGCGAGCGCCTGCTCGAGGCCGGCTTCGACGGCTACATCGGCAAACCCATCGAGCCGGACACCTTCGTGGCCGAACTGGAAGCCTTCCTGCCGCGCCAGGACAGCGACGCCGCGGCGGCCGCGTCCAAGCCGGAACAGGCCACCATCCTGATCGTCGACGACCATGTGCTCAACCGCGAATTCCTGATGACCTTGCTGGGCTACGGCGGCCACCGGCTGATCGAAGCGGCCAACGGCGTCGAAGGCTTGAAAAAGGTCGAGACCGAGCATCCCGACCTGGTCATTTCCGACATCCTGATGCCCAACATGGATGGCTACGAGTTCGTCACCCGCCTGCACAGCCAGCCGGCCACCGCCGAGCTGCCGGTGATCTTCTACACCGCCACCTACCGCGAGCGCGAAGCCAACCAGCTGGCGCAGTCGTGCGGCGTGCGCTGGGTCCTGCCCAAACCCTCCGATCCCGATGTGATCCTGCGCACCGTGCACGAAGCGCTGGGCCTGGCCGAGCCGGTGGCCATGCCGGCGTTTTCGCGCGCCGCCGAGGAGGAGGCCAGCGCCGCCCCCATGCGCCTGATCGACAACAAGGTGGCCGAATACCTGGACGAAGTCGAGTCCAGCAGCCAGGGCCTGACGCGCTACGCCCATCACGACCTCGGCGCCCAGCCCGGCGGCGACCTGACCCAGATGACCGAACGCCTGTCGAGTTCCCTGTCGAGCCTGCAGGCGGTCAGCCTGCGCCTGACGGCGCTGATCGAACTGGGCATCGAGATGGGCGCCGAGCGCGATCCCGGGGCCCTGCTCGAAATCGGCTGCCGCGTGGCACAGAATATCTGCGTGTCCAAGTATGCCTGCATCGGCGTGCTCGATGGCGGCGCCGGCCCGCTCAAGCACTTCGTCTCGTGCGGCGAAAGCCAGCGCGCCGTGGTGGTCGCGGCCACCCCGCGCGTGGGCATCCTCAACACCTTGCTGGAAGAGCGCCATCCGGTGCGCATCGGCGGCATCGACGGCGACCCGCGCGCCATCGGCCTGCCGCAGGAGCATCCGCCGGTGCACTCCTTCCTGGGCGTGCCGATCGCCGCGCGCGAGCGCGTGCACGGCTGGCTGTACCTGGTCGACAAACTCGGCGCGAACGAGTTTTCCGAAGTCGACGAACGGGTCGCCGTGACCGTGAGCGCACAGCTGGCGGTGGCCTACGAAAACCTGCTGCTGTACGGCGAGATCACCCGCCATCACGCCCAGCTGACGGCCGACATGGCCGCCCGCATCCGCCTCGACGAAGACCTGCAGCGCTTCCGCACCGCGATGGACGCCACCGCCGACGCCATCTTCCTGATCGACCGCGCCGCCTCGTCGTTCGTCGACGTCAACGCCACCGCCTGCCGCATGCTCGGCTACGAGCGCGACGACTTCCTGCAAGGTCCGGTGCCCGGCCCCGAGCAGGCCAATACCGAACAGGCCAAGCGCCTGCGGGTGCTGTACGAGCGCCTGCTGGCGGGCGACCAGAGCGGCGCCATCGCCGAACTGCAGCTGCACCGCAAGGACGGCAGCCCGCTGTCGGTCGAAGTCCAGCGCCGCACCTTGCGCTCGGGCGCCAGCTGGATCCTGGTGGCGGTGGCGCGCGACATCACCGAGCGCAAGGATGCCGAGCTGCGCGTGCTCAAGCTGTCCCATTTCGATACCCTGACCGGCCTGCCCAACCGCGGCCAGTTCCATTCGGCCCTGACGCGCGCGCTCGACCAGGCTGCGGAACACCGCTGGGCGGTGGGCGTGCTGTTTCTCGACCTGGACCGCTTCAAGACCATCAACGATACGCTCGGCCACGCCCATGGCGACGAACTGCTGCGCCAGTTCTCCGGCCGCCTGGTCGATTGCCTGCGCGCGCGCGACACCATCGGGCGCTTCGGCGGCGACGAATTCGCCGCCATCCTGGTGCTGCCGGAAGGGCCGCAGACCGCGCTGCCGGTGGTCGACAAGATCCGCGAAACGCTGCGCCGTCCGTTTGCGCTGGAAGGCCACGACGTCACCGTCACCGCCAGCATCGGCATCACCGTCTACCCCGACGACGGGCTCGACGCCGACACCCTGATCAAGTACGCCGACACCGCCATGTACCGCGCCAAGGAAGCAGGGCGCGACGCCTTCCGCTTCTTCACCGCCGAAATGAATGCCCAGTCGCTGGCGCGGCTGGACCTGGAAAGCGCGCTGCGGCGCGCCATCGACAACGACGAATTCGTGCTGTACTTCCAGCCCAAGGTGCATATCGGGTCGGGGCGCATCAGCGGCGCCGAAGCGCTGATCCGCTGGAACCGGCCGGGCCACGGCATGGTGTCGCCGGCGCTGTTCGTGCCCATCCTCGAAGAGACCGGGCTGATCGTCCGGGTCGGCAACTGGGTGATCAACCAGGCCTGCGCCAGGATCGCCGCCTGGTCCAGGTCCAGGACCGGTCCGGTGCACGTGTCGGTCAATGTCTCGGGCATCCAGTTTTTCGTCGGCGGCCTGGAACAGGAAGTGCTCAACGCGATCAAGGTGCACGGCATCGCGCCCGAACTGCTGGAACTGGAGCTGACCGAAAGCTCGCTGATGTCCAACGCCGAAGACACCATCACGGTGCTGCGCAACCTGAAAAAACTGGGCATCCAGATCTCGGTCGACGACTTCGGCACCGGCTATTCCAGCCTGGCCTACCTGAAGCGCTTCCCGATCGACAAACTCAAGATCGACATCGCCTTCGTGCGCGAAGTGACCAGCAATCCGGACGACGCCGCCATCGTCCTGGCGATCATCAACATGGCGCACAGCCTCAAGCTGCAGGTGATCGCCGAGGGCGTCGAACGCGATGCCCAGCTGGCCTATCTGCGCCGCCACGGCTGCGATGAAATGCAAGGTTACTATTTCAGCAAACCGGTCTCCGCCGAGGAATTCGAACTGATGATCGGCGAAGGCAAATACCTGTCAACGCCGGTGGACGAGTCGCTGCTCGAGCAGCAAACCCTGCTCATCGTCGACGACGATGCCTTCATGCTCGACGTGCTGTCGGACTTCCTGGCGCAGGACGGCTATCGCATCCTGACCGCGCAAACCGCCGCCGAGGGCTTCGACCTCCTGGCGCGCCACAAGGTGCAGGTGATCCTGTGCGACCAGTGCATGCCGCTCATGAGCGGCACCGAATTCATGGAGCGCGTGAAGAACCTGTGCCCCGACACCTTCCGCATCATGCTGTCGGCCTATGCCGACCTCACGCCCATCATGGCGGCCATCAACCATGGCGCCATCGACCGCTTCTACACCAAGCCATGGAAGGGCGCGCAGCTGCGCGAAAACATCCGCGAAGGCTTCCGCCTGCACGCCCAGCTGCACGGGACCCAGCGTTAGGCATCTGGACGATTTCGTTGTGAGTTTTGGCGAATTTCGTAATTGCAATACGTTGTGAATAATCACAAAATAAAATCAGAGTCCGGCCAAGCAGGACCGGCTATAAAAACGACTATCAGCGAGACACTAGTCATGATGATCAAATTCACAAGCTTTGCATCGTCCCTTCGCCGCAGCGCCACACCTCGTCATTTCCCGCCGCGCTAAGCGCTCCGCCTCACCGCCTCACCACAATCCGGATTGATTCACGCGCCGCCAGGGCGCGCGGATTCGCACACCCCTGCCTTGAAAAGGAGGCCCGCAGCACCCGGCAGTACCTGTTTGCAGCAGCTCTAAGAATTCCAACCGGAGATAGCAAAATGAAATTACTGAAAACAATGCCGATGCTTGCCGCCGTGCTGGCCTTTGCCGCCAGCAGTGCAGGTGCGTACACCTGGGACAACGTGGCCATCGGTGGTGGCGGCTTCGTATCGGCCGTCATTCCGAGCAAGACCGAGCAGGGCATGGTGT
>CAMLIL010000057.1 GCA_946480015.1 uncultured Oxalobacteraceae bacterium | reverse complement strand
CGCAAGGGGCGTTCTTGAAAATTGAGGGTGGCAACATCATGCTGCATGGGCCGGGTAAGATCGAGTTCAAGGCGAGCATGAAGGAGTTGGCTGGGCCGCAGAGCGCTACCGCGGCGCTTCCATTGTTGCCCAAAGCTAGCGACCTGCCTCCTCCGCCTGATGCCTTTAGTAATCGGGTCGATCTGTCGACCTTGTTTTCCAGCGACGAACTTGCCGCCGGCGTCGCCTACAAAGTGGCACGTGCCGACGGGAGCGTGTATGAAGGGACTCTTGATGGCGATGGTCGTACCGCACGTCTGTTCGGCAATGAAGGGGAGTCATTCAAGGTGCTCGCCGGTGATGGCGATTGGTCGTTGGACATTGCGGCGACCAGTACAGGTTCCCATTGCGACTGCAACTCACATGAACACGAAGATGATGATCACACTACATAAACACTTGGCCGCGCGTTCGATAGCTACGTTTGCGTTCGCCATTCAAGCCGCGTGCGCACAGCAGCCAGCTCCTGAGCCGGCCGTGCCAGCGCCATCATTCTCCAGCCAGCCTTTTCCATCCAGCGCATTGCAGTACCAGGCACGCTTGTTTGAACTGACTGAACCTGGCGAGAAAAAATATAATGCGGCATTCGAACGTCAATTGCGTCAATTGGTGGCGCCGCAGCTGGCCAAGAACACCAAGTTTCTGGCGCGTTTGACTAGCGGTCCGACCGAGACTGGGACCTATTACGCTGTGGGCCAGCGGGCATATGCTTACTACCCAATCTGCCAAGCGCATCAATGCGACACAACCACCATGGAAATATTGTTCGATCCGAGCACGAACAGAATGGTCGGCAAGCTGTTAGATCGCTGCGCTCCCATGTGGTTGGGACAGCCCGACAAGGTCGAGATGGCGCTACTGGAACAGCGTCACCAAGCTAGCTATCCCGCAACCGCCACCGCATGCGCAGGAAAATAAATGAGCAAAGGGGGGATGACAGAGTTTTTGACGGCTTTGTTTGCCAGTGAAGGTGGCGGAAAGGTCGATATCGAGAACGTATTTGGCTATATCGGAAAATATCAATTTGGCGAGGACGCGCTCGTTGACCTTGGCTATTACAAAGCTGATGGGTCTAACAACCGTACCCTTACGGGAAAATTCAAGTACGACTGGTCAGGTGACTGGACCGGAAAGAACGGTGCAAGCAGCAAAGCCGTTTTCCTTGGCAGCGTGGCTATCCAGGACGCAGCGGCACGCGATTGGGTTGCCCTTCTGTGCAGCAGGATGAAGCGCTATAAATTGGCCAAATATATTGGCGACACCATTGGTGGTGTAGAAGTGACTGAATCGGGGATCATTGCAGCGGCGCATTTGAAAGGCTTCGGCAGCACCAAGCATCCCGGCGTCATTCAATTTTTGAGGTCGAACGGCAGCACCAACGGCGAAGATGCATTCGGAACCAGCGTGTCCGATTACATGGCCAAATTTGCCGATTACGATCTCGGCTGTTGTGAACACTTGGTAGTGAATCTACGTGACCGCGATAAGGCGCCGATTGCCGGACTCAAGTATGAGATTCGCAGCGGCGACAAGGTCGTGAAAAAAGGCGCGACCGATAGCAAAGGCGAAACGCGCAAGGTAGCCATTCCTCACGGACAATCCGCATATCAAGTGTTTGTCGCCCGGGTCGAAGGCGGCATGAAGCAGGTCGCCGAATTCGCTGCACCATTGACATCGGCGCTCGTCACCCTGATTAGTCCGAAAATTCAAGTTGCAACGGCGCTGGAAAAGCACCAAGGCACACCTGGTCCGTATCGCGCGGGCCGCGCGAGTGCGGCAGCATCGGCTGCGCCGAAAGGCCAAGCCAGGACTGCTGCGCAGCGCGGCACAAAGGGGAATCCTGTCGCGGTGGCCCATCCGACGCCAGCAAGCGGAAAGGTATTAAGTGGTGCTGCGTGGGAGGCGCAATTCCCGACCAGTCGAAGCATCGATGCTTTGACCCCTGACTTTAAGAAAAAGGTCGGCAGCTTTACCGACGCCTTAAAGGCCGCCGGCATCAAGATCAAGATTGCGGCAACATATCGCCCAAAGGAGCGAGCCTATCTGATGCATTACTGTTGCAAAATCGCGAATGGAGATATTGCCGCAGATAAGGTCCCGCCCATGGCTGGCGTGGATATCGATTGGGTTCATCGCGACGCGACCGGCAAGATGGATGCGAACGCATCGCGGGCCGCCGCGCGGGCGATGATGCAGGCGTATGTGATTCGTTATCCTGCCGCCTTGTCGAGCAGGCATACCCAGCGCCGCGCCATCGATATGACCATTACCGGCTTCAAGGACAAGACGGTGAAGAATGCGCAGGGCGAGGACATAGTAATCGGCGGGACCGCCGACCTGCACGCCCTTGGAAAAACATACGGAGTGATAAAATTGGCATCGGATCCGCCGCACTGGTCGGACGATGGCCACTGAGAATCTGGAGGATCGATGAAGTTGTTGTGCGCAATATTGCTGTCGTTGTTGGGCCAGGCCGTCGCTGCTGCGGATGCGCCATTGTTTTATGTCGTCGATGTCCGTCACAGCGGTGACGCCGTGCTGCACGTCAGTACTAACAGCGTCCCGCCAAAGACCGAGCTGCCATACGTCATCGTCGATACGCCGGTCATGACCTGCTGCTTCAGGCTCGGTGCAAAAGCGCCCGGACGCAAGCCGATCAAGATTGACGAGGACGCGCCGCCGCTGACGTCGGAGGAGGGCGAGGAAACCTTTCAATTTGCCGGGTATGTAACCACAGCGCCGGTGGCCGCTCAGCGTGGCAGCGCCGACAAGCTCGCTTTTGGCGTCGAGGGCATGACCTCGGTTCTGCAGAAGGGCAAGCGCACTTACGAAATCGTGGTACCGCAACAGCCCAAGCCGGTGATCGTGCGGCACTGCCTTGGTGTCGAAGGTGTCAACTTCCGCCTGTATCGGACACTGACCGACAAGAAGCCCTATGCCACCTTTTACTACTCGCTTGGTTATGACGTAAAGCCGGATTGTCGTTGAGTCAGATGTAGGGACAGGTCCCTGCAGGCCGACACCGATGGCGCACCGACGCGCACGCTGGGCGAATGCGCCGTCAAGGCTGCCATACTGGCTGAGCTCGATTCTAGCCTGCACGCCGCGCGCCGTGGTGCCGGCGAAAGGCCGGTGTATCGCAACCGGATCGACGCCATTCCGAGCAGCGTGCCGTACCGCGCCTGCAGCACCCATCTGCGTCCGACCGTGCGCGGCCAGCACACCGCGATCGTGGGCGGGCCGCTCGCCCTTCGGGTAGTACGGCAAGAGTGCAGCAACCAACACTGGCCATGGCGTCACCGCTTCGATCTTGGCCAGAAAACGGTCGCGCCGCGTCACCTTCTTTTTACCGGCGAACTCAGCTTCGGAAAAACTCGCTTGCTTCATGATGGGCACGAAAAATTCGGATGCACTAATGTGCCAGTTCAGCTTGCCCCGATGGGGCTTTCAATGAATAAATCAGCGCTTCCCTAGAGGTGAAAAATGCAGTTAATCGAAAGCTCCGCAAGCTCAACCAAGCGTTGGAATCGTAGTTGAGTTGCATAACAATTGAAAGATCAGCATGGCTTTTCATCAAAAACGAAGACAACAATTCCTGATCGAATCTGCCTACAAAAAGTCGGTTGACTTTTTTGTGTCAACAGCAATTCCGGCATTTCGTTCAACGCTTTCCTCCGCAACGAGTGACGCTGAGGATCGGCAGCTAGTGTCGGGCGCCATGGCAGATAGTACATTTGATAATTTCATGTTGAGGTTTACCGCCGGCGAGGATTTGGATGTGATGCGGGCGGACTTTGAGAACGTGATCTCATCCTATGAGCTAGCGATAAAGCTCGTGCGCGAATTTGAGAAAAATGTCAACTTTCCGCCACTTGCCTTCTCAGAGATCTATGAATACGAGCGCGGAATCCAAATTATCTCGTTCTGTTACCTGTTGCATCGGCGTGATCTTCTTCCTCGAGTCTTGGATATGTTTGATCCTGCTTATGCGGGCACAGATACTCTCTATGAAGATTTGCTTTCTTTCTTTTCAGAGCGCGATGACGTTGATGAGTGGTATCACGATAAACCGTATCGTGATTTGATTAATAGCTATTACCGCGATACGCATGAGGAGAGCGTCCTAGATATTTGTAACTACGTCAAAAAATGGTATGCGGGTATGGAGAAATGTCCGTGGCACAACAGTCACCTCGAAATTGAAGATGATGAACTCGGCCCTTATAGCGGGTACTGGGCGATAGAAGCGGCGGCTTATACGTATCTTTTGGGACTTGACGATACTGATTATCGTGAAAATATCGTGTATCCCAAGGATCTCGTCGATTACGCACGAAAGTTCGATGACAACGAATCGATGGTTCAGACTAGCTTCCCCAACCGCGTCGAAGGTGGGATGGAATGTCCGCGCACGGGTTACTGGTTAACCCCCGCAAGGCAAAATAGTCGGGCGTTATTCCAGCAGGGCGCAATAATGCCGAAGTTCGATGAACCCACTTATGGTGCAACAATATGGCAATGGGATGAGAACCAATAGATTTGCCAAGGCTTCATCCGCTTCGACTGACGTTGCCAAAGCGCCGCTATCTGCGAAATTTGCACACGCTTCTTATTGTTGTATTGCAACGTGACATTTGAGCCGAACACGCAGGCGAATACTGATGGCATTTATTCGACGCATGTATTCATGGTGACTGAGATCGACAATGCGGCAGACCAGTATAAAGTTGAATGAAATCCGAGAAAGACCGGTCAAAGGAAAATGAATGAGCAAGCCTTCATTCGATAGTATTCGCAGGCAACCTTATATTAATGAAGTTGCATATATAAATACAAGAAATTACATTGACAAAACGATAAGTATTTTAGAAGAAAAAGATTGTGCATTGAGCGGCGACCAGCAAGCTCGGAGTTTCACACGCTCGTTTATTGCTCAACAGAGGTGGTTTGAATTTCAGCTGCGCTATACAGCTGGGGAGCCAATGAGCGTATTGGCATCCAGTCTAACTTCGGTTGTCGAAACCTATGAACGATATGTTGAGTCGTTAAATCAACTTTCGGATGACGACTATCGTCCTCCGTTTCAATTTAATGATCTGATCGATATATATGTTGACTATGTGAATTTATTGTGTGCATGTGTTCTATTTCGCCGTGAAGATTTAATCTCGCGCGTGGCGGAGTTAAATCGAGGAACAGATTTTGACGGGGTGGACGCCGTTATTGAGGAGTTATTCAAACTATATTTGGAAGAACGTCCGCACGCAGATGAGTTGTACTGGGAGAAACCGTACGCCATCTTGCTCGAGGCTGTTGACAGCGAGGAGACAGCCGCCCGTCGAGAAAAGATGGAGAAATATATTAAGGCGTGGTATAAGTCCATGAAAGGCAGGGCGCATTTTTGGGGTGCACACGAGACAATAAAGCCGGAATTTTCGCCATATTGTGGGTATTGGGATATGTGCTCCGCTGCTTTCACCTACTTGTATGATATCGACGACATTCGTTATCGTAATGAAGTGGTTTATCCAAAAGACATGGTTGATTATGCCCGTAGCACAGGAGGTGTCGACAAGACCATTTGGCAGTGGCGCGAGAAACAGCATAGGAAGCCGTAATGAGCATTTACGACCTGTTCAAGCCAAAGTGGTCTGCAGAGCTAATGTCTGATGACGACAGGCGCAAGCTATTTTGGTACCACAAGAGGAAAAGTAGCTATACGGCTTGGAAAGAGCTAGCTGCTGCTTTCGATCGTTTTGCCGAGCTGTTTGAGCGTCAGGTAAAGGAGCAGCCAATTCATGTGCCAGAGCGCTTCACTGCCGAGTGGGGAACCAACTGGGAAATGTCGCATATGCCTCGCCTACCCTTTGCGATAATCGACTTTTAACTCATCGTAGCGAAAGTTCCATGGACGGGTCCATCTTCGAAAAATTCAAGCCCAATCTAATTGCGCTGCTCGTAGGAGCAATCGCATCGGCTTCCGCCGTGTGGAATGTTGCAGACAATTTACACAAGAGGGAAATCGGTATCCTTGAGCGTCAAAATGCAGATATCCAGAAACGGGTGATCGAGGTCGAAGCACAGTTGAAATTAGCTCGACAGGAACGATGCGCTCCTGCGGCAGCAGTGGCGGATGCAGGTCGATCTCGAAAGCGCGAGCTGGAAGCATTGATTCGAACCCTTGAGGCTGAAATCGTCGCAAAAAAGGAAGAGCTTCGCCGTCATGCTCCAGTAGTAGTTGGTGGTGAGAAGGATGACTCATATCTCGAAGTTGAAAGCGAGCTTCATAGCTTGCAGGCGCAGAGGGACGAAGCAAAGCGGCAGTTAATTCGTGTTGTGGGAGGGGGAGATCCAGCCGCGAAGTGATCGAAGCCGGTCAGACGTAGTGCGTCGACCGCTGGCACTTGACCTCAAGCCCGCCTGCCATCAGACTAGACTATTCAACCACCCACAGGAGAACACTATGCACGCAATGGGCATTGTCATCCTGTCGGCTGCCTGACCCGGCTTTCACCCGCTTACCGGCCCAGTTAGCTGCGCCGGTGTGTCGCAGGCCCCGGAAGGGCGCCGACTTCCTGCATTAAGGTGCCCCGCGCATTTGCGTGGCGGCTGTGCTCGCTCGTTGCGAGCAAGACCAACAGGAACGACACATCATGATCGACATCGATATCGCATCGTTGCGCCGCATCGGCTTGAGCAATTTCTTCCTGGCCCAGCTTGGCCAGATTCCGCCCGGCCAGTGCCCGGCACGCATTACCGAAGTTCACCGCGACAGGCTGACCGTGCATGACGGCAGCGGCACACTTTCTGTGCGTGCGGTGGACGGCCCAGCGCTCGCGGTGGGTGACTGGGTTCTGCTCGGCGCCGACGGCGTCAAGCAGCATCTCGAACCGTACAACCAGATTGCGCGGCGCGCGTCGGATGGCCAGCGCCAAGTGTTGGCCAGCAATATCGACACAGCATTGCTGGTGATGGGGCTGGACCATGATTTCAACCCGCGCCGGATCGAGCGCTATGTGGCCATTGTGCGGGCCAGCGAGGTCACGCCGGTGGTAGTGCTGACCAAGGCGGACGTGGCAAGCGAGGTCGACGCGCGCACCGATGAGTTGCGCCAGCGCCTGCCTGCCAGCATCGATATTGTCCGGATCAATGCCCTGAGCATGGATGCGCGCACGGCACTGTCGCCTTGGCTCGGTGCGGGCCGGACGCTGGTGCTGCTGGGATCGTCGGGTGCCGGTAAATCCACGCTGACCAACACCCTGGCAGGCGGTATGCAGGAAACAGGCGCGGTGCGCGGAGACGATAGCGGTGGGCGCCACACCACGACCGCACGCTCGCTGCACCTGTGCGCCGATGGCGCTTGCATCATCGACACTCCAGGATTGCGCGGCATGCAGGCCGATGCGGATGCGGAAACGGTAGCGGCCAGCTTCGACGACATCGAAGCTTTGGCGAGGGAGTGCCGCTTTCACGATTGCCAGCACGGCAGTGAACCGGGCTGCGCTGTCCGAGACCAGATCGATCCGGATCGCTTGAAGAACTTCCACAAACTGCTGCGCGAGGCGGGGAGGATGCAGCAAACTCCGCTCGACGCATTGCGGAGCTTGCGAAATGGAAGTCGCTGATCCGGGAGGGGTGGGCGCGCGGCCGGGCGAAACACGGCTAGGTACTGCGGCGCCCAAGATGAGGTGCCCTCGATGCCGGGACTGGAACATGATCGCCGGGAACCCGCCCGGAACGAACACCGGCTGCTCACTGGCGGCATCGCACAATCGGCCGCAGGAAGCGCCGCAGGCCTTTGCCCAGGCAATTCTCGACGTGGCAAAACTGAACTGAGCGAACACGTCCCCGCATCCTGCCGCGATGTCGTATGCATACGACAAGCAAAATGACTGTCCCTCAAATCGAACGATTTGAGGGGCTGCGATATTCTTTTATTCTGATTAATTGTATTTTTGGAAAAAAACATTATCAATAAGGCGCGGATCAATATCCGAATCTTCGCGAAGTGTGTATTAGGCAGACATTTTGGAATCGCATAAATTGCCAGTTGGAAATATCGACAGTTTTATGCGATTCTTATTTTTGCAGAGCGCCAAATGCCGGTTGCAAAACGGCTAAAAATCGCGCATTCTCCTCATCCAGTGTCAATATCGAACATATCCATCCCTTATGTTGGCCGGACAGCGGCCGGCCGCGATTGTGGAATATTATCAGTAAAATAATTTGACCGGTGGTGCGTATATCGCACAATAATTATAATGGAGAGAGTAAATTGAATAAATCCTTATCACTGTGGGGTGCCTGCGCTGTATTGGCGTCGTCAGTGCTGTCCACAAACGCGGCTGCGCAGGCAGCCTATACGCCCGTAGCGTTTCAAAACGCTTCCGTCCATGATCCTTCCGTGATCAAGGCCGGCGGCACATATTATGTGTTCGGCTCCCACCTTGCCTCGGCTAAATCCACGGATTTAATGAAGTGGCAGCAAATGACCGACAGTGTCAGCGCCACCAATCCATTGTTCCTGAACGGTTCCAGCAACGTTTATACCGAACTGGCAGAAACCTTCGCGTGGGCACAAACGACAACGCTGTGGGCGCCGGACGTTATTCGCCTCGGTGATGGCAAATACTACATGTATTACAACGCGTGCAAAGGCGATTCCCCGCGCTCGGCCCTGGGTATTGCTGTCTCCAATAATATCGAAGGTCCGTACGTTAATAAGGGAATTATCCTTAAATCGGGCATGTGGGGCCAGGCCAGTTACGATGGCACCGTATATGACGCGCTCAAGCATCCGAATACCGTCGATCCGAATGTGTTTTTCGATAATGGCGGCCGGCTGTGGATGATCTACGGTTCGTATTCGGGCGGCATCTTTATCATGCAGATGAATCCGGCGACAGGAATGCCGCTGGCGGGCCAGGGGTACGGCAAGCGCTTGATGGGCGGTAATCACAGCCGGATCGAAGGTGCGTACGTGATGTACAGCCCTGTCACGTCGTACTACTACATGTTCACCTCGTTCGGCGGTCTGGATGCCGCCGGCGGCTACAACATGCGCGTTGCACGTGCGCTTTCCCCGGACGGTCCGTACTTCGATGCCCAAGGTAATAACATGGCCAACGTCAAAGCCGATCCGAGCAAGCCCCTGTTTGACGACGCATCGATTGCCCCCTATGGCGTCAAAATCATGGGCAATTTCCTGTTCGAGCGCAAACTTGGCGACGCCGGCACGGGCATTGGCACCGGGTATGTGTCCGCCGGCCACAATTCGGCCTATTACGACGCGGCCACCGGCAAGCACTTCCTGATTTTTCACACCCGCTTTCCCGAGCGTGGCGAACAGCACGAAATTCGCGTGCACCAGATGTTCATGAATGCCGACGGCTGGCCAGTGGTGGCGCCGTACCGCAATACCAATGAAACCCTGACGGCAGTACGCCGCGAATTCGTACTCGGCGATTATATGTTCGTCAATCACGGCAAGGATATCTCGGCCACCATCAAGAAATCCCAGCTGATCACGCTCAATTCGAACGGGGCGATAACGGGTGCGGTATCGGGCACCTGGACGCTGGTGGGCAGCAACCAGATCGAGATCAATCTGCCTGGCTGGTCGCCCTTTAAAGGCGTGTTTCTCAACCAGTGGGACGAAACGTCGAAAAGCTATGTCATGACGTTTTCCGCCACCTCGCGTGAAGGCGTTGCCGTCATCGGCAGCCGCCTGATTCCCCGCACCGACGCGCAGGTGGTCACCGCGATTTATAACGAACTTAGTCTGGGCAACACCAGTGCGGTAACGGGCAATATGACGCTGCCGACGACCGGCGCGCGTGGTGCCGTGATTACTTGGGCATCGTCGAATCCGGCGGTATTGAGCAATACAGGTGTGGTCACCAGCCCAGCCAGCGACGTGACTGTCACGCTGACGGCTACCATCACCAAAGGTACCGCGAGGATCGCCAAGTCGTTTGCTGTCACTGTGCGCAAACTGGGAAGCATGCTTGCCCACTATGCGTTTGATGGCAACCTGAGCGATTCGACCGGTGCTTTCGGCGCCGGCGCTGTCATCGGCAGCAAAATCGACATCGCCGGAGGCAGCCTGGGTTATGAGGCGGGCATGAAAGGCAGCGCCGCGGTCTTCAACGGTGCGACTGGTGTGCGCCTGCCGAATGGCCTGATCTCGACCAATACCTACACGGTGGCCATGTGGCTCAAGCCTGCGCAACTGACCGCATTCACCCCCACCTTCTTTGGGGCGCGCAATGGCGATTCGTGGATCAGCCTCCTGCCGATGGGGCATGATTTCGTCAGCGGCGCGACCATGCTCTGGTCGGGAACGGCCTGGTACGACGCCGGCCTGGGCATGAACATCCCGACCGGGCAGTGGTCGCACGTCGCATTTACCGTCAAGGCCGGCGCTGTCAGCGTGTACGTCAACGGTGTGAAGCGTTTCAGCGGCGCGAATTTCCCGAACGTGTTCACCACCACCACCGGCGTGTTTGCACTGGGCGTGAACTGGTGGGATACGCCGTACAAAGGATCGATGGACGATCTGCGCATCTACGGTGCGGCATTAACCGACGCTGAAGTTTCCAGCCTCGCACACTAAACCCCGGTTGATGGCCCTTGCCTTAATGCGGGGCCATCGTCCGGCAGCTTTCACTGATTGATTTTGACGGAGTAAAAGTATGAGTATGACGCTGAAGAAGATGTTGCTGTCCCTGTTGCTGGGAGTCTGTTCCGCCACCTCGTTCGCCGAAGTGATTAACTTCGACGATCTGTCCGGCGACTTTACCGAAGCGATCGCAGGCGGTTATCAGGGCCTGAACTGGGACAATATGAGTTCGATCCGCTCGGACGCATTTCCGGGCAGTGGCTATGAGGCGGGCACCGTCTCGCAAACCAACACCGCGTATAACCGCGATGGCGGTACCGTGGCGATTTCGAAAGCGGGAGAGGGTACCTTCGATTTCGTCGGCGCGTTTTTCACGTCCGCCTGGGTTGAGCAGGAAATCGCGTTCGAGGGATACCAGAATGGCCAGTTGCTGTATTCGACAGCGACATCGTTCGTGCTCGATACCATCACGCCCCTGTGGGTAGAACTGGGCTGGGCCGGTATCGATACGCTGATCATTTATAACAGCAGCGGAACCCAGTGGGCCATGGATGATATGGTGGTTCCTGAGCCGGCATCGCTGGTACTGTTCGGCGCGTCCGCAATGGGGCTGATGCTCGTGCGCCGGCGCAAGCGCTCGGCACAGTAAGCGCTTCGCGGCAGTGGCCGCTTAGACAGGGGTTCTTCAAGAAGATGGTCGGGGTGAGAGGATTCGAACCTCCGGCCTCTGCGTCCCGAACGCAGCGCTCTACCAGGCTGAGCCACACCCCGACGGGTAGTAGAATCTTGTGCAGACGTTAAGTTAACGCCCCTCAGTGGTTCCTGTCAACTGCGAACCTGCATAGTTGCAGCAGGCTGTCCTTGAACACACTTTCCGGCAGGTCGGCAATGGCCGCGCGCGCCCGTTCGGCCGCGTCCATCGCCTGGCGGCGCGTGTAGTCCAGCGCGCCGCTATTGGTCACGGCCGACAGGATGGCGTCGAAATGCTGCTCGTCGCCATGCTCGATGCAGCTGCGCACCAGCTCGCGCTGTTCCGGCGTGCCGTTTTCCATCATGTAGATCAGGGGCAGGGTCGGCTTGCCTTCGCGCAGGTCGTCGCCCACGTTCTTGCCGATCTCCGCGGCATCTCCCGCATAGTCGAGCACGTCGTCGATCAGCTGGAAGGCCGTGCCCAGCGAGCGGCCGTATTCGCCGGCCGCGTCGACCTGGGCGTCGCTCGCCCCCGAAACCAGCGCGCCCAGCTGGGCCGCCGCTTCAAACAGCTTGGCGGTCTTCGATTCGATCACTTTCAGATAGCTGTCCTGCGTGACGTCCGGGTCGTGCATGTTCAGCAGCTGCAGCACTTCGCCTTCGGCAATCACGTTGGTGGCGTCCGAGAGAATTTGCATCACGCGCATATTGTTCAGGCCCACCATCATCTGGAAGGCGCGCGAATACAAAAAATCGCCAACCAGCACCGAGGCGGCGTTGCCGAACAGCGCGTTGGCGGTCTGGCGCCCGCGCCGCATCGACGACTCGTCCACCACGTCGTCGTGCAGCAGGGTGGCGGTGTGGATGAATTCGACCACTGCGGCCAGCTCATGGTGGGCCACGCCCCGGTACCCGTAGGCGTTGGCGATAAGCAGAACCAGTACCGGCCGGATGCGCTTGCCGCCGGCGCTGATGATGTACTCCGCAATCTGGTTCACCAGCGCAACCTCGGAATGCAGGCGCGCACGGATCACCGTGTTGACCGCTTCCATGTCGGCGGTGATCGATTGGGCGATGTTGTTCTGTTGAGCTTGAGATGGGGCGGCGGACAAGGCAAACCTGCTGTAGTCGTTAGGTGCGGCGATTATACGACAAGCGCTTGCTTCCCGTCCCACTCGGCGGTGCCTGTCTGCTCCCTATGAAAACCGTCGCTAATCCAGCGCCAATCTTGTCGTTGTGCCCACGCCACGCGGACGTCGCCTCGAACATGGGTTTTGACGCAAGAATGCATCCCATGTATAATCAGCGGTTCCCCGGACTACGGTCAGGGGGATTCTCTTAACATTTGATGAGGTTTCAAATCATGTACGCGGTCATAAAAACCGGTGGCAAACAATACAAAGTTGTCGCTGGCGAAAAACTTAAAGTAGAACAGATACCGGCAGACATTGGTTCCGAAATCACCATCGATCAAGTTCTCGCAGTAGGCGCGGGCGACACCATCAAGTTTGGTGCGCCATTGGTCGAAGGTGCAAAGGTACTGGTAACTGTTGTGGCACACGGTCGTCACGATAAAGTGAAGATTTTCAAGATGCGTCGTCGTAAGCACTACCAGAAGCATCAAGGCCATCGCCAGAATTTCACCGAAATCCAAGTCGTATCGATCAACGGCTAATTGCTGTTTGCCCGATTTATCCAGCTATCAAGGAGTATTTAAATGGCACACAAAAAAGGCGGCGGCACAACGCGCAACGGCCGTGACTCAGAATCAAAACGTCTCGGCGTCAAAGTCTACGGCGGCCAGGCAATCAATGCCGGCGGCATCATCATTCGTCAGCGCGGCACCCCAGTGCGCGCTGGTGAAAACGTCGGCACCGGCAAGGATCACACCCTGTTCGCGCTGGTCGACGGCAAGGTGAAGTTCGTTGTCAAGGGCGTTGGCTCGAAGCAGTTCGTTACCGTTGTTCCTAACGAAGCAGTTGCTGCTTAAGTTAGTCGCAATATCGGCGCCGCCCGGCGGCGCCCACTTGTAAGGCGAAAGCCTTCCATTGAAAGGCTCTGCCCACGGTAGAGCCTTTTTAGTTTTAAGGCGGCATTCATGAAGTTTATCGACGAAGCAAAAATCGAAGTCATCGGCGGCGATGGCGGCAACGGCTGTGCCTCGTTCTGCCGCGAGAAATTCCGGCCGTTCGGCGGCCCGGATGGTGGCGATGGCGGAAAAGGCGGCTCGATTTTTGCCGTGGCCGACCGCAACATCAACACCCTGGTGGATTTCCGCTATTCCAAAGTCCACAAGGGCAAGGATGGCGAGCCGGGTCGCGGTGCCGATTGCTACGGCAAGGGCGCGGAAGACATCTACCTGCGCATGCCGGTCGGTACGCTCATCGTCGATAACAACAACGGCGAAATCATCGCCGACCTGACCGAACACGGCCAGACCGAACTGCTGGCCAAGGGCGGCGAGGGCGGCTGGGGCAACATCCACTTCAAGTCCTCGACCAACCGCGCCCCGCGCCAGAAAACCGAGGGCAAGGAAGGCGAACGGCGCGAGCTGCGCCTGGAGCTCAAGGTGCTGGCCGACGTCGGCCTGCTGGGCATGCCCAACGCCGGCAAGTCGACCTTCATTACGGCCGTGTCGAACGCCAAGCCGAAGATCGCCGACTATCCGTTCACCACCTTGCACCCGAACCTGGGCGTGGTGCGCGTGTCGCACGAGCGCAGCTTCGTCATCGCCGACATTCCCGGCCTGATCGAAGGCGCTTCCGAAGGCGCCGGCCTGGGCCACCAGTTCCTGCGCCATCTGCAGCGCACCAACCTGCTGCTGCACATCGTCGACCTGGCGCCGTTCGAAAGCACGGTCGATCCGGTCAAGGAAGCCAAGGCCCTGGTCAAGGAGCTGGAAAAGTACGACGCTTCGCTGGCCGACAAGCCGCGCTGGCTGGTGCTCAACAAGCTCGACGTGGTGCCGGAAGAAGAGCGCACGAAGCGCGTCAAGGATTTCGTCAAGCGCATGGGCTGGAAAGGCCCGGTATTCGAAATCTCGGCCCTCTCGCGCGAAGGCTGCCAGGACCTGGTCAACGCGATCTACCTGCACGTCGAGGCGAAGCGCACCAGCGAGCACCGCGCCGCCGAGACGCAGATGGCCGAAGAAGCGCGCGGCATCGTCTCGATCGATCCGGACGATCCACGCTTTAAGATCCTCGATTAAAATTGGCGGTGCCCGTGTCAATGGCGGCGCTGCGCCAGCAGCTGCTGCGCCTGATCGCGATGGTGTGCTCGCTGGCCGCCCTGACGGCCATGCTGGACCCCGACCGCGTGGCCAATGTCATGGGAGAATTCCCGATCGGCGTGAACGGCTACAGCCAGTTTTACGCCATCTATGTCGGCATCAGGCTCGCTACCGCGGCCCTGGCGCTGATCGCGGCACGGCACGGCGACCAGCCGATCCTGGGCGATATCACAGCACTGTTTATCCTGGCGCAGCCGGCCGGCCGCTTCATCGCGGCGTTTGCGATCGGCCTGCCCAAGGGTTTGTTACTAGCCGTTTGCGGGATCGAACTGGCGGGCGGCCTGATGCTGCTTGCGCTGCGCCCGCGTAGACCGATACCGCAACGATGAAATCCGTCATACACACCGCGTCCCGCATCATCATCAAGGTCGGCTCCTCGCTGGTCACCAACGACGGCCGCGGCCTGGACCATGCCGCCATCGCGCGCTGGGCCGCGCAGATTTCCGCCTTGCGCGCACTGGGCAAGCAGGTAGTGCTGGTCAGCTCGGGCGCCATCGCCGAGGGCATGCTGCGCCTCGGCTTCGACAAGCGCCCGACCGACATCCATGAACTGCAGGCCTGCGCGGCGGTGGGGCAGATGGGCCTGGCCCAGATTTACGAGACCAGCTTCCGCGCACACGGCATCGGCACCGCGCAGGTGCTGCTCACGCACGCCGACCTGGCCGACCGCGAACGCTACCTGAACGCGCGCTCGACCCTGACCACCTTGCTGCGTCTGGGCGTGGTCCCGATCATCAACGAGAACGATACGGTGGTGACCGATGAAATCAAATTCGGCGACAACGACACCCTCGGCGCGCTGGTGGCCAACCTGATCGAAGCCGACGCGCTGGTGATCCTCACCGACCAGAAAGGCCTGTTCAGCGCCGATCCGCGCAAGGACCCGGACGCGGTGCTGATCGCGCACGGCAAAGCCGGCGATCCTTCGCTGGAGGCGATGGCCGGCGGCGCCGGCAGCAGCCTTGGGCGTGGCGGCATGCTGACCAAGATCCTGGCGGCCAAGCGCGCCGCCGGCTCGGGCGCGCACACCATCATCGCCTGGGGGCGCGAGCACGACGTGCTCACCCGTCTGGCCAACGGCGAGGAAATCGGCACCCAGCTCAGTGCCCAGACCGGCCATCTCACCGCGCGCAAGCAGTGGATGAGCGACCATCTGCACACCGCCGGCAAGGTGGTGCTCGATGCCGGCGCGGTGCAGAAGCTGTCGAAGGAAGGCAAGTCGCTGCTGCCGATCGGCGTGGTCGAGGTCAAGGGCGAATTCGGGCGTGGCGCCGTGATCACCTGCCTGGCCGAGGACGGCACCGCGATTGCGCGCGGGATCACCAACTACACCAGTTCCGAAGCGCGCCGCATCATGCGCAAACCATCGGCGGAGATCGAGAAAATCCTCGGCTTCCTCGAAGGCGCCGAGCTGATTCACCGCGATAACCTGGTGATGATCTAAGCGATGATCGGGCAACTCAAGCGCCTGTTCGCGCGCAAGCAGCCGGACCAGGTGCCTGTGCCGACCGGCGACACGACGCTCTTCAACGTGTATTGCACGCGGCTGGAGATCGAGCGGCCGGCCTTCCCGCACATCCTGCACGCGCGGCGCGACCTGTCCGATCCTGAACTGCTGGCGCACTTGAATGGCTTCTGCGGCTATATCCTGGAGCGTGGCGACGGCCAGATGTCGGCCGACAAATACCACGTGATCCTGCACGTGCAGCGGGTGCAGCATCACATCAGCATCAGCGTCGCGGCTGGCGATACCGACGCGCTTCACGCCTGGGCCAGGCAGGCCAACGCGGTGCTGTTCACGGCCGATGGGAACGTGACCGACCCGGATGGCCACGTGCTGGTCGGCGCCGCCGACGGCAAGGCCGATCCGCAGGCCAAACTGCCTTACCCGCAGGCGGCATGGGCGCGCAAGGCCGCGACCGAAGCGGCGCTGGCGGCACGCGGCATCGAGGTGCAGGCCACCTTGCCGCCGCTGGTGTGCGAGGACGAACTGGCGCTGCGCGAGCGCGACGAGGTGGTGGGCCGCGCCCGCGCACTGCTGCTGGTCGCCCTGCGCGCCGAGTCGGTGGCCTCCAGTGAGCCGATGAGCGTCGATACCCTGCTCGGCAAAATGCCGCTGGCGGAGGAGTATCTGTCGCCAGATGAGAAGGGCTTCCTGGCACGCGAGAATCCGACGCAGCAGGAATGCGCGCAGTTCTTATGGCGCTACGAAAGCCTGTACCTGCTGGAGTGGGCGCTGGGCCTGGCCGATGAACTGCCGTTCCCGGCTGCGGCCTGCGATGCCGCCAGGACGGTGGCAACGCTGATCGAGATGCGCGGCCCGGACCTGCGCCCTGCCAGCGACATTCTCGACGCCCTCGATCTGACCTACCGCCTGCATTGGCACATCCGCCAGCAGCGTTTGAAAAAGCGCGGCGAGACGCCCGGCGTGGATGCCGATGTGGTGATGGAGCGCCATCACGCGCTCAACTGGCTGGTGCGCTTCCAGCACGCGGGCTGGGACAAGGTCGACACGCCGACCTGATTACAGCCCTTCCGGCGCGGGCGTCTTGCCGCGGAATTCGCACAGGTCCTGGATGATGCAGTTCCAGCATTTGGGCTTGCGCGCGACGCAGGTGTAGCGCCCGTGCAGGATCAGCCAGTGGTGCGCGTCGAGCAGGAATTCCTTGGGCACGAACTTGAGCAGCTTCTTCTCCACCTCGACCACATCCTTGCCCGGCGCGATGCCGGTGCGGTTCGACACGCGGAAGATGTGCGTGTCGACCGCCATGGCGATTTCGCCGAAGGCCGTATTCAACACCACGTTGGCGGTCTTGCGGCCCACGCCGGGAAGCGCCTCCAGCGATTCGCGGTCGCGTGGCACTTCGCCGCCGTGCTGGTCCACCAGAATCCGGCAGGTCGCCATGACATTCCTGGCCTTGGTCGGATACAGCCCGATGGTCGAGATGTAGCTCTTGAGTTCATCGATGCCCAGGTCGAGAATCGCCTGCGGCGTATTGGCGACCGGGTACAGCTTGCGCGTGGCCTTGTTCACGCCGACGTCGGTGGCCTGGGCCGACAGCAGCACGGCGATCAGCAGTTCGAATGGGGTGGTGTATTCCAGCTCGGTCTTTGGGCTGGGGTTGGCGGTACGGAAGCGTTGGAAGATTTCGAGGCGTTTGGCGGGATTCATGCGTTTATTCGTTCTTGGGTGGCGCAGCGGCGGCAGCCTTGGCGCGCGCCCGTTCCATCGCCGCGGCGATGATGGCGCGCTTGCGCTCTTTTTCGGCCAGTTCTTCCGGCGTGTTGGTTTCTTCGGCCAGCACTTCCTTCATCTTGGCGACGGCCTTGGCGGCCAGGCGCGCATCGTTCTCCTCGCGCTCGCGCTTCAGGCGCGCGGTACGGAAATCGTGGCGCTCGCGCGCCGCGTCGGCCTGTTCCTGCGACCACGCGGCCCAGCCTGTGAGTTCGCCCGTTACCGGGGACATGCTGATGCAGTCGACCGGGCAGGGCGCCACGCACAGGTCGCAGCCGGTGCACAGGGTCGGGAGAATCGTGTGCATCTGCTTGGCCGCGCCGAGGATGGCGTCGACCGGGCAGGCCTGGATGCACAGGGTGCAGCCGATGCACAGCGCCTCGTCGATGAACGCCACCGCGCGCGCGCGCTCGATGCCGTTGACCGGATTGATCGGAATGACTGGTTTGCCGAGCAAACCGGCCAGGCGCCCGACACCTTCGATGCCGCCGGGGGGGCATTGATTGATGCCGGCTTGTCCGGCCGCGATCGCTTCGGCGTACGGCCGGCAGCCCGCATACCCGCACTTGGTGCACTGGGTCTGCGGCAGCAGGTCTTCGATCTGATCGGCGAGGGTTTTCACGGTGCTGGCAAAAGCGCAAAGCAGCATTATAGTCCGTGCGGCTCGCGAAAAAAAATGCCGCATCGCTGCGGCATTCTTTAGTCGACCATGCTTACCGGTGCTTCTCGATGAACTCGCCGATCTTCGGGCAGATCATGTCGCGCCAGCGTTTGCCGGAGAAGATGCCGTAGTGGCCGGCACCGGGCGCCACGAAGTCCTGCTGCATGCTGGCCGGGATGCCGCTGCACAGGTCATGCGCCGCCTGGGTCTGGCCGGCGCCGGAGATGTCGTCCAGTTCGCCTTCCACGGTGAACAGCGCCACCGTCTTGATGTCCTGCGGACGCACCGGCTTGCCGCCCACGACCCACGTGCCCATCGGCAGGCGGAATTCCTGGAACACCGTCTTGATGGTGTCGAGGTAGTACTCGGCCGGCATGTCCAGCACCGCGTTGTACTCGTCGTAGAACTTGCGGTGGCTTTCGGCCGGCTCGTCGTCGCCCGCCACCAGGTGGTTGTAGAACTCGCGGTGACTTTGCGCGTGACGGCCAGGATTCATGGCGATGAACCCCGCATGCTGCAGGAAGCCCGGATACACCTTGCGGCCGAAGCCGGGGTAGTTGGCCGGCACCGAATAAATCACGGTGTTCTCAAACCATGAAAAGCTTTTCTCAATAGCCAGATCGTTAACCGCCGTCGGCGAACGGCGCGGGTCGATCGGGCCGCCCATCATCGTCATGGTCTTGGGCAGCTTGGGATCGTTGTCAGAGGCCATTAAAGAAATGGCGGCCAGTACCGGTACGGTCGGCTGGCACACGGAAATGACGTGCACGTCCGGTCCGAGCAGGCGGATGAAGTCCTGCACGTAGAAAATGTAATCGTCCAGATGGAAGGCGCCTTCCGTCAGCGGCACCATGCGCGCATCGGTCCAGTCGGTGATGAACACGTCGTGCTTGACCAGCAGCGCGCGCACGGTGTCGCGCAGCAGCGTGGAGTGGTGGCCCGACAGCGGGGCCACCAGCAGGACGGTAGGCTGGTCCAGCTCGGCGAGTTGAGCCTCGCTCAAGTCTTTCTTAAAGTGCAACAGCTTGCAGAACGGGCGGTTGACGACCGTCCGTTCCATGATGCCAACCGTGACGCCGTCAACGGTGGTCTCGTGAATATCGAACGCAGGTTTTTCGTAATCCTTGCCCAGCCGGTACATCAGCTCGTAACCAGCGGCGATGCGCTGCGAGAATGGGGTGTGCGCCAGCGGCGAGACAGGATTGGAGAAGAGTTTGGATGAGGCATCGGCCCACTGCATCAGTGGCGTCAGGAATGAGCGTTGCATCTCGTGGAGTTGATAAAGCATACATATTCCTTGATGAAGATCGTTGCCCTGCAATCGATTTTATGACAGGTGCGCCGTTTTATTATAGGCGAATTTTCAGTCCCGACTGCAATTTTGGGTTCTGTTCAGAAATAATTCATGAGGCCGTATTCGGAGTGAGGGGAATCCAGGTCATAAGGTACGTTTTATCACGGATCGCCGCGAGCTGAACATGAGCTACCTAACACAAAATAAAAATGCCCCGACCAGCGGGGCATTCGTTGCGTGAGAGTTACTGAACGCGTTTCTCGATGAACTATCAGTCAAAAACCGGCGTTTCCACGCCCAGGATTTTGTGCAGCTTCGGCGAGGTGGTGGTGTACTGCATGTGGATCTTCTTGTCAGGGAAGATGTACGGCGCCGCGCCGAAGGCCGCCAGCGCGGCTTCGTGGAAGCCCGACAGGATCAGCTTTTTCTTGCCTGGGTAGGTGTTGATGTCGCCCACGGCGAAGATGCCCGGCACGTTGGTCTCGAACTTTTCGGTATCCATCACCTTCAGCTGGCGGCGCTCGATGTCCAGGCCCCACTCGGCGATCGGGCCCAGCTTTGGCGACAGGCCGAAGAACACCAGCAGCATGTCCAGCGGTACGCGGCGGGTCACGCCGTCGGCGCCGGTGACTTTCACTTCCGACAGCTTGCCGTCTTTTTCATCGAAGCCGGTGACCTGGCCGATGATCAGCTGCATTTCGTAGGCGTCGCACAGGGCCTTCATCTTGGCCACCGATGCCGGCGCGGCGCGGAAGTCTTCACGGCGGTGCAGCAGCACGACCGATTCGGCCTTGCCGACGAAGTTCAGGGCCCAGTCCAGGGCGGAGTCGCCGCCGCCGCAGATGACCAGGTTCTTGCCTTCGAAGAGTTCAGGCTGCTTGACGCGGTAGAACAGCTGCGAGTTGTCGAACTTGTCGATGCCGTCGACCTTGATCGTGCGGGCCTGGAACGAACCCACGCCGGCCGCGATGAAAATGGTCTTGGTGATGAACTGGGTGCCCAGCGAGGTTTCGACGTTGAAGCGGCCGTCTTCGCGGCGCTGCACGGTCGTCACTTCCTGGCCCAGGTGGAAGGTCGGCTCGAACGGCTCGATCTGCTTGAGCAGGTTGTCGGTCAGTTCCTGGCCGGTGCACACCGGCACGGCCGGGATGTCGTAGATCGGCTTGTCCGGGTACAGTTCGACGCATTGACCGCCCACCGCCGGCAGCGAATCGATGACGTGAGCCTTAATCTCCAGCAGACCCAGTTCGAAGACCTGGAACAGGCCGACCGGACCGGCGCCGATGATGACGGCGTCGGTGTCGATGGCGCCCGCGAAAGAACTATTGGCAGCGACGCTGCCTGCTTCATGGTTGGCGATGATGGTCATGCGCTTACTTCCTGTTGATATGGGTAGGGTGGTGCGGTACTGCGGCGGCGCGCGGCGGGAAGAGTCGGGCAGGAGCGCGCAACCCGGCCGCCAGCCGGGCCGCGCTCTTGGAGGCTGTTTCAAAAGGAGCATGCGTTGTCGCAGCTCCTTGCAAAACAGCCTCTTAAGGCAAACTCAACGAGCCAGCTGACCCAGCTTGTCCTTGACGTCTTTCCACTGCTCAGCCTCTGGCAGGGCCGGCTTGGTCTTGGTGATCGATGGCCACGAGCGCGCCAGCTCGACATTGAGCTTGATGAACTGCTGCTGGTCGGCCGGCACATCTTCCTCGGCGTAGATCGCATTGACCGGGCACTCGGCCACGCACACGGCGCAGTCGATGCACTCGTCCGGATCGATGGCGAGGAAATTCGGGCCTTCCCGGAAACAATCTACCGGGCATACATCGACGCAATCGGTATAACGACAGCTGATGCACGATTCGGTGACAACGTGGGTCATAACAGTCCTATCAGTGAAAGATGCGGCGTGGATAGTGCGCAGAGCGCCGCTGAGCATAGCAAAGCACTGTATTTTAAGGCAATTCGCTTATTCCCACAATTCAGGCTTATACACAATCTACATAAGCAAATGCGGCAGGCCGGCGCAGAATTGTCGCCTATGCAAGGAACATCGCCATCGCCATCGCGGTCGGCAGCAGGGCGCCGGCCAGCAGGCCGCCGACCCCGATCGATCCATCGGCAAAGCCGTCGCGCAGCAGGGCCGCGCCGGCCGGATTGGGCGCGTTGGCGATGATGGTCAGGCCGCCGCCAGCCACCGCGCCGGCCATCAGCATGTACTTGGACTGGTCGGACAGGCCGGTGATCAGCGAACCCAGGTAGGTGAGGGCGGCGTTGTCGGTAATGGCCGTCAGCGCCGTGGCGCCGAAGAACAGGCCGTGCGGACTGAGGCTGGAGACCATCGGTTGCAGCCACCATTGCTGCATGCCGCCCAGCACCACCAGACCGGCCAGGAAAAAGCCGACCAGCAAGCCTTCCTTCAGGATCAAGGGGCTCTGGTGCTGTTCGTAGGCCTTGGTAAAGCCCAGGAAGAACATGAACAGGCCCATGAAAATGACGGGATGGTGGGCAAAGCCGACGACTCCGCCCAGAAAGATCAAATGGATGGCGCTGACCAGCAGGGGCACGTCGTTGCCCCTGGGTGCGGCATCCTCGATGTGCTTGCGCATCAGGAAGGTGATGGCGCTCGCGTTGACCAGCACCGCGACGGCGGCGCGCCAGCCGAACGTGCCGGCCATGTGCAGGCTGTCCCAGTGCCAGGTGGACGCGACCATCAGCACCGGCGGCGCGGCGAAGGAGGTCAGGGTGCCGCCGATGGAGACATTGACGAACAGGACGCCGAGCGCGCCGTATTTCAGCCATTCCGGCATGTCTTTGCGAAACGCGGTGGGCGCCAGCATCAGTGCGGCCAGGGTCATGGCGGCCGGCTCGGTGACGAAGGAGCCGAGCAGTGGCACCAGCGCCAGGCACAGCCACGCCTGCACCAGTGCGGTCCGCAGCGGGGCCAGGCGAGCGATCGCGGCGATCGCGGCGCGAATGGCTTCCAGCACCGGCCGCGAAGCGGCCACGACCATGATGACGAAGACGAACAGCGGCTCGGTAAAAGTGCGCGACTCGGCGTAGTCGATGGCGCTGTGGCCGCCCGCGACGATGGCCATGGCAATGATCAGCACGAAGGCCCACAGCCCGAACACGACTTCGACTTCGCCGAGAAAATGGAACAGGCCGGCGTGGCGCGGATAGCGCCCGGCCAGCTTGCCGAAGGATTTGGCAGCGAAGGTGTGGGCCAGCGCCAGGCCGAACAGAATGGCGGCGATCAGCTGAATCGAGGTCATAGGGCTTCCTTGTGGACTTGCCTCATTATAATGAAGCAATATCCGCCTGCCTATGGAAATGGCCGATGCGTTATCATGCCGCCTTCATTTGAAAGGAGCCCCATGACCGCCATCAGCATCGTGCAGGAACATGCACTGAGCCCGGACCACGCGCGCACGGCCGCGCAGCAAGTCGCCGACAAGATTGCCGGGGAATATGGATTGGCGTGCCGCTGGGATGGCGATGTGCTGCGCTTCGAGCGCAGCGGAGTGCAGGGGGCGCTGACGCTGGAGCCGAGTCAGGCGCACATGTCGATTCGGCTGGGCTTTCCGATGAGCGCGTTCGCCGCGGCGATCAAGGCCAAGGTGGCCGACAAGATGCGCAAGGTGTTCAATCCGCCCAACTAAGGGCAGGCGCGCTACCCGGCGTGCTGCGCCGGGTCGTGCCGGCATTCCCATGGAAACCGTGGATGGAACTTCCGTCCCGCCACGGCCACCTATGCAGGCAGTTTGACACTGCATGCCTAACAACTCACCAGGGAATGCCGGAATGACCAACATCATCAACAAGAAGGCCTTGCTCCTTGCGGCCGCGGCTGCATGTATCGGCGGTTACGCCAGCGCCGAGACCCTGCCGGGTCCCAACATGAGCCATACGCCGCAACAGCCGAATGCTACGGTCACAACAACGCGTCTGAACGGTTACAACGGCACCAGCGGCTGCGTGCGCTTTTTCGCCAATGGCCAGCACGACGTCCAGCCCGGTCGGACCGGAAACCTCGGCACGGTAACGATCAACAAGTCATACATGGCTTCGGTGTTCAAGGGCGCCTGCGGTGGCGCGGCCCTCAGGAACCTTTGGCTTACCCCGAGGGTGGGAAGCACGACCACCACGCAGGTCTGGGTGGTTCGCTAATCAAACGGCGGTTCGCGCGGACGACGAGCTTATTTCAGGTCTTCGATCAGATCGATGTACTGCTGCATGGCCTCATCCCGGGACATGCCTTTGAGCGCGTCCCAGGCGTCGAACTTGGCGCGCCCCACCATGTCGGTGAAGCCCGGACGTTCGCCGCTGGCGTCGCCGGCCGAGGCCTGCTTGAACAGGGCGTAAATCTTCAACAAGGCCATGTTGTCGGGACGTTCCGGCAGATTCTTCGAATCAAGCTGGGCCTGGGCGAACTGTTCCTGCAAGCTCATCGTGGGTCTCGCTTAGACAGCCAGCAGTTCGACGTCGAAAATCAGGGTGGCGTTCGGTGGAATCACGCCGCCGGCGCCGCGCGCGCCATAGCCCAGGCTGGCCGGAATGGTGAGACGGCGCGTGCCGCCGACCTTCATGCCCTGCACGCCTTCGTCCCAGCCGCGGATGACCTGGCCGGCGCCCAGCGAAAACTGGAAGGGATCGTTGCGGTCCTTGCTCGAATCGAACTTGGAACCCTGGCTGCCGTCGTCGTTGCGCAGCCAGCCGGTGTAGTGCACGGTCACGTGCTGGCCGGCTTTGGCTTCGGCGCCTTCGCCGACGCTGGTGTCTTCGTATTGCAGGCCGGATTCGGTGGTGATAGTCGACATATTGTTCCTTGGTATTGTTAAGTGGTACATCAGGTTGACGATTGTAGTCTATGACGTATCAACATGCTATCGAGTTCCGCCTCTAGTACACTGCCCGCTTTGTCACTGAGCCCATCGCCATGTCCCGTTTCGTTTTGCTAGCCTACGGCCGCGCCCTGCGCGCGCAGTTCAACCCCAGGATGCTGCTGCTGTCCATCGTGCCCTGCGTGCTGGCGCTGCTGGTGTGGGGCGGCCTGCTGTACCTGGGCTTCCAGCCCTTGCTCGACTGGCTGCAGGCCCAGTTCGTCGCGCATGACATCTTCAGCAAGAGCGGCAGCATGCTCGCCGCCTTCGGCATGGGCGCGCTCAAGACCGTGGTGGTGCCGCTGCTCGCCATGCTGCTGTTGCTGCCGCTGATGATCCTGACCGCGCTGCTGTTCATGGGGCTGTTCGCCATGCCGGCCATCGTCACCTACGTGACCAGAAATCACTATCCGGCGCTGGAGAAAAAGCAGGGCGGCAGCATGCTCGGCAGCGTGATGGCCAACCTGACCGGTTTCGGCATCTTTGCGCTGGTCTGGCTGCTGACCCTGCCTTTATATGCGCTCGCGCCACTGGCCTTGCTGGCCCAGGTGCTGCTGTGGGGCTGGCTGACCGCGCGCGTGATGGCCTACGATGCGCTGGCCGAGCATGCCAGCGCCGAGGAGCGCACGGCGATCATGCGCGGCCATCGCCTGCCGCTGCAGGCCATCGGCATGATCTCCGGCGCGCTGGGCGCCTTGCCCGGCATCGTGTGGGTCGGCGGCACGGTGCTGTCGGTGGTGCTGTTTCCCTTCCTGGCGATCGTGTCGCTGTGGCTGTATGTGGTGATCTTTATTTTCACCGGCCTGTGGTTCCAGTACTACTGCCTGCAGGCACTGCAAGACTTGCGTGCCGCTGAAAAGCCCGCATTCGTGGCACACTAGCCAAAACATCATGAACGGCAAAGGGCAACCATGGCAATCGGATTGATTATCATCGGCGACGAAATCCTGTCGGGCAAACGGCGCGACCAGCATTTTCCCAAGGTCGTCGAGATGCTGGCCGAACGCGGGCTGCAGCTGGCCTGGGCCGAATACGTCGGCGACGATCCACAGCGCATCACCGCCACCTTGCGCCGGACCATGGCCAGCGGCGACATCGTGTTTTCCTGCGGCGGCATCGGCGCCACCCCGGACGATCACACGCGCCAGTGCGCCGCGGCGGCGCTGGGCACCGATCTGGTGCTGCATCCGGAGGGCGCGCGCCACATCCAGGAACGCATCGCCGAAATGGCGCAGGAAGCGGGCAGCACCGCCGATCTGCAGTCGCCGGAAAACCTGCACCGTCTCAAGATGGCCGAGTTCCCGCATGGAGCCGGCCTGATTCCCAATCCCTACAACAAGATTGCCGGCTTTACCGTCGGCACTCACCACTTCGTGCCGGGCTTTCCCGTCATGGCCTGGCCGATGATCGCCTGGGTCCTGGACCATCACTACAGCGCGCTGTTCCACCGCGAGGCGCGCAGCGAACACGCGGTGCTGGTGTTCGAACAGGCCGAGGCGGCCCTGACGCCGCTGATGGAAGCGCTCGAAGCGCAGTACCCGCTGGTCAAGGTGTTCAGCCTGCCCAGCGTGGGCGACGCCACCACCCGCCGCCATATCGAACTGGGCGTCAAAGGCGAGAGCGCGCAGACCGGCGCGGCGTTTGAAACCATGTGCGCGGAACTGGACCGCCTGAAAGCCGAATATCGCCCCGCGTGACACTCGTCTTGGTGTTTCGCAAACAGCCGTTGTGCGATTCGCCACGGCAATTTTGACCGGCGTACTCAGCCGTTGTTTTTTTGCGAAAATTAAAGCGCGCGATCAACTTTTCTTGGACCTTGCCTCGTGATCCGCTGTCCGATGTGGTGCAATGATACCTATGAGAGCACTGGCATCCGGAGTGAGATTCCAGTGAGATTTCGATTAACTATTCGCTAGACAATTGAACACGATCACTCGGAAAACCCGTTGCACCGATGGCGAAGGTTGCACAGTGATTGCAGTTACGAACGATTCAGACCAGTTGAGCCATCATGGAAGAAACACGTAGTACTCGGCGCCCGATGATTGTCACGCGCGCGGTGCGCAAACTGCGCGCGGCGGCAGCGTCGATGGGGCCCTCGGCTGCACAGGACGCGCCGGAGCGGATCGAACCGTCGACCGCGCCGCATCCGCATCTGTCGCTGGTGACCGAACCGCCCGAGCCGCCGCAAGGCGATGGTCCCGAACCGGCGGTGGCGCCGCCGCGCAAGCGCCGCTTCACGTCGGCCTTGCTGCTGCTGTTGCTCATGCTGCTGGTGCTGCTGGGCGCGTGGGGCTACCACGAGTCGCGCACCTCGGCCATGCAGGCCAGGTTCTTTGCCGGCATCGCCGCGAAGGTCAGCTACCGCATCGAGCCGGGCGCCAGCACGGCGATCCGCTTCCCGCATGTCAGCCCCTACGACGAACGGCTCGGCTATTCGAGCATGCCCGACTACCTCAAGCGCCTGTCCAGCCGCGATTTCATCATTTCGTCGCAGGCGCGCATGTCGCCCAAGATGATGGAACTGGCCGACATGGGCCTGTTTCCGACCTACCGCGAAAAGACCCGCGCCGGCCTCGACATCCTCGATTGCAAAGGCAAGTCGCTGTACTCGGCGCGCTTCCCCGAGCGCGTGTACGAGCGCTTCGACGCTGCGCCGCCGCTGCTGGTCAAGAGCCTGCTGTTCATCGAAAACCGCGAGCTGCTCGATCCGACCTATCCGAAGCGTAATCCGGCCGTCGAGTGGGACCGCTTCAGCAAGGCGGTGTTCGACAAATCGCTGCACATCTTCAGCGGCAGCGACCGCCGCTCGGCCGGCGGCAGCACGCTGGCCACGCAGATTGAAAAGTACCGCCATTCGCCGGAAGGGCGTACCGGCTCGCTGTCGGAAAAACTGCGCCAGATGGTCTCGGCCACCTTGCGCGCCTATCAGGACGGCGAAGACACCACCAACGCGCGCCGCAAGATCGTGGTCGATTACCTGAACACGGTGCCGCTGTCGGCCAAGCCGGGCTACGGTGAAGTCAACGGCATCGGCGACGGCATGTGGGTCTGGTATGGCCGCGATTTCGCCGAAGTGAACAAGGAGCTGCAAGGGCCGATCACCTCGCGGCAGGCCGCGCTGGCCTACAAGCAGGCGCTGTCGCTGATGATCGCGCAGCGCCGTCCGGCCCACTACCTGGGCGCCGGCGCCGACGATCTGGAAGAGCTGTCGAACGTGCACCTGCGCGTGCTGGCCCAGGCCGGCGTGATCACGCCGCAGCTGCGCGACGCCGCCCTCGGCGTCAAGCTGCATCCGTCGACCGCCTCGGGCGTACTGCCGCCGGAAGCGAACAGTTTTGTCAGCCGCAAGGCCGCCAACGCCGTGCGTGCCCATCTCGGCACCCTGCTGGGCGACAACCGCCTGTATAACCTCGACCGCCTGGATATGTCGGTGGTGTCCACGCTCGACTCGCGCGTGCAGGAAGCCGTCACCGCCAAGCTGCGCGACCTGCGCGACGCCGCCAAGGCGGAAGCGGCCGGCCTGACCGGCAAGGGCATGCTGGGCAACGGCGACCCGGCCAACGTGGTCTACAGCTTCACCCTGCTCGAACGCGGCGACAAGGTCAACTACCTGCGCGTCCAGACCGACAACTACGACCAGCCGCTCGATATCAACGATGGCGCCAAGCTGGACCTGGGTTCGACCGCCAAGCTGCGCACCCTGATCACCTACCTCGACATCGTCGACCAGCTGCATCGGCGCTATTCGGCCAAGTCGGTGGAGGAGCTGTCGAAGATCACGGTCGACCCGAAAGACCATCTGTCGCGCTGGGGCATCGATTACTTCATGGCGCTGCCGAAGGCCGAGCAGCGCGGCCTGCCGGACATGCTCAACGCGGCCATGGAGCGCAAGTACTCGGGCAATCCGGGCGAAGCGTTTTTCACCGGCGGCGGCATCCTCACCTTCGGCAACTTCAGCAAGCTCGATAACGCCCGCATCCTGACCCTGCGCGAAGGCTTGCGCAATTCGACCAACCTGGTGTTCGTGCGCATGATGCGCGACGTGGTGCGCTACTACATGTTCCAGCTGCCCGGCTCCTCGGCCGCGCTGCTGGCCAACGCCGACGATCCGCGCCGCAGCGAATACCTGAGCCGCTTCGCCGACCGCGAGGGCACCGAGTTCCTGAATAAATTCTGGGCCAAGTACAAAGGCAAAACGCCCGAGGAAGCGACCAGGACCCTGCTCGAATCGCGCCGCCAGACGCCGACCCGGCTTGCCAACATCCACCGTACCATTGCGCCGGACGCCACCCTGGAGCAGTTCCGCGCCTTCCTCGACGAGAACCTGGACTCGGCCAACGAAGTGTCGGAAGAAAAGAGCGCCAAGATGTACGAGCAGTATTCGCCGGCGAACATGTCGCTGGGCGACCGCGGCTACCTGGCCAGCGTGCATCCGCTTGAAATGTGGCTGGTCGGCTACCTGCGCGCGCATCCGAAGGCCGGCTACGACGAGATGATCGCCGCCAGCGTCAAGGAGCGCCAGGATGTCTATTCGTGGCTGTTCAAGACGCACCGCAAGCATGCGCAGGACAAGCGCATCGCCGGCCTGCTGGAGGTGGAAGCGTTCCTGAAGATCCACGCGCAGTGGAAGAGGATGGGCTATCCGTTCGACTCGCTGGTGCCGTCGTATGCGACCGTGCTGGGTGCCTCGGCCGACCGTCCTTCGGCGCTGGCCGAGATGATGGGCATCGTCGTCAACGGCGGCGTGCGCAAGCAGGTGGAGCGGGTCGATTCGCTGCACTTCGCCAAGGACACCCCGTACGAGACGCTGGTCAAGAATGGCAAGAACGGCCAGGCTGAACGGGTGATCTCGGCCGAGGTGGCGCGCGTGACCGCCAACGAAATTCGCGGCGTGGTGTCGGACGGTACCGCCAAGCGCGTCAAGACGGCGTTCAAGCTTGCTGACGGGCAGATCGTCGCCGTGGGCGGCAAGACCGGTACCGGCGACCAGCGCTTCGAAGTGTACGCACGCGGCGGCGCGGTGATCGAATCGCGCTTTGTGAACCGTTCGGCGACCTTCGTCTTCAATATCGGCGAACGGTTCTTCGGCAGTATGACCGCGTATGTGCACGGTCCCGAGTCGGGCAAGTACGACTTCACCAGCGCGCTGCCGACCCAGCTGCTGGCCACCCTCGCGCCGACCTTGATGCCGATGATCGAGCCGCCGCAGGATCCCAAGGCGGTGACCTGCGTGCGCTAGTTTCACCTCGCCGTCCCGCGCATGCGCGAGGACGGCGGCGGTGGTGCGCCGGTTACTTCGGCGGCGGCGGCGCGCCGTAGTAGTCGGGTGCGCCGTCGGCCTTCACATCGATGCGGTCGAGTACGAAGCCCGGATCGATCGCTGTGATCCGCACCGTGTGACGGCCTGATTCCGATGGCAGCAACGTGATCGTGCGGCGCGCGCTGTTCGACAGCACATTGTTCTTCCATTCCTCGCTGCGGCCCACGGTCGCATAGTTCAGCGTCTGCACGGCGCCGCCGTCGATGCTCACGCCGATGCGCAGCTGGTCGCCGCCGTTGAGCGGCAGTACCGGCACCGCGACGATCTCCACCTTGCCGCCGCCGGCCATGGTGAAGCTGTACTCCAGCGTGGCCGCTCTCTTGCCGGGTTCGAACAGGCTGCGCAGCGATGCGCCGCGGCTGCCCAGTCCCGGCACGGTTTCCCAGCCCGGGCTGCGCGCGTCCACCGCGCGCAGGGAAATCACCTGGCCGACGCCCGCCGCGGCAGGCGGCGCCGGCACCGGGTTCTCCGGCCCGAATACGGGCAGGCGGCGCGGCGCCAGATCCATCATGTACCTCCATTTTCCGTCGCCGAGGGCGTTGTAGCGCGCCGTGTCGGCCACCAGCGCCGCTTGCGCCGCGGCGGCATCGCGGCCCATTGCCCGGTGCAGGATGCGCTGGTTGAGCAGGGCGGCCGCGCGGACCGGGTAGAGCACCAGCTGGAAAAAGGCGTCCTTCCGGTCGGGCGGCATCGCTGCGTCGAGCTGTTCGGCGCGCGCCACCAGCGCCGCGTAGGCGGCCAGGCGCCGTTCGGCTTCTTCGCCGCCGGTGCGCAGGTAGGCATTGGGTCCGTTCGGCGTGGTCGGCTCGGTCTGGCCGAAGCCCATGAATTCGGGACGGCGTTCCCAGGCCAGGTCGTAGAAGCCGGTCATCAGCGCCGCGATCGCGTCGGCGTGGGCCGGGTCGAACTGGCGCGCGGCCCAGTCGCGCAAATGGGCGCGCGGAGCCTGCGCGCCGACGCGCTGGTCGAAAGCGATGTCGAGGAAGTACTGGGTCAGGTACTCGGCCGGCTTGATATCGCCCACGTTGACGATCCACAGCTTGCGCGCCTTGGTGCGCCAGGCGCGTTCGAGCTGCTCGCGCACCAGCGCCGGGTGGGTCGTGCCCAGCCACAGGTAGTCGTGCGGGCGGCCCCAGTACGACAGGTGGTAGTAAATACCGGCACCGCCGCTGCGTTTCTGCTCGGCCGGGTTGCTGAGCTGGCGCAGGTAGCCGTAGTTATCGTCCGGCCAGACCAGGGTGACGTCGTCCGGCACCGGCAGGCCCAGCTGATACAGATCCAGCACTTCCTTGTACAGCGTCAGCGCCTGCGGCACGCGCTCGGCCGGGCGGCCCAGGACCGAGGCCAGCAAGGTGCGCTGGGCCGCAATGGCGGCGGCCAGGCCGTCGCGCGCCTGCTCCCTGGTGGCCGCGCCTTCCATGGCCGAATCGTGGATGCCGCGCACGCCGACGGAATAGATGGTGTCGTCCTTGCGGGTTTCTTCGATGCGCTCGCGCCAGTAGCCGAGCATGGCGTCGCGGTTGGTGAAGAAGTTGAACGGGCCGCGCTGCGTCCCCCATTCGCGCACGTTATTGCGCATCATCGGCTCGGCGTGCGAGGTGCCGACCACGATCGCATAGTCGCGCGCCGTCTTCGCATTGCCGGGAATCTGGTAGAAGGGCTTGGTCACGTCGTGCATGGCCGGCCAGATGGTGTTGGCCTTCAGACGCCACATCAGTTCGTAGATGCGGGCGTAGGTGCGCGGGCCGATATCGCCCAGTTCCGGATCGTAGGTCTTGGCGGCCCACGGCTGCAAACCCCAGTCCTCGTCGTTGAGGAAAATGCCGCGGTACTGGACCGACGGCGGCGCCGACAGCCGGGTATGGTCGGACACCACCAGCCGCTCGGCCTTGCGCGGCACCACGTCGGCCCACCATTCCCAGGCCGACACGCCCAGTTCGCGGCTCAGGTCGATCACGCCCCACACCGCCCCGCGCGGGTCGGAACCGGCCACCAGCAGCATGCGTTGCTTCGGCTTTCTGCGCACCACCACGCGCGCATAGCGTTCCCACTGGCCCTTCAAGGACACGCGTGCCGACGTTGGCGCGAGCGCGCGCGCCAGGGCGCTGTCGTGCACGGCGATGACGACGCAAACGTCGCCGCAATCGGCCAGGCGGGTCGATACCAGCGGCTTCAGGCCGGAGCGCGCTTCGAGGTCGCGCGCCAGCAGGGACGCCGCCAGCGCCATCGTTGGCTGGTCCTGGTGGACGATGGCGGCGACGCGTTTGCCGTCGTACAGGGTGACGGCGGTGGCGGGAACGGCCAGCGCGAGGCAGGCGAACAGGGCGGTCAGACGTTTCATTGGGCTCTCGATCCAGGAAAAGCGCCATTTGATCGTTCCGCCGGCTCGGCGTCAACCCACATCGCGGCGCACTTGCGCGCCGGCCGGTTTATTGGCATTGTTTCAAGCCATGAAACCATTTGACCGCGCCATGTCCAAGATCCGCAAATTCACCGAATTTTCAGTGCGGGATCTGCTCGCCACCGCCGGGCCCACGATCGCCACGATCGCGGTGCTGTGCGCGCTGGCCTATCTGATTGTCGATCCGGCGCCGCCGCGCCAGGTGACGCTCGCGGCGGGGCAGGAAAACAGTGCCTACGACGAATTTGCCAAAAAATACGCGGCGCGCCTGGCCAAGCACGGCATCAAGGTGACGATTCGGCGTTCGCTCGGCTCGCAGCAAAACCTGCAGCTGCTCAGTGAAGGCAAGGTCGATATCGCCTTCGTCCAGAGCGGCTCGACCGAGCCGGGCGAGGCGCAGCGCAAAAAGCTGGTTTCGCTGGGCAGCCTGTTCACCGAGCCGGTGTGGCTGTTCATGCGCGAACCGGTGGCGGTCGAACAGCTGTCCAGGCTGCGGGGCCTGAAAGTCAATCTGGGGCCGGAAGGCACCGGCGTGCCCAAGCTGTTTCGCCAGGTGCTGGACCTGAACGGGGTGGCGCCGTCGGAACTGACCATCGGGGCGCTGGAAAACACCCCGGCCACGGTCGAGCTGCTGGAAGGGCGCATCGATGCGCTGGTCTTTTCGTCCGGGCCGGACGCGCTGCTGGTGCAGATGCTGCTGCAAACGCCGGGGATCAAGCTGTTCGATTTCGCCCAGGCCGAAGCCTACACGCGCCGCCTGCCGTTCATGTCGCACGTGGTGCTGCCGCGCGGGATCGTCGACGTCGGGCGCGACCTGCCGGCGCAGGATTACCACCTGGTGGCGCCGACCGCGACCCTGGTGGCCACCGACCGCCTGCATCCGGCGCTGGTCGACCTGTTCGTGCAGGCCGCCGCCGAGATTCATGGCGGCACCGGCTGGTTCCAGCAGCAGGGCCAGTTTCCATCGCCCAAGTACACCGAAATTCCGGTGGCGGGGGAGGCCGCCAAGTTTTACAAGGATGGTCCGCCGCTGCTGCAGCGCTATATGAATTTCTGGCTGGCGAATTTCTTCGACCGCATGTGGGTCGTGGTGGTGGCGCTGGCGGCGCTGCTGCTGCCGCTGTCGAAGATCGTGCCGCCCTTGTATGTGTGGCGCATCCGCTCGCGTATTTACCGCTGGTACGGCCAGCTGCGCGCGGTGGAGCAGGAGCTCGAAGGCGCGCACGGTGAGCGCCGTACCGAAATCTGCAGCCAGCTGCTCAAGCGCCTGGACGATATCGAGGAGCTGGTCAACCAGATTTCGATTCCACTGGCGTTCGCCGACGCGCTCTACGGGCTGCGCAGCCACATCAACTTTGTGCGCCAGCGTGTGCGCGCCCTGCTGGCCGACGAGCCCACGGCCGACCGCGCTTAAGCACCAGTCCAGGGCAAGCCATGCTTGCACCAGCCGCCCACGGTCTTGCGGTGGCCCTCGCTGTCCTTGTCGCCCTCGAAGCCTTCGAGGATGTCGTAGGCCTGGGCGTAGCCGTTTTCCGTGGCCGTCTTGGCCGCGTGGCGCGAACGCACTCCCGAGCGGCATAAAAACAGCAACACCTCATCCGGCGTGGCGGTCTGGGTCAGCTGCTGCACGAAATGGGGGTTCGGTGCACCACCGGGGTAAGTGTTCCACTCGATCGCGGCGTGCTGGGCGGGGGGAATGGCGACCCGGCCGACCCAGTCGCGCTCGGCGCTGGTGCGCACGTCGATCAGCTTGACGCGCGGATCGGCCAGCAGCAATTCGTAGGCTTCAAGCGGCGTCACCGCGCCGGCATAGGCCTGGCCCGGGGCCCGGGTGCGCGCTACGGCCAGAATGTCTTTTGCTGGAATCATTTGGATTATCCTTAAACAGTTTTTTGAGTTTATTATATGGCGCCCGCACAGCCGGTCCGCGCCCACACCGTTTCGGTGCACGGCGCACTGGTTTGGTGCGTCGGCACAGTGATGCACTATTTTGGTGCGTCGTTGATCTTGTGCAATGTTAGTCGAAAACCGTACTCAAAACGCATTCTAGAGCGTGCCACTGGCGTGTTGAAAGTTGCAATGAGTATTTGCCGAAGGTCATTTTACTGGCATGGTTTCTGCTATCATGCTGCCTGAGTTTTGTCGCGAGATCGGCAAGCCCCCATTCACATAGGAGAATTACGCATGGCAAAGACAGCCGCAGAAGTCTTACAAATGGTTAAAGACAACGAAGTCAAATTCGTTGATTTTCGCTTTGCCGACACCCGTGGCAAGGAACAGCACGTAACGGTGCCCGTGTCGGCATTCGACCTCGACAAGTTTGAATCGGGCCATGCGTTTGACGGCTCTTCGATCGCCGGCTGGAAGGGTATCGAAGCTTCGGACATGCTGTTGATGCCAGATCCAAGCACCGCCAACATCGACCCATTCATGGAAGAGACCACCCTCTTCATGCAGTGCGACGTGATCGAGCCAGCCGACGGCAAGGGCTACGACCGCGATCCACGTTCGATCGCCAAGCGCGCTGAAGCGTATCTGAAGTCGACCGGCATCGGCGACACCGCCTTCTTCGGCCCAGAGCCGGAATTCTTCATCTTCGACAGCGTGCGCTGGAAGATCGACATGAGCGGCTGCTTCGTCAAGGTCGATTCCGACGAAGCTTCCTGGTCGACCGACAAGGAAATCGAAGGCGGCAACAGCGGCCATCGTCCAACCGTCAAGGGCGGCTACTTCCCGGTGCCACCAGTGGACAGCTTCCAGGACATGCGTTCGGAAATGTGCCTGATCCTCGAATCGCTGGGCATCCCGGTCGAAGTGCACCACCACGAAGTGGCCGGCGCCGGCCAGAACGAAATCGGCACCAAGTTCTCGACCCTGGTCGAGCGCGCCGACTGGACCCAGAACCTGAAGTATGTGGTCTGGAACGTGGCCCACAGCTACGGCAAGACCGCCACCTTCATGCCGAAGCCTATCGTTGGCGACAACGGTTCGGGCATGCACGTGCACCAGTCGATCTGGAAAGACGGCAAAAACCTGTTCGCCGGCGACGGCTATGCCGGCCTGTCGGACGAAGCGCTGTTCTACATCGGCGGTATCATCAAGCACGCCAAGGCACTGAACGCGATCACCAACCCAGGCACCAACTCGTACAAGCGTCTGGTTCCAGGCTACGAAGCTCCAGTGAAACTGGCGTACTCGGCCAAGAACCGCTCGGCCTCGATCCGTATTCCTCACGTTGCCAATCCAAAAGGCCGCCGCATCGAAACCCGTTTCCCAGATCCACTGGCTAACGTGTACCTGTGCTTCGCCGCTCTGCTGATGGCCGGTCTGGACGGTATCGCCAACAAGATCCACCCAGGCGAAGCAGCATCGAAAGATCTGTACCACCTGCCGCCGGAAGAAGACAAGCTGATCCCAACGGTGTGCGCATCGCTGGAAGAAGCGCTGGACGCACTGAACAAAGACCGCGAGTTCCTGACCCGTGGCGGCGTGTTCACCGACAGCATGATCGATGCGTACATCGAACTGAAGATGCAGGACGTGCAGCGCATGCGCATGACCACGCACCCAGCTGAATTCGACATGTACTACTCGCTGTAATCGAGTCGATAGCGATTTGACACTTGCCTTGTCGGCTTTGCCAGTTCCCTTGACGGACTGGCAAAGAGTGCACAAAATAAGTGTTTTAAAGCACTAAAAAACGCGGGGAGAGCCACGGCTTTCCCCGCGTTTTTTATTGGATGTTGTATAGTCGGATTGGATTTCACCACTGCGCGCGGACCGCGCGCCACCTTAAGCAGATGGCAATAACAACGAGGCAATTCGGGTTTCATTTGCGTCCAGCTTGGCTGGCGCTGGCGTTCTGCCTGGGCGCGGGCGCACTGCCGCAAGCGCGCGCCGACGGCATCTATCTGTGCGTCGATGCCAATGGCCGGCGCGAGCTGACCGACACCAATAAACCCGGCTGCAAAGAGATCAACGTGCCCGGCGCGATCGCCGCGCCGGCCAGGCGGGCCGGGGTGCCCAATCCCGGCGCGCACCCGGCTGCGCCGGCGGTGACGCCGGCCGGATTTCCCAAGGTCGACACGGCCCAGCAGAAAGCGCGCGACAACGACCGCCGCGATATCCTCAACGACGAATTGAGCAGCGAACAGCGCAAGCTGGCGCAACTGCGGCGCGACTTCAACAACGGCGAGCCCGAGCGCCAGGGTAACGAGCGCAACTACGCCAAATACCAGGAGCGCGTGGCGAACATGCGCGACAGCATCAGCCGTTCCGAGAAAAACGTCGAAGCGCTGCAGCGCGAAATTTCGGGTATCAAATGACCTCCACACTGACACCTCAGACCGGCGCGGCACTGGCCGGGCTTGACCTGCTGGCCTCGGCCGTGCTGTTGATCGACACCGGCGGCTTGATCACCTACGCCAATGCGGCCGCCGAAAACCTGCTGGAGAACTCGCTCAAGTCGATGCAGGGCACGCCGCTGTTTTCGCTGTTTCTCAATGCCGAGGAACTGGTCAGCCTGTGCGAGCAGGCCGCCGCGCACAAATACGCCGACCTGCGTCAGGAACTGATGCTCGAGCGCAGCGGACGCGAGCCCTTGCACGTGCACAGCATCGTCAGCGCCGATGGCGCCGGCGGGGTGGTGGTGGAGCT
>CAMLIL010000056.1 GCA_946480015.1 uncultured Oxalobacteraceae bacterium | reverse complement strand
GCTGACGCCGGAAGAACTGATGCACCACATCCTGCGCGCTCCGGTCGACCTGTTCTATAACGGCGGCATCGGCACCTACATCAAGGCCTCCACCGAGACCCACGCGCAGGTCAAGGACCGTGCCAACGACAACATCCGCGTCGACGGCAACCAGCTGCGCTGCAAGGTCGTCACCGAAGGCGGCAACCTGGGGGCGACCCAGGCCGGCCGCATCGAATACGCGCTGGCCGGCGGCCACGTGTTCACCGACGCGATCGACAACTCGGCCGGGGTGGACTGCTCGGACCACGAAGTCAACGTCAAGATCTGGCTCGACACCGAAGTCAATGCCGGCCAGCTGCCGGCCGTGGACCGCAACCGCATTCTGGGCGAGATGACAGGCCAGATCGAACACCTGGTCCTGCGCGACAACACGCTGCAGACCCACCTGCTGGTGCGCGAAGTGCAGGCCCAGGCCGATGGCGCCGTGGTCGACGCCTACGGCAGCCTGATCGTCAGCCTGAACGCCGAGGGCGCGCTGTCGCGCAAACTCGAACAGCTGCCCAACGAAGCGGAACTGCAGCGCCGCAAGGCCGGCGGCCTTGGCCTCACCGCGCCCGAACTGGCCGTCGTGGTTGCCAACGTCAAGAACCGCTACAAGCGCCTGCTGGCGGCCTTGCCGCTGACCGGGATGGCCTGGGCCGAGCCGGTGCTGCGGCCCTACTTCCCGGCGCAGCTGGTGGCAACGCGCAACCCGCTCGACCATCCGCTCGCCAATGCGATCCTCGCCACCGTGCTGGCCAACGAATCGGTCAACCGCTGCGGCCCGCTCATGCTGCGCCAGCTCGCGCAGGAGCACCAGTGCGGAGAAACCGAGGTGATCACCGCCTTCGGCCAGGCCTGGGCCGTACTGCACCTGGCGCAGATGTTCGATGCGCTCGACGCGAACGCCCTGGCCGTGCCACGCGCGGTGTCGGTCAAGGTCGACTCGCGCACACGGGTGATGCTGCATGCGGTGATCGAAGGCGTGCTGGCGGTGCCTGGCGCCAACGGCATGAGCGAGCTGACCGGCCTGTTCGCCCAGCCCGACATGGTGGCGCAGATGATGCCGGCATCGTCCGACGCGGACAGCTACCCGGCGCTGCCGCCGGCATTTGCCCATGCCTGGCGCGCGGTCGACGCGATCGAGGCGGTAGCCGGTTTCCTGTTCGCGGCGGTATCGGTGCGGCGTCCGGCCGGCATGACGCTGGCGCAGTTCCTCCAGGTCGGCATGGCGCTGCGCGCCCAGGCCGGCATCGACACGCTTGAACGCGGTCTCAAGCTGCCGGCGCGCGGCAAGTCGCAGGAGCTGCTGCGCAGCTATGCCCAGCAGGCCCTGCACCGCACCCAGCAAAGGCTGCTGCTGCAGGTGCTGGCGCATGCAGGCGAAGGAGCGGACATGATGGAGGCGGTGGAACTGGTCACCAATGTCATGGGGCTGGAAGGCTACGGCGTCCCGGCCGATCTGGAGCAGGCCATGCTCGACGTGTGGGCCCTGTCGGAAGCGACCAACGCCACCACGCTGGCGGCATAAGTTATGGCGGCTTTGCCCGAACCGGTACGCTGCCTGGCCAGTGCCGATTTTTCCGCCGTGGCCGGCGCTTTCGCTGCGGCCGGCTACCGCGTCGAACAGCCTGCGCGCGGTATCCTGAGCGTCAAGGGCGCGCAGCCGGGGCGCGACAGCGTCATCGTGTCGGTCGGTGTACACGGCGACGAAACCGGCCCGATCGAAATGCTGGCGTACGAGCTCGATGCGCTGGCCCGCGCGCCGCTGGCGCTGGCGGTGGACCTGATGGTCTGCGTCGGCAATATCGACGCCATCGGCGCCGCCAAACGCTTCATCGACGCCGACCTGAACCGCATGTTCCGGCCGGTGCGCGGCGCGCTGGCCGGTGCGGCCGAGGCGGCCCGGGCCGACGCCATGATCGCCGCCACCGATGCCTTCTTTGCCGGGGCCGCGCCGGTACGCTGGCATCTCGACCTGCACACCGCGATCCGCCCCTCGGCCTACCCCACCTTCGCGATCGTGCCGGAGCTGATCGCGCCGCACGGCCAGCGCACGCTGATCGACTGGCTGGGCCGCGCCGGTATCGGTGCGGTCATCATGAACCCGCGATCGGCCGGCACCTACAGCTATTACAGCGCCGAGCACCACGGCGCCATGGGCAGCACGGTGGAGCTGGGCCGGGTCGGCACGCTGGGCGAAAATGACCTGAGCCAGTTTGCCGACGCCGCCACCGCGCTGGCGGACCTGCTGCGTGGCGCGCGCCCGATGCAGGCCAAGGCGGCGCCACATGTGTACAAGGTGGCCCAGGAGATCATCAAGCTGTCGGAGGGCTTTACCATGACGCTCGGGCGCGATACCCACAACTTCACCGCTCTGCGCCAGGGCGAGGTCATCGCCACCGACGGCGCGACCGTGTACACCGTGCGCCACCCGGAAGAACTGGTGGTGTTCCCGAATCCCGATGTGCGGACCGGCCTGCGCGCCGCTCTGATGGTAGTAAAGGCAGAACCTTCATGAGCCAACTCTTTTCACCGTTTGAACTCGGGCCGCTCACGCTGTCCAATCGCATCACCATCGCGCCGATGTGCCAGTACTCGGCCGACGAGGGGCTGGCCACCGACTGGCACATGATCCACCTGGGCCACCTGGCCCTGTCCGGCGCGGCGCTGCTGACGCTGGAAGCGTCGGCCGTGTCGCCGGAAGGGCGCATCTCCGCACGCGACCTGGGCATCTGGTCGGACGATCATGCCGCGGCGCTGGCTCCCATCGTCGCATCGATTCGCCGCCATGCGCCGATCCGGCTGGCCATCCAGCTGGCGCACGCGGGGCGCAAGGCGTCGACCACCGTGCCCTGGGACGGCGGCGCCAACGTGCCGGTCGGCGAGGGCGGCTGGCAGACCGTTGCCCCGTCGGCGCTGCCCCACAACGAGGACGACACCGTGCCGCTCGCGCTCGATGAAGCTGGCCTGCATAAGGTCATCGACGATTTCGCGGCGGCGGCCCGGCGCAGTCACGCGCTCGGCCTGGATGCGATCGAAGTGCACGCGGCCCATGGCTACCTGCTGCACCAGTTCCTCACGCCGCTGGCCAACCAGCGCACCGACCGTTACGGCGGATCGCTGGAAAACCGCATGCGCTTTCCGCTGCAAGTGTTCGACGCCGTGCGCAAAGCGGTGCCGGCATCGATGGCGGTCGGCGTGCGCATTTCTGCCACCGACTGGGTCGAGGGCGGCTGGGAGATCGAGCAGAGCGTGGCGTTCGCCACCGCACTGCGCGGTGCCGGCGCGGATTTTGTCCACGTCTCCAGCGGCGGAGCCTCGCCCCGGCAGAAGATCGCGCTGGGGCCGGGCTACCAGATGCCCTTCGCCGAACGCATCAGGCGGGAAACCGGCATGCCGACCATCGGTGTCGGCCTGATCACCGAGCCGGGGCAAGCCGAGGATATCGTCGCCAGGGGCCAGGCCGATCTGGTGGCGCTGGCGCGGGCGATGCTGTTCAATCCGCGCTGGCCCTGGCATGCCGCAGCGGCATTGGGCGCGCAGGTGCAGGCGCCGCCGCAGTACTGGCGCTCGCAGCCGCGCGAATTCAAAAACCTGTTCAGGGCGTGATGCGATGGCCGACGAAATCGAATGCATCGGCAGCCGCGAGGCCTATGCCAACCGCTGGATGCGCGTGCGCGAGGACCGCGTGCGCCGTGCCGACGGTTCGGAAGGGATCTACGGCGTTATCGAAAAGGGCGACTTCGCCGTCATCGTCGCCGTGCAGGACGGGGCGGTGGCCGTGGTCGAGCAGTTCCGCTACCCGGTCGGGCAGCGTTACTGGGAATTCCCGCAGGGGTCGTGGGACAGCGGCACCGATCCGCTCACGCTGGCGCGCGCGGAACTGATGGAAGAAACCGGCCTGCGCGCCGAAACCGTGACGCACGCCGGCCGCCTGTATCTGGCCTACGGCTTTTGCAACCAGGCTTACAACGTCTTCCTGGCGACCGGCCTGACCCAGGGAGAGCGCTCGCTCGACCCGGAAGAGCAGGGGCTGGTATCGGCGTTCGTGCCGGTCGCGGAGCTGGAACGGCGCATCGCCGCTGGAGAGATCGTCGACGCTTCGACCGTGGCCGCGTTCGGCCTGCTGCGGTTGAAGCGCCTGATCTGATCAGAGCAGGTGGTCGAGCGCCTCGGGACCGAACACCTCGCGGTGCAGCTTCTCCGCCGGTACACCCAAGGCCCGCAGCGCCGCCCACTGCTGCTGCATGAACGGCAGCGGCCCGCACATGAACACATCGGCTTCGGTGCGCGGCCAGGATGGCAGCCGTGCCACGTCCATCAGTGCGTTGTTATCCTCGTAGAAGATCGTCACGTGCAGGTTCGGCATCAGCTTGCGTACCTGCGCAAGGTCGTCCTGGTGCGCGTGATGGGCGGCATCGCGGGCCGCATGGGCAAAGATCACATGCCGCTGCGGATGCACCTGCACGATACGCTTGAGCGCGGCGATCATCGGCGTGATGCCCACGCCGGCCGACAGCAGCACCACCGGCTCGTTCGATTCGGTATCCGGAGTGAAGTCACCGAAGGGATGGCTTACCTGCAGCTCGCCGCCCACCTTTACATTCGCATGGATCCAGTTCGACACCTCGCCGGACGCTTCGCGCTTGACCGAGATGCGCATGCTGGTGCCGTCCGGCGCATCCGACAGGCTGTACTGGCGCAGCTGGCGGCGGCCGTCGTCGAAGGTCACCGCGCAGCTGACGTACTGGCCGGCCTTGAAAGCCGGCAGCGGCCCGCCGTCCACGGGGACGAAGCGGATCGACAATACATCGTCGCTTTCGCGCTGCACCTGCGTCACGCGCATCGCGCGGGTGTGCCCCGGCTCGATGGCGGCGCTGGCATACAGGCTCGCTTCGGCGTCGATGAAAATCTGCGCCAGCGAGTTATACGCTTCGGCCCAGGCGGCCAGCAATTCCGGCGTCGCCGCCTCGCCCAGCGTTTCGGCGATCGCTCCCAGCAAATGGCGGCCGACGATCGGATAGTGCTCGGCGCGCACGCCGACCGAAACGTGCTTTTGCACGATGCGGCCGACCACCGGCCCCAGCGCGGCGGCGTTGCCGATATTGGCGGCATACGCGAACACCGCCGATGCCAGCGATTGCTGCTGCGTGCCGTTGGCCTGATTGCCCATGTTGAACAGGTTGGTCAGGGCCGGCAGCTCGGCAAAAATATTGCGGTAGAAGGACTTGGTGATGCTCAAGCCATGCTCGCGCAGGACGGGAACGCTCGCATCGATGTAGGGGCGGTTGGCAGCGGAAATCATGTAAGCTCTCGACATTGCAATTTGGAAAGCATCTATTATATTTAAAGATGCATATGAAATGCAACTTAAACTTCCTTGTTCCAGCATTGGGTGTTTATTTTTCAACCCGGTGTTGGATGGCTTGACTCTATAATTCCGCTAGCCTTATCACAGCGCCACCACAAGGGACGAATCCGTGAGTCAAACATTAAGCCACAAGCTTTTCCGCACCAAATCTGCCGCCGTCAGCAGCCAGCATTCTGGCGAGCTGGTCCGATCCATGGGCCTGTTTCCGCTGACGATGATCGGAGTCGGCGCCACCATCGGCACCGGCATTTTCTTCACGATGGTCGAAGCCGTGCCCAAGGCCGGACCCTCGGTCATTTTGTCCTTCCTGATCGCCGCCATCACCGCCGGCCTGACGGCGCTGTGCTATGCCGAGCTGTCGTTCCGCATTCCGGCTTCCGGCTCGTCGTATTCGTTCGCCTACGCCACGGTGGGTGAGTTCGCGGCCTTCATCATGGCCGCCTGCCTGCTGCTGGAATACGGCCTGGCCGCCAGCGCGACGGCGATCGGCTGGTCGGACTACCTGAATAATTTTCTCAGCCACGCGGTCGGCTGGCAGATACCGGAACAGCTGCGCACGCCCATGCTGGTGTCGGGCAAGGCAGGGCTGGAAGTGCACGCCGCCCACTTCAACCTGCCGCCGGTCCTGCTGGTGATCATGTGCGGCGTCCTGCTGGTGCGCGGCACCAAGGAATCGGCCGCCACCAACGCGGTCATGGTGCTCATCAAACTGGCGATCCTGACCTTCTTCGTGGTGATCGCCTTTTCCGGCTTCGATGCCAGCCACTTCCATCCCTTCTTTAATACCGACAACAGCAAGGGCCTGGCCGGCATGGCCGGCGTGACGGCGGCCGCCGGCACGGTGTTCTTCTCGTTCATCGGCATCGATACCATCGCCACCGCCGGCGAGGAAGTGCGCGATCCGACCCGCACCGTCCCGGCCGGGATCCTGGCCGCGCTGGTCATTGTGACGGTGTTCTATATGCTGGTGGCGGTGGCGGCCCTGGGCGCGCAGCCGGCCAGCATGTTCGAGGGCCAGCAGGCTGGTTTGTCGGTGATCCTCGAGAACGTCACCGGCAAGGCCTGGCCGGCGCTGGTGCTGTCGGCCGGCGCCGTGATATCGGTGTTCAGCGTGACCCTGGTGACGATCTACGGCCAGACCCGCATCCTGTACGCGATCTCCTGCGACGGCCTGATCGCACCCATGTTCCGCAAGGTGCATGCGCGCACCCAGACCCCCGCCAGCAATACCATCGTGGTGTGCCTGGTGGTGGCCACCGTCGCCGGCCTGGTCGATTCGACCTATCTGTGGGACATGGTCAGCATGGGCACGCTGACCGCGTTCATCGTGGTTTCGATCGCCGTGCCGGTGATGCGCAAGAAGCTGGGCGCGGCCACCACCAAGGGCTTCAAGGTGCCGTTCGGCCCTTACCTGGTGCCCGCCCTGAGCGTGCTGGCCTGCCTGTACATCATGAAGGACCTGTCCCGCACCACCTTCACCGTCTTCGCGGTCTGGATGACGGTGGCGATCGCCACCTATCTGCTGTACGGGATGCGTAACAGCCGCCTGAACGGCGTCTAACCGCGCCGCAGCCGCAGCGCCCAGGCCACACCCTGCACCGCGGCGGCAACCAGCAGCGCCACCGCGGCGCCGATCAGCGCATATGTTCGCGCCGTGGGCTGGATGGCGGCCATCAGTGCGGTGAACACCAGCGTGCTCCAGCTGATGGTGCAGAGCATTTCCATTGCCGTTTGCGCGCCGCTGCCTTTGGCGCGCGTCTTGAAGGTGTCGCGCGCGGCGGGCTTGGCGCACCAGAAGCAGATCAGCGCAAGCGCGCACACGCCCGAGGCCACGATGCAAGCCATCAGCAGCGCGGCGACGGGGTGGCTCAGGCCGACCCAGACGAAGGCCGGTGCGAGCAGCAGCAGCGGCGGCGTCATCACCGCGACCAGCTTGGCGCGCACCACCACGCCGCTGGCAAGCGGCGCCGTGGCCAGCAGGTCGGGCGCGTCTTCAGCCGCAATGATCAGCCACGCCAGCGATCCCGTCAGTGACAGCGTGCACATGGCGAGCGCCGCGGAGACGGCGGGCAGCGAGGGGGTGTCGCTCTTGAACAGGAGCGCCAGCATCGGCAGCAGGTACAGCATCTGCAGCAGCATCTGCGCGATCAGTTGCGGGTCGCGCGCGATCAGGCGCCATTCCTTGAGCACGATGGCGCGTGTGACGCCGCCGCGAAAGCGTGCCGGCGCCGCGCGCACCGTCTTCGGCGCTGCTGCCGTGGCGCCGGCGTGCAGCACGCCGCGCACGAACAGACGGTGCGTGAAGGCGGCGGTGGACGCATAGGCGAGGGCGCCGGCCGCCACCAGCGCCAATACCGCCAGCGCCGACCCCGTGATGGCCCGGCCGGGCAGCCAGACCAGGCTGTCCGGCCCGAGCGGCGAACCGGGTTGGAACAGCGGCCCGACGTGGATGGCGATCCAGTCGCGGGCCGCCGGGCTGGTCAAGTTGAACCCTTGGAAAAGCAGGAACACGAAGGCGCCGGTGAATGCCGCCAGCACCTGGGCGGTGACGCGGGTGCGGCGTATGCCGATCAGCCTGACCAGCGCCAGGGTGGTCAGCATGCCGGCCGCAGCGGCAACCAGGGCCATGCTGAGCAGGGTCGGGTACAGGGTGAGCCAGTTGGCATGGCCGAGAAACAGCCCCACGTTGGCCAAGGGGGTGAGCAGCAGCAGGAAGGGCGCCGCGACGCCGATGGCGATGGCCAGCAGGCGCGCCGCGAGGATGGTGTGCGACGGCAGCGGCGAGGACAGCAGCAGATCGAGGTCGCCCCGCTCGAACAGCGATTCCACGCTGGCCCTGAGCGACATCGACAGCATCAAGGTCAGGATCACCCCCAGCGCGCCGGTGATGATCATCGACACCCTGGCAGCCGGTGCCGCCGGCATGTTGTTCAGGCTCCAGGTGATCGCCAGCGCTACGGCGTGCAGGAGGATCAGACTCACGCTCCAGAAGACGATCGTGCCGCCGCGCGGCTTGCTGCGCGCCTTCCCGACCTTCTGTGCGCCGAAGCCCAAACCATGCATGAACATGCGCGCTTCATGCCGGACAAGCCAGGGCGCGCTGCCGGCGCGCAGGCGCGGAAAGAGGCTCATGCCGGCCCCGTCAGTTCGAGGAAGATGTCTTCCAGCGTGCCGCCCTGAGTGCGCGCGCGCAGTTCGTCGAGCGTGCCTTCGGCGATCAGGCGCCCGGCGCGGATGATGCCGATGCGCTGCGCCAGCCGTTCGGCCACTTCCAGGATGTGGGTGGTCAGGATCACGGTGCCGCCTTGCGCCACGTGGGTGAGCAGCAGGTCCTTGACCTGGCGCGCCGCGGCCGCATCCAGGCCGGTCAGCGGTTCGTCGAGGATCAGCAGGCTCGGTTCGTGAATCAGGGCGCCGGCCAGGGCCAGCTTCTGCTTCATCCCGCGCGAGAATCCTTCGGTCAGTTCATGCATATGCGCCGTCAGGTCGAGCCAGTCGAGCAGCTCGGCGGCGCGCGGCTGCGCCACCTCCGGTTCGATTCCCCACAGGCCGGCCACGAATTCGAGGTATTCGAGCGGCGTCAGTTTGGCGTACAGCATCGGGTCGTCCGGCAGATAGGCCAGCTTGCGCTTGGCGCCGGCCGGGTCGGCGCCCAGGTCGGTGCCGAGAATGTCGATCGTGCCGGCATCGGGGGCCAACAGCCCGGCCACCATGCGCAGCGTGGTGGTCTTGCCGGCGCCGTTGGGGCCGAGCAGGGCGTACAGTTCGCCGCGCCGCACCGTCAGGTTCATGCCATCGACGGCGGGACGGCCGAAGTGTTTCGAAAGGTTTAACAGGGTCAGTGCGTGGGTCATGGGCGTCGGATCGAGCGGAATTGCGCCAAGTCTAGCGAATATTTCCATCTAGAAAATAACAAATTGTCACGCGGGACGAAAAAAAAGCCGCAGCGGCAGGCTGCGGCTTTTCTAGGGAATGACACGCGCTTATTCGACGCCCATTTCCTTGAGCAGCTTGTCGGCCTTGTCCACGTACTTCATATTCCACAGGATGTAGCGGACGTCGACCTGGATGTCGCGGGTGTTGGCCTTGTTGTAGTCCCAATCCGAAATGATCGAGTCGAGCGTGCCGTCGAAGGCCAGGCCGATGAACTCGCCTTTGGCATTCAAGGCCGCCGAACCCGAATTGCCGCCGGTGATGTCCAGCGTTGCCAGATAGTTGACCGGCACGGTCTTGAGCCTGGGATCGACGAATTCGCCGAAATTCTTGGCCTTGATCGCGGCCAGCTGGCGTTCCGGTGCATTGAATTCGCCTTCGCCGGTAGCCTTCGCCACCACGCCCTTGACTGTGGTGAACGCGGTCCAGGCGCCGGTGCCGTCGGCGCCGTACGGGCGGCCGCTGATGTTGCCGTAGGTGACGCGCAAGGTGCTGTTGGCGTCCGGATAAACCGGCAGGCCGCGGCTGTGCATGTAGGCCAGCTTGGCCTTCATGTAGCTGGCGTAGGCTTGCTGAATCTTGCCAGCCAGTTCTTCCTCTTCGGCTTCACGCTTCAAGCCCTGCTCGTACATCGCCACGGCAGCCCTGATGAAGCTGTCGTCGCTGGCTTTGAAGTCGTCCGGCTTCTTGCCCAGCAAGGCGGCGCGCCCGGCCGGTTTGCCCAGGCTGGAGGCGGCATACAGCTTGTCGAGCAGCGCGCGCAGCTCGGCTTCCTTCATGCCGTCGCGAATGCCCAGGGCGGCGTCGAAGTTGGCGTTGCGCTGGCTGGCCGGCTGGGCGGCATACTTGACCAGGCTGTTGATGACCAGCGCCTTGTCGACTTTTTCGTCGTAGGTGCGGTCGATGGCGGCCACGCTGGCCTTGATGCGCGGCAGGTCGCGTTCCTGGTAGCCGGACTTGCGCTCGGCGTCCGGCTTGGCGCTTTCGTTGGCCAGGCGGTACAGCTGGCGTGCCATGGTCAACAGGCGCGGCGACGAGTACGACAGATAGAAATCGCGGCGGGTGTTGGCGTCGCGCTCGGCGATCAGGCGCTCGGCCTGCTCGATGCCGGCGGCGTATTCGGCCTTGCGCGCCGGCGAACCGTTGACCCAGGCTTTCAGGTCGGCCAGTTCCTTGGCTTTACGCGCCAGCAAGTCGCTGCCTTCGTAGCTGGTCAGCATGCCCTTGCGGTTCTTGTAGTAGTTGTTGAGGTTGGCGACCTGGCCGGCATACTTGAGCGCGGCGTCCGGATCGTTCTTGGTTTCGCGCGCGATGATGGCCAGGTTTTCGCCCGATGCCTTCACAAAAGCCGGGTAGGCCCAGTCGAAGGTGAACGCCACTTCCGACGGCAGGCGGTGGCGGTTGGTGCGGCCCGGATAGCCGAGCGCCATGATGAAGTCGCCTTCCTTGACGCCTTCCCTGGCCACCCGGAGGTAGGACTTGGGCACGTAGGGCACGTTATCCTTGGAGTAATCGGCCGCCTTGCCATCCTTGCTGACGTAGGCGCGGTAGAAACCGTAGTCGCCGGTGTGGCGCGGCCACATCCAGTTGTCGGTGTCGCCGCCGAACTTGCCCACGCCGGACGGCGGCGCATGCACCAGGCGCACGTCGCGAATTTCCAGCTGCTTGATCAGGTAAAACTCCAGCCCGCCGTAGTAGGCGTACACATTGCAGCGGTGGCCGGGATCCTTCTCGCAGGCGGCCACGAGGCTTTTTTCATTCTTTTCCATCGCGTCCACGCGCGCCTTGCCGGACAGCCTGGCCGCATCGGGCGTGAGGATGTCGGCGGTGACGTTGCGCACCTCCTTGGTCACGAACACCCGGCTGCCGGGCGCGGCCGGCAATTCTTCGGCCAGCGTCCTGGCCAGGAAGCCATTGGCCAGCAGGTCGCGTTCCGGCGTCGAGTTGACCGCCACGCTGTTGTAGACGCAGTGGTGGTTGGTCGCCACCAGGCCTTGCGGCGACACGAAGGAGGCCGAGCAGCCGCCCAGGCTGACGATGGCGTCCATCGGGAATTCGGTCAGCTTGGTGAGCTTGGCGGGGTCGAGCTTGAGGCCGGCGGCCTTGAGCTGCTTGGCGATTTGCGGCAGTTGCTGCGGCATCCACATTCCTTCGTCGGCTTGTGCGACGGAGCTGAGGGCGGCGAGCATGAGAAAGGTCTTTTTCATTCGCATTGTAGTTTTGGTGAACGTCGGGTTGACGATGATCGGAGGCGCCCGGGTAGGGCGATGCAAAGTATCCCGACCGCTTGATCGTGTGTCAACCGAAATCGTCAGGCGTCAATACGCTGCCCGCTTCCAGCCGACGCCCACCTCGACGCCGCGATTTCAGACGAAAAAAAACCAACGCGGGGAGCGTTGGTTGGTGGGGTGCATCAAGCTTATCGTGCCCTGCCGCGGCGCAGCAGGTTGACGATGGCCAGCAGGATGACGGCACCGAGGAAGGACACCAGCAGCGAGCTGACGCTGAAGTCGTCCGAGTTGATGGTGCCGCTGCCGAATAGCGGGGAGAGCAGCCAGCCGCCCAGGAAGGCACCGACAATACCAACGACCACATTCAAGATCATGCCTTGTTCAGCGTCCGTCTTCATGACCATGCTGGCGAGCCAGCCCAAGATACCTCCGACGACGATCCAGATGATGAATAACATGTTGATTCCTCCTAAAGTTTGAAAAACATACCCCAGGCCAAAGATGCGCCGGCCGTGAAAAAAGTCTAGAGGGGGCTCCCCCGGTGGTCGGTGCGGCAACGAACGTAGTGCTTGAAAGTTGGGCAAAAATGCTGCCGCAAAAGTAGGCGTTTGGAAATGTGAAATCTTGGTGCGTCAGCGTACGGAAGCGACAGGGCCGCGCGACTTATTGTTCCGTCACTGGCGAACTTTCCAGGTTCTGACGCGAGCCCCGCACATCACATATTCGAACGAAAGGAAATTCAAAATGAGTAACTACGAGACGACGAATAAACAAGATAGCCGCTATGTGACTGGCCTGTTCCGCGACCGCGATAGCGCCGAGCGCGCCTACAGCTCGCTGGCCGACCGCGGCTACGACAAGGACGACGTCACCCTGATGATGTCGGACGACACCCGCAAGACCCATTTCAATGACACCCAAACCGAACTGGGCAGCAAGGCTGCCGAAGGCGCCGGCGTGGGCGCCGGCATTGGCGGCACCATCGGCGCCGTGCTGGCCGGGATCGCCGCCGTGGGCACCACCCTGGTGCTGCCGGGCGTGGGCCTGGTCGTGGCCGGTCCGCTGGCCGCGGCCCTGGCCGGCGCGGGCGCGGGCGGGATCGCCGGCGGCCTGGTGGGCGCGCTGATCGGCGCCGGCATTCCGGAAGAGCGCGTCAAGCACTACGAGGAAGGCATCAAGAGTGGCGGCATCGTCATGGGCGTGAAGCCACGCTCGATCGAAGACGAAGAGCACATCAAGCGCAGCTGGACCGATAATGCCGGCGAGCACATCATCGGAACCGGCCTGGGCGCCGCGGGTGGCGCAGCGGCCGGGGCCGGCATTGGCGCTGCCGCCGGTCCGGTCGGCATGGCGGCCGGTGCGGCCATCGGCGGCATCGCCGGCGGTCTGGCCGGCAAGGGGGCGGCCGAAGTGGTCAATCCCAAACCCGGTGACGATCTGCCTGAACACCACTTCGCCAAGGGCGTGGGCGCAGGGACCGGCGCGGCCGCCGGTGCGGCGGCCGGTTCGGTTGCCGGGCCAGTCGGGATGGCGGCCGGTGCGGCCATCGGCGGCCTGGCGGGCGGCATGGCCGGCAAGGGCGCGGCCGAGGTGGCCAATCCGAAAGCCGGCGACGATTTGCGTGACCACAACCTGTCCACCGGCGTGGGCGCCGGCGGCGGTGCCGCCGTGGGCGCCTCGGTGGGCGCGGTCGGCGGTCCGGTCGGCATGGCTGCCGGCGCCGCCATCGGCGCGCTGGCGGGCGGCGCTGCCGGCAAGGCGGCCGGCCACCTGGTCAATCCGGAAGAAGAGTCGAACTACTGGCGCGGCCAGTACCAGAGCGCGCCGTACTACTCGCCTGGCTACACCTACGACGATTACGGTCCGGCCTACGAACTGGGCTATAACAGCCGCGGCCGCTACACCGGTCAGCAGTTCGACACGGTGGAAAACGACCTGGCCAGCGATTGGGAACGCACCAAGGGCCGCTCGCGCCTGACCTGGCAGCAAGCCAAGTCGGCCACCCGCGCCGCATGGGATAAGGTGGAACGCGCCATGCCTGGCGACTTCGACGGTGATGGCCGCTAAGCGGCGTCTTGATCGGCAATGAAAAAAGCCTCGCGGCCAACCGGCTGCGAGGCTTTTTTTCTTGCATCGGAAGAAGTTTAATTCTTGACCGCTTCCACCTGGATGGCCAGCTTCACTTCCGGCGAGAAACGTGGCAGACCGTAGTTGATGTTGAAGTCGCTGCGCTTGAATTCGGCCGAGGCGTCGGCGCCGCACACTTCTTTCTTCAGCATCGGATGCTCGATGCACTTGAACTTGTTGATGGTCAGGGTGACCGGCTTGGTGACGCCGTGCAGGGTCAGTTCGCCGTCGACGGTGGCAGGGGAGTCGCCGTTGAACTTGATCGACTTGGCCTTGTAGGTCACGGTCGGGAACTTGGCGACATCGAACATGTCCGGACCCTTGGCGTGGCCGTTGAGTTTTTCATTGCCGAAGTCCAGCGAGCCGGCATCGATGGTGATATCGATGGTGCCGGTTTTGGCCGCGCGGTCCAGGGTGACGGTGCCGCTGGACTTGGTGAACTTGCCGCGCAGGACGGAAATGCCCATGTGGTCGGCTTCAAAGCTTGGGTAGGTATGGCCAGGATCGATGGTGTAGGAATCGGCCGCGTAAGCGATGGCGCTGCTGGCAGCGAGGGCGGCGACGACGAGATGCGAAATTTTCATGGATATCCTTCGTTGAGTGAATGATGCTGGAAATAAAAACGTCGTAAGGGCATGTGCCGTTACTGCGCCGCGACGCGGAACTTGATCAGCACGTCATCGGCAACCATGCTGGTGTCTTTCCATTCGCCTTCACCGATGTTGAAGGTCAGCCGCTTGATCGGCAGCGTCCCTTCGAAAACCTGCTTGCCTGCCTCGGTCTTGACGGTCAGTGGGAAACTCACATCCGTGCTTTTGCCCTTGATGGTCAGTTTGCCGGCCACCGTCAGCTTGCCCGGTCCGGCGGCCTTGATGGCCGAGGACACGAAGCTTGCCTTGGGAAATTGCGCGGCGTTGAACCACTCTTTCTTGGCCACTTCCTTGTTCATGTCCGGGTCGCCCAGGTCCAGGCTGGCGGTGTCGATGTCGACGCTGGCCTTGGCCAGGTCCGGCTTGGCCGCGTCGTAATCGATTTGCGCCGCGAACTTCTTGAACTTCGCTTCGACCGGCACATTCATCTGCTTGAAGGTGGCCGACACGCTGGACTTGGCCGGGTCGACCTTCATGGGCGCCGCGACGGCCAGGACGGCGGCGCCAAGCAGAGCTGCGAGCAATGTGCCACTGAATATTTTCATAGGATTTCCTTGAGAGACGGTGGTGATAGGCTTAAGGCAGCATGCGTTTGAGCACGCCGTCACGGTCGATGAAGTGGTGCTTGAGGGCGGCGGCCACGTGCAGCGCGAAGGCGCCCAGCAAGCCCATGTTGAGCCAGTAGTGCAGGGCCTTGAGCACCGGTTTCAAGTCCGGGTTGGCGTCGATCAGCACGGGCAGCTTGAACAGGCCGAAATACACCACCGGGACACCGGCCGACAGGGTGTAGAAATAGCCGGACAGCGGCACCGCGAACATCAGCACGTAGAGCAGGCCGTGCAGGCCGTTGGCCGCGCTTTTCTGCCAGGCCGGCATGCTGGAGGGATACTCGGGGGCGCTGTTTTTCAGGCGCCACAGCAAGCGCAGGGCTGCCAGGCCAAGGATGGTGACGCCCGCCCATTTGTGCCAGGAATAGTATTTCAGCTTGGCCGGCGAGATGCCAGGCATGTCGCTCATGACCAGCCCCAGCGAAAACGTGCCGATGATGAGCAGCGCAATCAGCCAGTGAAAGACAATCGCCGTCGTGGTATAGCGCTCGCGCATGCCCCGCTCCAAATAAATAGTACGTGTTAGAACTAATTATTCCTACTATAGCAAAAAAATGCAGATCGCGTAAAAGTGGGTCAGATATTGTCCGTTTGCCATGTTGCAGGAACTGTACGATTGCCCCGTGCGGTCCGGTCAACCCGCAATTTATCATTGATAATAGCTTGAAGCAGGCATATCAACGCTCGGGTACTGGAACACGATGACCACAAGAAGGCATAGGGAGACACTGATCGTCATGCTGGCAGGGGCGGTATCGCTGCCCGCGATGGGGGCCGCGGCCCCGGTCGACATGGCCGAACTGTCGATTGAAGAGCTGGCGAACATTCAGATCACGTCGGTCTCGCGGCGGCCCGAAGCGCTCGCCGAGGCCGCCGCGTCGGTTTTCGTCATCACCTCCGACGACCTGCGCCGTGCCGGCGTGACCAGCATCCCGGAAGCGCTGCGGCTGGCGCCCAATCTGCAGGTCGCGCAGGTCAACGCCGCCAGCTACGCGGTCAGCGCACGCGGCCTGAACGGCAGCAATGCCACCGGTCCGAACAAGCTGCAAGTCCTGATCGACGGGCGCTCGGCCTATTCGCCGCTGTTTTCCGGGGTGTTCTGGGATGCCCAGGATGTGCTGATCGAAGACATCGAGCGCATTGAAGTCATCAGCGGCCCCGGCGGCACCCTGTGGGGTGTGAACGCCGTCAATGGAGTCATCAATATCATCACCAAGGACAGCGCCGACACGCGCGGCACCCTGGCCGTGCTCGGGGCCGGTTCGCGCGGGGCCGACGCCGGCTTTCGCTATGGTGGCGGCAATTGGCGCGTGTATGGCAAGCACTTGTGGCAGAGGCACACCAAGCTGGCCAGCGGCGGCCCCATCGACGACGGCCGCGAGCAAACCCAGGCCGGCTTTCGCGCCGACTGGCAGCGCGGTGACGATACGCTGAGCGTGGACGGCGACGCCTACCAGGGCCACAGCGGCCAGCCCGAACCCGGCGTGCTGGCGATACAGGGCATGGAGGTGGTGCTGCAAGACCTGTTTACTTCGGGCGTGCATGTGAACGGCAGCTGGCGCCATGCGTTCGCTGCCGGCGGCAACCTGTTCGTGCAGGCCTCGGCCGAGCGCAGCCTGCGCAGCGCGCAGCCGACCTTCAGCGAAGCGATCAACGTGTTCGACGCCCAGCTGCTGCACACCTTGCCGGCGCTGGGCCGGCATCAGCTGGTGTGGGGCGCCAGCTATCGCCGCACCTGGGACGAGGTCGGCAACAGCCCGCTGGTCGCCTTCCTGCCGCCGCAACTGCGCCAGAGCTGGTACAGCCTGTTTGCGCAGGACGAGGTGGCGCTGAACGACAGTGTGGAGCTCACGGCCGGCGCGCGCGCCGAACACAATCCGTACACCGGTACCGAATTTCTGCCCACCTTGCGGCTGGCATGGAAGCCGGCGCCGGCGCATCTGCTGTGGGCAGCCCTGTCGCGCACCGTGCGCGCGCCCTCGCGGCTGGATGTCGACACCTTCGCCCCGGGCAAGCCGCCCTACATCCTGCGCGGCGGTCCAACGGTGCGCGCGGAAGTGGCGCGGGTGGCCGAGCTGGGATACCGCGGCCAGCTGATGCCGCAGCTGTCGTATTCGGTGACCGCGTTCCATAACCGCTACGACGATCTGCGCACGCAGCAGATCGACCCCAGCTTTACCTTCGCCACCTTCGCCAGTCTGATGGAGGGCAAGGCCAGCGGGATCGAGATGTGGGGCAGCTACCAGGCCGGCAAGCGCTGGCGTCTCTCCGCCGGCTATACCGCCCTGCGCGAGTCGATGTGGCTCAAGCCGGGCAGTAACGATAGCGCCGGTCCACGCGCGGTGGGCAAGGATCCGCGCCACACGGCGCAGTTGCGCTCGACCTTCGACGTCGGCGCCGGCCAGCAGTTCGAACTGGCCGTGCGCGACGTGGGGCGGCTGCGCAATCCGGACGTGCCGGGCTATACGGCGGTGGATGCGCGTTATTTGTGGATGGTCAGGCCCGGCGTGGAGCTATCGCTGACAGGTCAGAACCTGAACGGCAGCCATGCGGAATACGGGCCGGTGGAATGGCGCACCGAGCTGCCGCGCGAGGTGGCGTTGCGCCTGGTGTGGCGCCGGTAAGGCCGTTACGCCTGCATTAAACCCGTCGTCCCTCCGTTTGCGCGATCGCCTGCTCGCGCGCAAACGGGGGACGACAGCTCAGATTTCGCTGGCCAGCTTGGCGGCGATACCGATGTAGTTCGACGGCGTCATGGCCAGCAGCAGGTCCTTGGCATCCTGCGGAATGGCCAGGCCGGTGACGAACTCGCGCAGCGCGTCTTTCGAGATGCCTTTACCGCGCGTCAGTTCCTTCAGCTGCTCGTACGGGTTCTCGATGCCATAGCGGCGCATCACGGTCTGCACCGGCTCGGCCAGCACTTCCCAGTTCGCGTCCAGATCCTGCGCCAGGCGCGCCTGGTTCACTTCCAGCTTGTTCAGGCCGCGCAGGCAGCTGTCGTAGGCCAGCAGCGCGTAGCCGAAACCGACACCGATATTGCGCAGCACGGTCGAATCGGTCAGGTCGCGCTGCATGCGCGACACCGGCAGCTTCTCGGCCATGTGCTTGAGCACGGCGTTGGCCAGGCCCAGATTGCCTTCCGAATTTTCGAAGTCGATCGGGTTGACCTTGTGCGGCATGGTCGACGAACCGATCTCGCCGGCCTTGGTGATCTGCTTGAAGTAGCCCAGCGAGATATACGTCCAGATATCGCGGTTCAGGTCCAGCAGGATGGTGTTGGTGCGCGCGATCGCGTCGAACAGCTCGGCCATATAGTCATGCGGCTCGATCTGGATGGTGTACGGATTGAAGGTCAGGCCGAGCCGCTGCTCGATCACGTTTTTCGAGAACGTGGCCCAGTCGAAGCCGGGATAGGCCGACAGGTGCGCATTGTAGTTGCCCACCGCGCCGTTCATCTTGCCGAGGATCTCGACATCGGCGATGCGCTTGAGGGCGCGCTGCAGACGCGCCACCACGTTGGCGATTTCCTTGCCGAGCGTGGTCGGGCTGGCGGTCTGGCCGTGGGTGCGCGAGAGCATCGGCACGCTGGCGTTGGCGTGGGCGATGTCGGTCAGCCTGGCGACCAGGCCGCGCAGCGCCGGCAGCATCACGCTGTCGCGCGCGGCCTTGAGCATCATGCCGTGCGAAGTGTTGTTGATGTCTTCCGAGGTGCAGGCGAAGTGGATGAATTCGGTCGCCGCGACCAGTTCCGGAACGTCCTTGACCTGCTCCTTGAGCCAGTACTCGACCGCCTTGACGTCATGGTTGGTGACCGCTTCGATGGCCTTGATGCGCGCGGCGTCGGCTTCCGAGAAGTCGCTTGCCATTTTGTCCAGCAGCGCGGTAGCTTCGGCCGAGAACGGCTTGATCTCGGCGAAACCGGCCTGCGACAGCGCCTGCAGCCACGCGATTTCGACTTTCACCCGATGGTGCATGAAGCCGGCTTCGGACAGGATCGGGCGCAGTTTGTCGGTCTTGGCGGCGTAGCGGCCGTCCAGTGGGGACAGGGCCGACAGCGTGGAGTAGGGAGCGGTAGAGGTCATGGAGAGGGCAGAGTATTGAGGATGAAATTCAGGCGTACCCGTCGAGGCGGCACGGTGAAGGCAGGATTTTACCACTGGCCGGCACGTCAAGCCCATGTTGCCGGCGCAGCCCCGATGCTATACTGGGCGCCAATCGTTCACCAACCTTCTCTATGAAACTTATCGGTTCCCTCGCCAGTCCCTATGTCCGCAAGGTCCGTGTCGTCATGGCGGAGAAAAAGCTCGACTACGCTTTCGTGCTCGATAACGTCTGGAGCGCCGAGACCACCGTGCATCTGTCCAACCCGCTCGGCAAGGTGCCCTGCCTGGTCATGGAAGACGGCAGCCCGCTGTACGATTCGCGCGTGATCGTCGAGTATCTCGACACCCTCACGCCGGTGGCCAAGCTGCTGCCGCCCAACGGCCGCGACCGCGCCGCCGTCAAGGTGTGGGAAGCGCTGGCCGACGGCGTGCTCGACGCCGGCGTGCTGGTGCGGCTGGAGCGCACCCTGCGCCCGCAAGAGCAGCAAAGCGCCGCCTGGATCGAACGCCAGATGCGCAAGGTCAGCGCCGGCCTGGCCGTCATGTCGGCCGACCTGGGCGAATCGCCTTTCTGCCAGGGCAACCACTACACGCTGGCCGATGTGGCGGTCGGCTGCGCGCTCGGCTGGCTGTCGTTCCGCTTCCCCGAGATCGACTGGCGCGGCGACTATCCCAACCTGGCCAGATTGCACGACAAGCTGTCGGAGCGGCCATCGTTCAAAGACACCGTGCCCCAGTAAGCCGCAATGCAGAAGTTGAAGGATACCGACAGCAATCAGGCCGGGCCGGCCGGCGCCGCCGGCAAACGCCTGCAAATGGCCGACATCGCGCGCCTGGCGGGCGTGTCGACGGCGACCGTGTCGCGCGCGCTCAACCGCAGCCCGCTGGTGAACGAGGAAACCCGCAACCGCATCCTCGACCTGGCCAGTTCGCTCAAGTACAGCATCAATATCGGCGCGCAAAACCTGCGGCTCAAGCAGAACCGCACCGTGGCGGTGGTGGTGCCCTACGATTCCGACACGCGCCAGCACCTGTCCGATCCATTCTTCCTGTCGATGCTGGGCGCGCTGGCCGATGCGCTGACCGAGCAGGGCTTCGACATGCTCATTTCGCGCGTGGACGCGGCTGAACTCGACGCCGCCGCCGCGCCCTTCGACACCGGCCGCGTCATCGGCGTGATCCTGATCGGCCAGTGGCGCCACCACGAACAGCTCAATCAGCTGGCCGCGCGGCGCGTGCCGATCGTGGTCTGGGGCGCGCAGCTGCCGCAGCAGCTCTACACCACCGTCGGCAGCGACAACGTCAGCGGCGGCCGCCAGGCTGCCGAACACCTGATCCGGAACGGCCGCCGGCGCATCGCCTTCCTCGGCGATATCAACCTGCCCGAGGTAGCGCAGCGCTACAGCGGCTACTGCAATGCGCTCCACGCGCACGGCCTGCCGCTCGACCCGCAACTGCGCGTATCGGTGTCGTTCCTGCCGACCGGCGGCGCCGAGGCGGTCGAGGAGCTGCGCCGCCGCGGCGTCCAGTACGACGCCATCTTCGCCGCCAGCGATCTGCTGGCCATGACGGCGATGAATACCCTGCGCGGGCACGGCCGCACCGTGCCAGGCGACGTCGCCGTGGTGGGCTACGACGACATCGAACAGTCGACCTACTTCCATCCGCCGCTCTCCACCATCCGTCAGCCGGTCCAGGCCGCCGCCGAAGCGCTGGTCGCCTCCTTGCTGGCGCTGATCGACGGCACCGTCGCCCCCTCGCTCCAGCTGCAAACCGAACTGATCGTCCGCGCCACCTCGGCGTGAGCCTGATTCCTATGTAATCGTTTGCAATGCGCGCAAACCTGCGCGTGCACGCCTGTTGTAAATCAGCATTGCAATCGATTGCATTTTGTTTTTGGTTGTTTGATAATGGCTTCGCACCACCCAACAACGATCAGACAAAAATCCACTGGAGATAGACATGACTTGCAAGATCAAGCGCCTGAGCGCCGCCGTTTCGCTGGCAATGCTGCACATGGCCGGCGCCGTCGCACAGGAAGCCCCGGTCCCAACCGATGGACTGAAAATGGAGCGCGTCGTCGTCACCGGCACCACGGGCGGCTCGTCCAAGATGAAGTCGAGCGTGTCGGTCTCCACCATGGAGCTGGACACGGTCATGAATACCGCGCCGACCAGCGCCGCCGAAGTGCTGCGCGCCATTCCCGGTGTGCGTTCCGAGTCGTCGGGCGGCGAGGGCAATGCCAACATCACCGTGCGCGGCGTGCCGATTTCGGCCGGCGGGGCGCGCTACGTGCAGATGCAGGAAGACGGCCTGCCGGTACTGCAATCGGGCGACTTCCAGTTCATTACGCCGGACTCCTATATCAAGATCGACGGCAGCCTGGACCACCTCGAGGTGGTGCGCGGGGGCTCGGCTTCCACCCTGGCGACCAATGCGCCGGGCGGCATCATCAACTTCATCAGCAAGACCGGTACGGAGAAGGGCGGCAGCATCGGCCTGACGAAGGGCCTGGACTATGACAGCACCCGCTTCGATTTCGACTATGGTTCGCCCATCAGCGACAAGACGCGCTTTTTCGTTGGCGGCTTTTACCGCAGCGGCGAAGGCGTGCGCAAGACCGGGCTGACCAGCGAGCAGGGTGGCCAGATCCGCGCCAACATCACCCACGACCTCGATAACGGCTTCATCCGCCTGTCGTTCAAGCACCTCAACGACAAGACCCCGACCGCGCTGCCGGTGCCGGTCACCGTATCGAACGGCGCCGTGCACGAAGTGCCGGGCATCGATCCGCGCACTGCCACCTTCTATTCGCCGTACTGGGTGCGCGACGTCTCGCTCGACAGCGCCAACGGCCATGTGTCGAGCAACGTCAATGACGGCCTGTCGGTCAAGAGCACCACGCTCGGCCTGGAAGCCCGGTTCCGCATGGGCGACGGCTGGACCCTGTCCGAGCACTTCCGCCATCTCGACAACACCGGCCGGTTCATCGGCGTGTTCCCGGGTAATAGCGGCACGGTCGGCAGCTACAGCTTCGCTACCGGACCGAACGCCGGCCAGGCCTACAACGGCCGTGCTTTCTCCGCCGTGGTGTTCAACACCTCGATCGACGACGCCGGCGCCGTGTTCTCCGACACCAAACTGGCCAAGTCCTTCTCGACGGGCGCCGGCAAACTGACCGCCACCGCCGGCCTGTACACCTCGGTGCAGGACTTTGCAGTGACCTGGAACTTCAACGAATACCTGATGCAGGCCAGCGGCGACAAGCCGGCGCTGCTTAACACCGCCAGCGCCACGCCCGGTTATGTCGGTCCGGCCTTCGGCGGCTGCTGCATGCGCCATGTGGACGTGCAGTACAAGCTGAGCTCGCCCTACCTGAACATCGGCTTCGAGCAGGGCCCGCTGAATTTCGACGCCAGCGTCCGCAAGGACATGCAGGACGCCAGCGGCACAGCCAATATCGCCCGCGCCGGCACGGCCTACGATGCGGCCACCACGCAGTTTGTCGATTACGACATCGACCACACTTCGTATTCGGTGGGCGGCAATTACCAGGTCTCGTCCAGGTTCGCGGTGTTTGCCCGCGCCAGCGAAGGCGTGTCCTTCAACGCCGACCGTATCCTGTTCGGCACCCCGCTCGATGGCAGTGCGCCGATCAACATCAACACCGTCAGGCAGATCGAAGGCGGCGTGAAGTGGCGCAGCGGCGGCATCAGCACCTTTGTCACCCTGTTCCAGGCCAAGACCAAAGAGACCAACCACGAAGCGACCACGCAGCAGAGCACCGCCAACAGCTACGACGCCAAGGGGATGGAACTGGAAGCGGCATACAATGCCGGCGCCTTCCGCATGACTGGCGGGCTGACCTGGACCAATGCCAGGATCACCGCCACCGCACCAGGCGGCGAAGCCGTGATCGGCAACACTCCGCGGCGCCAGGCCAAGGCGGTGTACCAGCTCTCGCCGAGCTACCACATCGGCGACGCCAGCTTCGGCGTCAGCGTCATCGGCACCGGCAAGGCCTGGGCCGACGACAGCCACACCATCGACATGCCGGCTTTCGCGGTACTCAACGCCTTCGTGAACTACCAGATCAACGATCGCATGATGGTGGCGGTGACGGGCAATAACCTGCTCAACAAGATCGGCTACACCGAAGTCGAAGGCGACGGCCATGCCGCGCGCTCGATCAGCGGCCGCTCGGTCAAAGCCACGCTGAAGTACTCGTTCTAAATCCTCACCTTCGCCGCGGCCGGCCTGTTCGCAAGACGGCGGGCCACGGCACCCTCACCCCCGCACCAATGACCACAACGACTCCTTTGCAGCACCTGCTCGCCGCGCTGCCTTCCCCTCTGCGGGCGCAGACATCGATGCGTTATGCGGCGCAGGAAAGCGTCCTGCTGGACCGCCTGGCCGGCCTGTACGGAGCGCACCCCGGCTTCGACCAGTGGCTGGGCACCCTGATGGGCGCCGTCGGCCAACTGATCGCGGCGCGCCCGGCCGAACTGCTGGCGCTGGATGCGGCCCGCGCGGCCGAGCCGTCGTGGTTCACCAGAGAGCACATGCTGGGCTACAGCGCGTATGTCGGCCAGTTCGGCGGCAACCTGCGCGGCGTGGCCGAGCGCATCGGCCATTTGCGCGAACTGGGCGTCACCTACCTGCACCTGCTGCCCTTTCTGCGCGCCCGCGCCGGCGAGAACGATGGCGGCTTCGCGGTCGCCAGCTTCGACGAGGTCGAGCCGGCCTACGGCGACCAGACCGACCTGCTGGCGCTGACCGCCGCCTTGCGCCGCGCCGGCATCAGCCTGTGCTCCGACCTGATTCTCAATCATGTGGCCGACGACCACGCCTGGGCGAAAGGCGCCATGGCAGGCGACGCGGCGCTGCGCGACTACTTTCACGTTTTCCCCGACCGCACCCGGCCCGAGCGCTTCGAGCAAGCGCTCGGCCAGGTATTCCCGCAAGCGGCGCCGGGCAACTTCACCTGGTCGGACGAGCTGAAGGGCTGGGTCTGGACCACCTTCTATCCGTTCCAGTGGGACCTGAACTACGCCAACCCGGCGGTATTTTCGGAAATGGTGCAGGCGCTGCTGCGCCTGGCCAACCGCGGAATCGAAGTATTCCGGCTCGATTCCACCGCCTTCCTGTGGAAACGCGAAGGCACGAACTGCATGAACCAGCCGGAAGCGCACCGGATCCTGCGGGCCATGCGCGCCATCGTGGAAATCGCCGCGCCGGGCGTACTGCTCAAGGCCGAAGCCATCGTGCCGACCGCCGATCTGCCGGCCTATTTCGGCGAAGGGCAGGCGCGCGAATGCCATCTGGCCTATCACAGCACGCTGATGGCGGCCGGCTGGGCCGCGCTGGCCGAGCAGGACACCAGCCTGCTGCGCGCAGTCGTGCGCGGCACGCCGGCGCTGCCCGGGCAGGCCAGCTGGCTGACCTACGTGCGCTGCCACGACGACATCGGCTGGAGCGTGCTGCGCGGCGAAGCGCCCGAGCCGCGCAAGCGCGCCGGCATCGCCGCCTTCTTCCACGGCGACGGCTTCGCCGCCGGGGTGCCGTTCCAGGGCGGCGTGCAGACCAACGGCACGGCCGCTTCGCTGGCCGGCATGGAACGCGACGATCCCAGCCTTGCCCTGCGCCGCCTGCTGCTGCTGCACGGACTGGCGATGTCCTTCGGCGGCCTGCCAGTGCTGTACATGGGCGACGAGATCGGCATGCTCAACGACCACGCCTACCTGAACGATCCACAGCGCGCGCACGACACCCGCTGGGTACAGCGCGCCGCCTTCGACGAAGCGCGGCTCGCACGGCGCTTCGATCCCGACGGCGTGTATCAGGGATTGCGGGCGTTGCTCGTCAGGCGCGCGACTATTCCGGCGCTGGCCGCCGGGGTGCCCTGCGCGCTGCTCGACGCGCCCGCCGCCGTGCTGGCGCTGCTGCGCGGCGAGCGCTTTCTGAACCTGTCGAATTTTTCCGGCCAGCCGGTCGACTTGAGCCTGGCGGCCATTGGCGCCGGTGCCTGGCCGGGCCAGCCCGACCGGGTGCGGCTCGATCCCTGGCAGATGCTCTGGCTGGAACGATGATGGTATTGTTGATCAACTTTTTTGATTGAGGTGGCGGAATGAAGCGGGAAGGGTCCATGTTGAAGTTTCATAAGCCGCGCCTGTCGTTCTGGCAGATCGTCAATATGAATGTCGGCTTTTTCGGCATTCAGTTCAGCTTCGGCCTGCAGCAGAGCAGCATGAGTCCGATCTATGCCTATCTGGGCGCCGACGAGGCCAGCCTGCCTTACCTGTGGCTGGCCGGGCCCATGACCGGCCTGCTGGTGCAGCCCCTGATCGGCGCCATGAGCGACCGCACCGTCACGCGCTGGGGCCGGCGCACGCCGTACTTCCTGATCGGTGCCATCCTGTGCAGCCTGGGCCTGCTGGCCATGCCCTTCAGTCCCACCTTGTGGATGGCCGCCGGCCTGCTGTGGATCCTGGACGCCGCCAACAACGTCACCATGGAGCCGTACCGCGCCTTCGTCAGCGACAAGCTCGACCCCAGCCAGCATTCGCTGGGCTTTCTGACCCAGAGCGCCTTCACCGGCCTGGGGCAGACACTGGCCTATTTGACGCCGTCGCTGCTGGTGCTGTTCGGGATGAACAAGGATGCCGTCAACGGCAGCCATATTCCGCACATCGTCATCGCCGCCTTCATCATCGGTGCGATATTCTCGCTGGTGTCGGTGCTGTGGACCGTGAAGACCACGCCCGAGCATCCGCTCTCGCCGGCCGAACTGGCGGCGATCAACGCGCGCCCGCGCGGCTGGAGGCACACGCTGGGCGACATCGCCAGCGCGGTGCGCGAGATGCCGCCCACGATGAAGCAGCTGGCGCTGGTCAAGCTGTTCCAGTGGTACGCGCTGTTCTGCTACTGGCAGTACATCACCCTGTCGCTGGCCAAGACCGTGTTCGGCACCGGCGACCCGGCCGCGCAAGGCTTCCGCGACGCCGGCCTGCTCAATGGGCAGGTGGGCGCCTTCTACAACGCGGTGGCGTTCGTGGCGGCCTTCGCGCTGGTGCCGTTCACTCGCCGCTTCGGCCCCAAGGCGACCCACAGCGTGTGCCTGGCACTGGCCGGCATGGGCATGCTGGCCATCCCGCAGATTCACACGCCGGCGCTGCTGTTCATCCCCATGATCGGCATCGGCCTGGCCTGGGCCAGCATCATGGGCAACCCGTACATCATGCTGGCCGGGAGCATTCCGGCCGAGCGCACCGGGGTCTACATGGGCATTTTCAACATGTTCATCGTGATCCCGATGATCATCCAGATTTTCACCTTGCCGCTGTATTACCGCAGCCTGCTGGGCGGTCAGCCGGACCATGTGATTGCCCTGGCCGGGGTACTGATGCTGTGCGGAGCGCTCGCCGTCTTGCGCGTAAAGACGGGCGAATAAGCATTGCCCACGGCGGGCGTTTTTTTGCCGGTTCAAAACTGCGCAGGGCTATAATCCTCTTGGCATAGAACAACGAGGACGCGGACATGACAACGGTGGTTTTTGGAGAAACCCTGGTCGATGATTACCTGACCGAGCAGATCGTCGGCGGCGCGCCCTTCAATGTGGCGCGTCATCTGGCCGCGTTCATGGAGCCGCAGCTGATGATCACCCGCATCGGCGACGACAAGCACGGCAGCGTGGTGCGTGCCGAGTTCGAACGCTTCGCCATGTCCGAAGCCGGCCTGCAGGTCGACCAGATCGAAGAGACCGGACGCGTGGTGGTCGAGCGCACCCTGCAGGGCAACCGCTTCGTCATCCTGCCGGGCCAGGCCTACGACTACATCCATCCCGAGCAGGCCATCGCCGCGCTCGACCAGGTGGAACCATCGGCGCTGTACTTCGGCACCCTGGCGCAACGCTCGCCCCGTTCGCGCGATACCTTGATGGTGCTGCTGGAGGCGTCCAACGCCACCCGCTTCCTGGATCTGAACCTGCGCGAAGGCCAGGTCGACGAGCGCTGCGTGTTCAACGCGCTGCATGCGGCCGACGTCGTCAAGGTCAACGAGGAAGAGCTGCAGAAGCTGTTCGCCTGGTACTTCTCGATCGACCCGGAAGGGCCGCCGCTGACCAGCGAGGAGGTGCGCGCGGCCTGCATGGCGCTGGTGCAGATGTTCGAGCTGGAAGCCCTGATCGTCACCCTCGGCCACCGCGGCTCGGGCTACTTCGGTGGCGACGGCACCATCATCGTCAACCGCGACAATCCGCAGCCGCCCTTCGTGATCGACACGATCGGGGCCGGGGATGCCTTTTCGGCGATCTATTTGCTGGGGAGGGCGCGCGGCTGGCCGCTGGAACAGACGCTGACGCGGGCGAACGAATTCGCCGGCGCCATCTGTGCGTTGGCGGGAGCGATCCCGCGCGATATGAATTTTTACGACAAGTGGCTGGCGCGCTGGCGCGCCCCCTGAGACCTGCTTACTCCTGCCCGGCCATCTGGCTCTGCAGGTAGTTCTGGATGCCGATCTTGCTGATCAGGTCCAGCTGGGTTTCCAGCCAGTCGATGTGTTCCTCGGTGTCTTCCAGGATTTCCAGCAGCAGGTCGCGCGACACGTAATCGGCGGCCAGCTCGGCGGCGGCGATGCCTTCCTTGACCGTGACCTGGGCGCCTTGCTCCAGTTTCAGGTCGCATTCGATCATTTCCTGGGTGGACTCGCCGATCAGCAGCTTGTGCAGCGCCTGCAGATTGGGCAGGCCGTCGAGCATCAGGATGCGGTCGATCAGCTTGTCGGCATGCTTCATCTCGCCGATCGATTCCTCGTATTCCTTCTTGGCGATCTTTTCCAGGCCCCAGTGCTTGTACATGCGGGCGTGCAGGAAATACTGGTTGATCGCGGTGAGCTCATTGGTCAGCTGTGCGTTAAGCAGCCGGATGACGTTCTTGTCGCCCTTCATGGAATACTTTCTGAAAATGGTGGTGTGACTGTCATGATAGCAAACGGCGCAAGGGCCCGCAAAGGCCGCGCCGTTGGCATGACGGAAGCAATGGGAGGAGTCGACTAGCTGGCCAGCGAGAAATTCAGCGGTACCACCACATATACGGGCACGGCGCGGCCGTCTTCCACGTGCGGCTTGAACAGCGCGCGCAGGGCGGCCTGGCGGCCGGCTTCGTCCAGCCGTGGCCAGCCGGACGAACTTTGCACGACGACCTTGTCGGGCGTGCCTCTTTCATTGATCAGCACCAGCAGGATGACCTTGCCCTGTTCGCCCAGGCGCTTGGACATGCTGGGGTAGACCGGCTGTGGCGGCTGGATGTACTCGACGCCGGAGGTAATCGTTTTGGGGCCGCTGACCGGGGCCGGAGCGGGGGCGGCGGCAACCACGGGTGCGGCAGGCGCGGCTTTCTCAACAGGGGCGGCAGCGACTGGTGCGGCGAGCACCGGTTGCGGCGCCGGCGCGATGACTACCGGCACCACCGGAGGCGGCGTCAGTAGCGGCGGCGGGGCCAGTTCGGTTACTTTCGGAGCGGGGGCGGCCGCCGGTTTGGGCGGCGGCGGGGTCACGAAGCTGACGTAGACTTCTTCCGGCAGCGCCACCTGGGCCACGCGCGACATCAGTCCGCTGTAAAAACACCAGAACACAAACAGGTGCAGCAGCACCACGCCAGCCATCGGGCCGAAGCGCTTGACGGCGCGTTCTGAACCGAAATCGGTGTGGGCGAATGTGTTCATATATAGGATCAGGCGGCCTGGATCGAGCGGAACGACAGCGCGGTGGCGCGCATTTCGGTCGCTTGCTGGGCTTCCAGATGGTCGGCCAGCACCTGCTTGGCGCAGCTGGCGCACTTGCCGCAGCAGGTGGCTACGCCCAGGTCGCGGCGCAGTTCAGCCATGCTGGACAGGCCAAGGTCGACTGCCTGGCGGATTTCGCGGTCGGAGATGTTGTTGCAAACACAGACGATCATCGATACACCCTTCGGTTGATGCGCATCCAGGCCATGTTGTCCCTTCTGCTATAATGAGAATCATTATCATTCACATTTGTATTCTGTCGGAACTCTTCGGCCAATGCAAGTGGTTTCGTCAAAAACCGACGTCCGCAAATAGAAATAATTCGCATTTGCGTTTATGATGCTAATATCCAACGGTCGACCTGACGACCCCATTCATTCTTAGCAAAGCGACATCATGACTCTCGCACCTGCAGTGATTACGCTCGACGCGCTCGCCGTGGGGCAGAGCGCCACCGTGATTCATCTCGCACCGGCCGGTGCCGATGGCGGGGCAGACGTTTCGCGCCGCCTGATGGAACTGGGTTTCGTGCCGGGCGAGCGCATCCGCATCCTCAAGCGCGCCGCGCTCGGAGGCGACCCGCTTGCCGTCAAGGTGGGCCACTCCACGTTCGCGTTGCGCCGCTTCGAGGCTTCGCTGGTGTCGGTCAAGCCGGAATGAGTCAATAAATACTAGGACTGTGAAATGAGTGCTGTTGAACCGCGCGTCGAATCGGCCGCGCGCACGCCGCTGATCGCCCTGCTGGGCAATCCCAACTGCGGCAAGACGGCGCTTTTCAACCGCCTGACCGGCTCGCGCCAGAAGGTGGCCAACTACGCCGGCGTGACCATCGAACGCAAGGAAGGCAGCTTCACCGCGCCGGGCGGGCGGCCGTTCCGGGTGCTCGACCTGCCGGGCGCCTACAGCCTGACCGCCCACACTCCCGACGAAGCGGTCACGCGCGACGTCATCGCCGGCCTGCGCGCGGGCGAGCAGACCCCCGACGTGATCGTCTGCGTGGTCAACGCCACCAATCTGCGCCTCAATCTGCGCCTGGTCCTGGAAATCAAGCGCCTCGGCCTGCCGATGGTGCTGGCCATGAACATGGTCGACGTGGCGAAAAAGCGCGGCATCAGCATTGACACCGCGCGCCTGTCGCAGGAACTGGACATGCCGGTGGTGGAAACCGTGGCCGTGCAGGCCGGCGGCGAGCAGGCGCTGCTGAGCGTGCTCGATCATCTGCCCGACTACGGCGACGTCAAGCCGCTGCCGCTGTCCGTCATCGACACGGTGCCGGTCGAGGAAACCCAGCGCGAAGTGCGGCGCATTCTGGAAGTGAGCGCCAGCCACGCGCACGACACCGGCAACCTGACCGAACAGATCGACCAGGTGATCCTGCATCCGCTGGCCGGTCCGGCGATCCTGGCGGCGATCATGTTCCTGGTGTTCCAGGCCGTGTTCAGCTGGGCGGCGGTGCCGATGGAGATGATCTCCGGCGGCGTCGAGGCGGTCGGCGCCTGGGTCGGCGCGCAGATGCACGACGGTGTGCTCAGGAGCCTGATCGTCGATGGCATCTTCGGCGGGGTCGGCAGCGTGCTGGTGTTCCTGCCGCAGATCCTGATCCTGTTCTTCTTCATTCTGGTGCTGGAGGACTGCGGCTACCTGCCGCGCGCCGCCTTCCTGCTCGACCGCCTGATGGGCGGGGTGGGACTGTCGGGGCGGGCCTTCATTCCGCTGCTGTCCTCGTTCGCCTGCGCCATTCCCGGCATCATGGCCGCGCGCACCATCCAGAACCCGCGCGACCGGCTGGTGACGATCATGATCGCGCCGCTGATGACCTGCTCGGCGCGCCTGCCGGTGTACGCGCTGATCATCGCCGCCTTCATTCCCAGCCGCGATGTCGGCGGGATTGTCAACCTGCAGGGGCTGGTGCTGTTCGTTCTGTACTTCGCCGGCATCGTCAGCGCAATGGCGGTGGCCTGGGTGTTCAAGCGCGTGATGGGCTCGAACCGGCACCAGCCGCTGATGCTGGAGCTGCCCAGCTACCACTGGCCGCACCTGCACAATCTGGCGCTCGGCCTGTGGGAACGCGCGCGCATCTTCCTGACCCGGGTCGGCACCATCATCCTCACCCTGATGGTGCTGCTGTGGTTTCTGTCCAGCTTCCCCGGCGCCCCGGAAGGCGCCACCCATCCGGCGATCTATTACAGCATCGCCGGCACGCTGGGGCGCGGCCTGGCAGTGATCTTCGCGCCGATCGGCTTCACCTGGCAGATCTGCATCGCCCTGGTGCCGGGCCTGGCCGCGCGCGAAGTGGCGGTGGGCGCGCTCGGTACCGTGTACGCCCTGTCGGCCAAGGGCGACGAGCTGGCCAGCGCGCTCACGCCGCTGATCGCCCATTCGTGGAGCTTGCCGACCGCGCTGTCGCTGCTGGCCTGGTTTGTGTTCGCGCCGCAGTGCATGTCGACCCTGTCGGTGGTCAGGCGCGAGACCAACAGCGTGCGCTGGCCACTCGTCATGGCTGGCTACATGTTTGTGCTGGCCTACGCCGCATCCTTCATGACTTATCGCGTCGCCCTCGCCACCTTAGGAGGCTGAGATGCTGGAATACCTGATCGTCGGACTGATCGTGCTGGCCTCGGCCATCTACACGCTCAGGAAGTACATGCCGCGCTTGTTCGGCAAAAAACCTGGCAGCGGCTGCGACAGCGGCTGCTCCAACTGCGCCTCCGGCTGCGAGACGCCGGCCCAGCCCGAGCCTCAGGCGCGGCGCGTCATCAAGCTGCATTCCAGCTAAGCCCCAGCTTTTCCGCCAGCCGTTTCGCATCGAACGGCGCGTGCACCTTGATGTCGTTGTCGAAGTAGCAGAACAGGTCGCGCGTGGCGCGCTTCGGCGGCGGCTTGTCCGATATCAGGCGCGCGTCTTTCGGCTGGGACCCCGTGGTCCAGGCGCGAATGCGCGCGGCCCAGTCGTCCAGCGCTTCCTCCGAATAGCCGCTCGCATACAGCTCCTTGTCGCCGTGCAGGCGCAGGTACATGAAGTCGGCCGTCACGTCCTCGAAGTCGGGCCATTTGCCGGCCGTATCGGCCACCACCATCGCCACCTTGTACTTGCGCAGCAGCGCGATGAAGGCCGGGTCGACGAAGCTCTCGTGACGGATTTCTACCGCGTGGCGCAGCTTGTGCTTCTTGCCCGGATCGAGCGCGGTGCGGCCCTCCATGCGCGGCTCGTGGTGGCGCGCCAGTTCCGCCGCCGCGTCGGTATCGTGCGGCAGGATACTGAGAAAGTGCTCCATGCGTTCCGGGTCAAACTTGAAATTGGGCGGGAACTGCCACAGGAAGGGGCCGAGCTTTTCGCGCAGGTTGAACACGCCGGAGGCGAGCACATTGGCCACCGGAGCGTCGATATCGCGCAGGCGCAGAATGTGGGTGATGAAGCGGTTGCCCTTGTGGCTGAAGACAAAGCCGGGCGGGGTGGCCTCGTACCAGGCGGCGTAGCTTTCCGGCCGCTGCAGCGAGTAGAACGAGCCGTTGATCTCGATGGTGGGCACCGCGCGCGAGGCATATTCGAGCTCGCGCGCCTGGGCCAGGCCCTCCGGAAAGAAGACCCCGCGCCAGGGTGGATAACGCCAGCCTGAGATGCCGATGTGGATAGCCATGGCTGAACGATAGAGCCGGAACGGAACGCCGTCCGTTCGCCAGCACACCCACGTGGGATCGCTTGCGCACGTCGACCGTTCGGAATACCATCAATTCCAACAGGAGGCTGTTATGGTCGCGCGAGTTGCATCAGCTAAGGAAATCAATGGTTTCGCTGCCTTGCTTGCCGGCCTGCCAGCAGACAGGCAGGAAATCATCGCCGCTATCCGCGCCGGCTTTCCGGTTCAAATGGTGAAACAGGCCAGCGTTTACTTTGGCGTCCCTGCGGCGCGCATGCGGGCTGTTCTGCGCATCCCGGAAACGACGGCGCTCGCCAAGCGTGACGCCAGCATGGGCAGTGCCGCTTCGGAACGACTTTGGCGGCTTGCCGATACGCTCAGCATGGCTCGTGAGGTGTTCGACGACGAGGATGCAGCCAAAAAATGGATGTGTTCACCAAACGAAACTTTCCATCGCGCAGCGCCGATTGATTATCTCGATACGGAGCCGGGTGCGGCCGCCGTTCGCCAAGTGCTCAACGCGCTCGCTACCGGCGGGCCCGCATGAGGTTCTGGCGCATAGCGCATCCTCGCTACGCTCTCGATAAATCATGTGCCGGAACGGCACTGTTTGGCGGTCGATGGAATCCGGTGGGAATGCCGGTACTCTACTGCAGCGCATACATTTCGCTATGTGCGCTTGAGAAGTTTGTGCATTTGGGAAGCAGCATTGCCCCTCCCATGTTGCTCGTTGCGGTAGACGTTCCCGACGACATTCCGCTTGAGCGACCTGAGATCGATAGCTTGCCGCTTGGCTGGAATGCGTTACCCGTATCGGACAGTGCACAGAAATTCGGCGCCTCATGGCTTGCAGCTTGCTCGGCAATGGCCATGCAGTTACCTTCAGCCCTTATTCCCGAAGAGGCGAATGTGATCATTAACCCGCAACACCCTCAATACTCGCGGGTGGCATTGACGACCGTGCGGGAGTTCCGATTCGACGCACGGATGTACAAGAATTAGGCGATACGCGCCATTGCGCAGTAAAGGTGACCGATGGCGCCGGGCTGGCAACAATGCTAAGCTTGTGGCCGATCCATTATTGGCACCCTTTCCATGATCATCGTCCACCATCTGAACAACTCGCGTTCGCAGCGCATCCTCTGGCTGCTGGAAGAGCTCGGCCTTGAGTTCGAGATCAAGCGCTATCAGCGCGACCCCGAGACCATGCTGGCCCCGCCCGAGCTGCGCGCCGTGCATCCGCTGGGCAAGTCGCCGGTCATCGGCGATGGCGACACCGTGGTGGCCGAGTCGGGCGCCATCATCGAATATCTGCTCGAGCGCTACGGCAATGGCCGTCTGGTGCCGCCGCCCGGCACGCCGCAAAAGCTGCGCTGGACATACTGGCTGCATTTCGCGGAAGGCTCGGCCATGTCGCCGCTGCTGATGAAACTGGTGTTCGACCGCATCGAAAGCGGCCCCATGCCGTTTTTCGTCAAGCCGGTCGCGCGCGCCATTGCGCGCAAGGTCAAGGCCGGCTACGTGATGCCGCAGATCGCCGCCCACCTCAAGTACATGGAAGCGGAGCTGGGCAAGTCGGCCTGGTTCGCCGGCGAGGACTTCAGCGCCGCCGACATCCAGATGAGCTTTGCGCTCGAAGCCTCGGCCGCGCGCGCTGGCATGGGCGCGAACTACCCCGCACTGAGCGCCTTCCTCGAGCGCATCCACGCGCGCCCGGCCTACCAGCGCGCGCTCGAGCGCGGTGGAAAGTACGATCTGCTGACCTAGGATCGCCGTGGCAAAGCTGCTCGCCATCGACGGACTGAACATCGTACGCCGGGTGTACGAAGCCAGCCCCGACCCGGATTCGCCCGAGAAGGCCGCGACGGCGCTGCGCCATGCCCTGTCGTCGCTGCGCAATCTGCTCGCCGCGCACCGGCCCAGCCACGTGCTGGCCGCGTTCGACCACGGCGGCCCGACCTGGCGCCACGCGCTGTATCCGCGCTACCGCGAACAGCGCGCGCCGATGCCCTCGTTCCTGCGCGATGCGCTGCCCGGCCTGTACGCCAGGCTGGCCGAGGAGGGCGTGCACGCGCTGATGCTGCCCGAGGTCGAAGCCGACGACGTGATCGGCACCGGCGTGCTGCGCTGGCTGTCGGAAGGGCGCGGCGAGGCCATCGTCGCCACCACCGACAAGGACCTGCACGGCCTGATCGCGCACGGCGCGCTGGTGTGGGACCACTTCAAGGGCGAGTGGCACGATGACGCCTGGGTGCGCGCCAGGTTCGGCGTGGCGCCCGAACTGCTGGTCGACCTGCTGGCGCTGATGGGCGACGCCACCGACGGCGTACCGGGCGTATCCAAGGTCGGCATGAAGACCGCCGCCAAGCTGCTTAACGCTTACGGAGACCTGGATGCCGTGATGGCCGGCGCCGGCATCCTCAAGACGCCGATCGGCGAACGCCTGCGCGCCGAGCGCGACATCCTGTATCTTTCGCGCGAGCTGGTGCGCCTGAAGACCGACGTACGCCTCGGCGTGACATGGAAAATGCTGGCCTGGAAGCCGGAATAACAAGGAGAACTACGAATGCTCAAAGCGGTCATCGTCGACGCCAGCGCGTTGTCGCGCGACTTATTAAATACGGTGCTGACCGATGGCGGCTACGGCGTGGTCGGCATGACGCACAGTGCCTCGCAGGGCTACGCGCTGCTGCAGAAGCATCGGCCGCAGCTGATCTGCATCGCGCTCGACCAGGTCGAAGATGCATTCGGCATCGTCGAACAGATCCGCGAGCACGCGCCCAAGACGCTGATCTTCATGGTGTCCGGCACCATCGACGCACCCACCTTGCAGGCTGCGCTGGCGCGCGGCGTGCATGGCTTCATCGTCAAGCCCTTCAAGGCCGATGCGGTGCTCAAGACGATCAAGAACACCGTGATCGCGATGGTCAGGAAGATGCAGGGTTCGTAGAGCCGGCGATGATGCCGCCGCCCAGGCAGACGTCGCCGTCGTACAGCACGGCCGACTGGCCCGGCGTGACGGCCCACTGCGCTTCGGTGAAATCGAGCGTAAACCCGTTCGCGCCTTGCGGCGCGACGGTGCATGCCACATCGGCCTGGCGGTAGCGTGTCTTGGCCGACAGCGCGCGCGCCTCGGGCGCATGGCCGGCAATCCAGCTGGCCTGATCGGCCCGCAGGGCGCCGGAGAGCAGCCAGGGATGATCGTGCCCCTGCACGATATACAGCGTGTTGCTGGCGATGTCCTTGCGCGCCACATACCAGGCGTCGCTGGAGCCGTCGTCGTTCCTGTACTTCTTCATGCCGCCCACGCCGATGCCCTTGCGCTGGCCCAGCGTGTAGAACGACAGGCCCACATGTTCGCCCACGACGGTGCCGTCGTCGGTCTTCATCGGGCCCGGCTTGTACGACAGGTAGCGGTTGAGGAAGTCGCGGAAGGGGCGCTCGCCGATGAAGCAGATGCCGGTCGAATCCTTCTTGGCCGCATTCGGCAGGGCCAGCTTTTCAGCGATCTTGCGCACCTCGGTCTTGGGGATTTCACCCAGCGGGAACAGGGTCTTCGACAGCTGCGCCTGGTTCAGGCGATGCAGGAAGTAGCTCTGGTCCTTGCTCGCGTCGAAGGCCTTGAGCAGCTCGAACGAGCCCTGGTTTTCACGCACGCGCGCGTAGTGGCCGGTCGCGATCAGGTCCGCGCCCAGATGCATGGCATGGTCGAGGAAAGCCTTGAACTTGATTTCGGCATTGCACAGGACGTCCGGATTGGGCGTGCGGCCGGCCTGGTACTCGCGCAGGAATTCGGCGAACACCCGGTCCTTGTATTCGGCGGCGAAGTTCACCGCTTCGATATCGACCCCCACCACGTCGGCCACGCTGGCCGCGTCGATCCAGTCCTGGCGCGACGAGCAGAATTCGGAGTCGTCGTCGTCCTCCCAGTTCTTCATGAACAGGCCGACCACCTCGTAGCCCTGTTCCTTCAGCATCCATGCGGCCACCGACGAATCGACCCCGCCCGACATGCCGATCACGACTTTCTGTTTGCGTGCGCTCATTTACGTCACATCCGTTTTCAGCGTCAGGCCACCCTCGAACACCGACGAGTGGGTGTGCAGCAGGTCCAGCGGGGCGCGCTTGCCGGCCAGGTAATCGTCCACGCATTGCAGCATCAGCGGGCTGCGGTGGCGCTCCTGGCAGGCCGCCATCTCGTCGCGCGTCATCCACAGGGTGCGCAGGATGCCGTGATCGAGCGGGCGGTCGTAGCTGGCGCCGGCCTTGCCGCAGAAGGTGAAACGCAGATAGGTCACATCGGTGCCGCGCCGCTTGGAGCAGTAGCGCGACATGTACATGCCCACCAGCGCCTCCGGCGTGAAATCGTGCGCGGTTTCCTCCATCACTTCGCGCACGACCGCCTGCTCCAGCGTCTCGAGCGGGTCGAGATGGCCGGCCGGCTGGTTCAGGCGAACCCCTTCGCTGGTCTCTTCCTCGATCAGCAGGAATTTGCCGTCACGCTCGATGATGGCGGCAACGGTCACGGATGGTTTCCAGGTGTGCGGCATGCGTGTGTCCTTCGAAATGAGCCGTCATTCTACCTTGGTGCGCATGAGCGCGTGCTTGGTCGGCTGGCCCCCGGGCGATGTTATTAAATCGAGTAGAACATCCAGAAACAACAGTCGAGTAAAAGCAGGGTGTATTTAAGTGTAAGATTGTGGACAGATTATCAATTTGGAGGCGTTCATGAGAATTGGCATTCCGGCCGAAACGAGACCGGGTGAAACACGTGTAGCCGCAACTCCCGAAACGGTAAAAAAGCTCGCCGCCAGGCACCAGATCATCGTCCAGGCGGGCGCGGGCCTGCAAGCCTCGGTCATCGACGAGGCGTATGCGGCGGCCGGCGCCACCATCGGCACGGCGGCCGAGGCCTTCGGCGCCGACATTGTGCTCAAGGTGCGCGCCCCCAGCGCCGACGAACGCGCCCTGATGAAGGCTGACGCCGTGCTGATCGGCATGCTCAACCCTTTCGATGGCGAGAACATCGCCGCCATGGCCGCCGCGCGCCTGCAAGCCTTCGCGCTCGAAGCGGTGCCGCGCATCACCCGTGCCCAGTCGATGGACGTGCTGTCCTCGCAGGCCAACATCGCCGGCTACAAGGCGG
>CAMLIL010000055.1 GCA_946480015.1 uncultured Oxalobacteraceae bacterium | reverse complement strand
ACTCGCCATCGGCCACCGGCGTGCTGTAGCGCAGCGTGAAGTTGGCCTGCCACTTCGGCGCGCGCGGCAGCGGATCGCCGTTGAGCTTCTGGGTGTACGGGAACGGCCCCGGCGTGCCCACCGGCGTGCAGCCGGCCACGTCGTTGGTGTTGGGCTGGTTGCCGCAGGTCTGCACGAACAGATTCGGGTCCTTGATCTCGGTGTCGTTGTAGCTGGCGCCCAAGGTCATGCGCAGCGATTCGGACAGGTTGGCCTGGAAGTCGAGTTCGACGCCTTGCCCAATCACCTTGTCGGCGTTAATCAGCTGATTCATGTTGATCGTGCCCGAACCGGCCGTGAGCTGCTTGTCCTTGACCTGATAGCGGAACACGGTCGCGGCCAGGCGCGCGCGCTTGTCCCACAGGTCCTGCTTGACGCCAGCCTCCACCGACACGGCCTTTTCCGCGTCGGCAAACGATGGCCGGTCGGCCAGGCCGTTCAGGCGCCCTTGCATGCTGGGCGCACGGTAGCCGCTGGCCAGGCGCGCGAACAGGTTGGTATCTCGGCTAAGCTCGAAGGTACCGCTGATGTCGCCGCTGACGTTACTGGTACTGTTGTTGATGACGAAGGGCCCTGCGGTGACCGCTTCCACCCGCTTGGCCGAGAAGTCCTTCTTGTCGTTGGTGTAGCGCAGCCCGCCGCGCAGCTTGAGCCGGCCGGTGGCGGCGTAGTTGAGCGAGCCGAACACCGCGTACGACCTGGAATCCTGCTGCTGCGTCGCGTAGAACGGATTCTGCGGATTGCCCGGAGCGAAGGAGTCAAAGCTGATGCTGTCGATCTGAATATGCTCGTCGAAGTAGAACACGCCGGCAATCCATTGCAGCGGTCCTTTGGTATTCGATTCGACGCGCAATTCCTGGGTCAGCTGATGATGGTCCGGCAGCAGGTCGGCCGTCTCGACCGGGAACGGGATGAAGCCGGGACCGTAGTTCGGCTTGCCGCTGGCGTCGTTGCCGAGGAAGGCCGCGCCGTAGCCGCCGTCGATGTCGCCACGGCTGTAGAACTCGGCCTTCTCATAGCCGGTGATCGAGTGGAAAGTCATGCCCTCGCCATCCCAGCGCAGGCGCATGCTGGCGCCTTTGGTCTTGAGCCATTGCTCGTTGCCGCCATCGGTCAGATAGCTGTTGTAGTCGAAGCCGTCGACCAGTTCATTGGTCCCCTTCTTCATGATATTGGCGCGGAACAGCGTGGCGCTGCCGGTCATGTCGCGCGCGTGCACGTTGAACAGGGCGCTGAAGCCGTGGCTGGGCTTGACCAGCACCTGCAGGCGCGCGGCATTGTCGTGGTAGCCCTCGAAATCCCTGGTGATCGCGTTCGGGCGCGGGTTGTGCACGAAGTCGTCGCGGTTTTGCGACTGGATCGACAGACGCACCGCGACAGTATCGCTGATGGCGGTGTTGTACGCGCCTTCGACGTTCACGGCGCCGTGCCGGCCAAAGCCGATGGTGCCGTAGCCTTCGGTTTTGAACACCGGCTTGGCCGAGTCGAACTTGATCACGCCGGCCGGCGAATTACGTCCGAACAGCGTGCCCTGCGGCCCGCGCAGCACTTCAACCTGGTCGACGTCGAACACCGGGAAGCCCTTGAGCATCGGGCTCTCCTGCACGATGTCGTCAACCACCAGGCCGACCGGTTGCGATGCGTTCAGGTCGAAATCGGTATTGCCCTGGCCGCGGATGTAAAAGCGCGGGAACGAGCGGCCATAGTCGGATTCGACGTTCAGGCTGGGCGAACGCCCGGCCAGGAAGCGGATGTCCTGGCCGGCGGCGGTCAGCGTGTCGAGCTTTTCGCCTTTCAGCGTGGTGATCGCCATCGGCACGTCCTTGATGTTTTCGGAGCGCCGCTGAGCGGTCACGATGACGGTTTCGAGCTGGCCGGACTTGGCTTCGGGCGGCGCCGCGGCTTCCTGGGCGACAGCGGCGTGGAGCGGGAAGGCACTGGCAATGGCCAATGCAAGCAGGGTGCGCGGGGCGGACTTGGGCATGTATTTTCCTTGTTTGGATGGTGTGTTTGAATGAATCAAGACAGCTTCTGGCTGGCTCTTTCATTCGGTAAACACCGGGCATCGTAGCAGGAAAGAAATGCTTAATCACCAACATGTGCCGATTTTCCACTTATAGTTTTAGCATATAAATAGCCAATCAAAATCGTATTTGCCGAACATATAAGCGATGATGCATAGTTCTAAGGTTGCGTTTTTGGCCTCGCCCGTGATCCGTGCGGCGCCGAAGGCGCAGCGTCCCGGGCGTCGAGTCGGGAATGGCCGCAACTGTTCAGCGTTTGGGGTACCTCACAGATTTTTGGAGGGACGGAAGCGGGCTAACTTACAACACCCAATGCTGTTGCAACAAAACGACACGTCGCCAGGACTACCGCCATGAACGAAGCTAGCGCATCACTCAACCGTCTGAAAACCAACTGGATTGCGGGCGACGGGATCCAGAACCACTTAGTCCACCACGCAGTATCGTCAGCGCGTGTTGCAGTCGTGATGCCTACCGGCCACCCTGCCCGCCTTGCACCCCGCGCTCGGCGATCCCGCAGCGTAGTTCCCCCCGCTTTCCGCTTCGATACGTTCGATACAAACGGTAACGTTCTGGCCTGGTCCGGACTGCCACAATACGCGGGCTGACCCAGCTGTTGTGCCGGGTACAATATCGAAACTCCAGGAGCCTATCCATGAACATGACCAAACTGAGTCTCACGATCGCCGCGCTGTGTGTCGCGGCCAGTGCCAGCGCTGCCGATCCGAAGCTGGGCATCGTGTATGACGCAGGTGGAAAATTCGACAAGTCGTTCAACCAGTCCGCTTTCGAAGGCGCCGAGCGCTTCAAGAAGGAGACCAACATCAAATACATCGAGGCGCAAGCCAGCAGCGATACGCAGGCCGAACAGGTGCTGCGCGCTCTGGCGCGCAAGAAGCTCGACCTGATCGCGGCGATCGGCTTTTCGCAGACGCAGGCGGTACAGAAGGTCGCGCAGGAATTCCCGGCGGTGCGCTTCGTGCTGATCGACGGTATCGCCAAGGGTAACAACATCAATTCGGTGCTGTTCAAGGAAGAGGAAGGCTCCTACCTGGCCGGCGTGGCCGCGGCGATGGCGTCCAGGTCCAAGAAGATCGGCTTTGTGGGCGGCATGGACATTCCGCTGATCCGTACCTTCGCCTGCGGCTACACGCAGGGCGCCAAGGCAGTCAATCCGAAGATCGAGACCCTGCAGAACATGGTGGGCACCACCAGCGCGGCCTGGAACGACCCCGCCAAGGGCGGCGAGCTGGCGCGCGCGCAGTTCGACCGCGGCGTGGACGTGGTGTTCGCGGTGGCGGGCGGCTCCGGCATGGGCACGCTGCAGACGGCCAAGGAAAAGGGCAAGCTGGCCATCGGCGTGGACTCGAACCAGAACTACCTCCATCCGGGCACGATGCTGACCTCGATGGTCAAGCACGTCGACAAGGCCATCTACGATTCGTTCATGCGGATGAAGAACGGCAGCTGGAAGCCGGGCGTGAGCTACATCGGCCTGAAAGAAGGCGGCGTGGATTGGGCGCTGGACCAGGATAACCGCAAGGTCGTCACGCCGGAGATCGAAAAGAAGGTCAATGAGGCCAAGACCAATATCATTAACGGCAAGATCAAGGTGATCGACTACCGCGCGGCCAATAGCTGCCCGGTCTGATCGCCGCCGCCGTCGTCCCCGCGTTCGCGGGGACGACGGTAACTGGATGGACCTATGCACCCAGCCGTCGAATTCCGCAATATCAGTAAGGCGTTCGGCGCCGTGCAGGCCAATGCCGATGTCAGTTTCAGCGTCGCCAAGGGTTCGATCCACGGTGTGATCGGCGAGAACGGCGCCGGCAAGTCGACCCTGATGAGCATCCTGTACGGCTACTACAACGCCGACAGCGGCGACCTGCTGATCGACGGCCAGCAGCACAACATCCGCACCAGCCACGAAGCGATCGCCCTGGGCATCGGCATGGTGCACCAGCATTTCATGCTGGTCGAGAATTTCACCGTGCTCGATAACGTCATGCTGGGCAGCGAAAGCGGCTTCAGGCTGGCCGCGCAGCGCGCCCAGGTGGAAGCCAGGCTGCGCGAAATCTGTACCCGCTACCGGCTCGACGTGGACCCGCTGGCCCGCATCGACCAGCTGTCGGTGGGCGCGCAGCAGCGCGTGGAAATCCTCAAGCAGATCTACCGCAGCGCCAACATCCTGATCCTGGACGAGCCGACCGCCGTGCTGACCGCGCAGGAGACCGCGTCGCTGTTCGAGATCCTGCGGCTGTTCAAGGAACAGGGCAAAACCATCATCCTGATCACGCACAAGCTGGGCGAGATCATGGAAATCACCGATCAGGTCACGGTAATGCGCGGCGGCCGCGTGGCGGGGGCCGTCGCCACCGCCGCCACCTCGAAGGAAGAACTGGCCACGATGATGGTCGGACGCCAGATCGTCAGCGAGCTGCCGCGCGCAGCCTGCTCGCCGGGCGCGGTGGTGCTGGACGTGAAAGGCCTGCAGCTGCGCGACGCCAGCGGCGTCAGGCTGCTGGCCGATATCGACCTGACGATTCGCGCCGGCGAGATCGTGGCCGTTGCCGGCGTGTCGGGGAATGGCCAGAGCGAGCTGATGGAAATCCTGGCCGGCATGCGCCTGCCGGACGCCGGCCAGGTCAGCTTCCTCGGCAAGCCGCTGCCGTTCAAACACGCCGACGCCCTGCCCGCGACCTTCCGTGACCTCGGCATCGGCCATGTGCCCGAAGACCGCCTGCGCGACGGCGTGATCAAGGATTTCTCGGTGATGCACAACACCGTGTTTGGCTACCAGCAGCGCGTCAGGAACCGCTGGGGCCTGCTCGACTTCAAGGCCATCGCGGCGCGCTGCGCCCATCTGCTGCAGGCGTTCGATGTGCGCCCGTCGAATCCGGACCTGCGTATCGGCCTGCTCTCTGGCGGCAATCAGCAGAAGGTGGTGATCGCGCGCGAAGTATCGGCGGCGCCCAGGCTGATGCTGGTCGGCCAGCCGACGCGCGGGGTCGATATCGGCACCATCGAAGCGATCCACACCCGGCTGCTGAAGATGCGCGACGACGGCGTGGCGATCCTGCTGGTGTCGGTCGAACTGGAAGAAGTGCGCGCGCTGGCCGACCGTATCGTGGTCATGTCCGGCGGCCGCATCACCGGCGAACTGAAGGTGGAGGAATTCGACACCACCCGCATCGGCCTCCTGATGGGCGGGATGCACAAATCGTGAAAACCATGAAAACCACCGAACTGCCACGCTGGGCCACCGCGTTCGCCCTGCCCGTCCTGAACCTGCTGTCGGCGCTGCTGGTGGCTGCGCTGGTGATCCACCTGCTGGGCGAAAGCCCGCTCGAATCGCTGAGCATCCTGATCGACAGCGCCGTCATCAATCCCGAGGGGCTGGCCTACACGCTGTTCTACGCCAGCACCTTCATCTTCACCGGCCTGTCGGTGTCGATCGCCATGAAGGCCGGCCTGTTCAACATCGGCAGCGAGGGCCAGCTCTACGTCGGCGGGCTGGGTTTGACCCTGGTGATGCTTTCCCTCGACAGCGTGCTGCCGGCATGGCTGCTGATCCCCGCCGCCATGCTGGGCAGCGCGCTGTTCGGCGCGGCCTGGGCCTGGCTGCCCGGCTACCTGCAGGCCAGGCGCGGCAGCCACATCGTCGTCACCACGATCATGTTCAACTTTATCGCCGCCAGCCTGATGAACTTCATCATCGTGAAGTACATGATCCCGGACGGCCAGCAGAATCCGGCCAGCCGGGTGTTCGCCGACGCCGGCGCGATGCCGCGCCTGGCGCACTGGTTCCCGGCGCTGGGCGACACGCCGCTGAACATCAGCTTCCTGCTGGCGATTGCCGCGCTGGCGATCTACGGCCTGATGGTGTGGCGCTCGGCCTGGGGCTACCAGCTGCGCGCCACCGGCCTCAATCAGCACGCGGCGCACTACGCCGGCATCTCGATCAGCCGCACCATCATCGTGGCGATGCTCATTTCCGGCGCGCTGGCCGGCCTGGGCGCGGTCAATTCGATCATGGGCTCGACCCACTACCTGAGCCTGAACTTTCCCGCCGGCGCCGGCTTTGTCGGCATTGCGATCGCACTCATGGGGCGCCAGCATCCGGTCGGGATCTTCCTGTCGGCGGTGCTGTTCGGCGCGCTGATCCAGGGCGGCTTCGACCTGTCGCTGGAAAAGCCCAACATTCCGCAGGAGACCTTCATCTTCATCCAGGGCCTGATCATCCTGTTCTGCGGTGCGATGGAAAACCTGTATGCGCCGGCGCTGCTGCGCGTGATTAATCTTCGCAAAGGATAGACCATGCTTGAAGACCTGCATCTGGCCAGCATCGTCGTCTCGGCCATCCGCAATGCGCCGGTACTGCTGTTTGCCGCCATGGCCGGCCTGTTCGCCGAACGCAGCGGCGTGATCGACCTCGCCCTGGAAGGCAAGATCCTGGCCAGCGCTTTCGCCTCGGCGGCGGTGGCCTACACCACCCAGAACCCGTGGTACGGCGTGGCAGCCGGCGTGGCGGTATCGGCCGTGCTGGCGCTGCTGCAGGGTTTTGTCAGCATCACCCAGAAGGGCAACCAGCTGGTCGGCGGCATCGCGATCAACATCGCCATGAGCGGGCTGACCTTCGTACTGGCGCAGTTTTTTTATCAGCAGGGCGGACGCACTCCGGACCTGGGCCAGGCGCGCCTGTTCGACATCGTCCTGCCGGGCACCGAGGCAGTGGCCGGCGTGCCCTTCCTCGGCTGGTTCTATGGCCATGTGATCGGCGGCCATTCGGCGCTGGTCTACATCGCGTTCGCGCTGATCCCGATCGTGCACTGGGTGGTCTTCCACAGCCGCTTTGGCCTGCGCCTGCGCGCCTGCGGCGAAAATCCGCATGCGGCCGATGCGGCCGGCGTGAGCGTCGAGCGCACCCGCTATCTGGCCATGCTGGTGGCGGGCATCCTGTGCTCGTTCTCGGGCGCCTACCTGGCCATCGTCCAGAGCGGCTTCTTCCTGCGCGACATGTCGGCCGGGGCCGGCTACCTCGCGCTGGCCGCGCTGGTGTTCGGAAACTGGCGCCCGACCTACACGGCGCTGGGCTGCGTCATGTTCGGCTTTTTCAGGGCCGTGCAGATTCAGATGGAAGGCGTGGAGCTGCCCGGCGTGGGCCGCATTCCCGGTTCGCTGATCCAGATGATTCCGTACGTGGTGACGGTGATCGTACTGGCCGGCTTCATGGCCAAGTCGGTGGCGCCGAAAGCCATCGGCAAGCCCTTCGTCAAATCGCGCTGATGGAGGCTTCCGCGATAGACTGGAAACGTTTTCCATAGCTGGGTTATGATCGTCGCCGTGCAATAGACACGAGGAGACGACAGTGCGACAACAACAACGAGTACGGCGGCTGGCCGCGGCAATCGGCCTGGTGTGCGCCGGCGCCGTGGCGCAGGGCCAGACGGCCAGCTATCCATTTCAGAATCCGGCCCTGCCGGCCGCGCAGCGCATCGCCAACATCCTGTCCCTGATGACGGTTGACGAGAAGATCGACGCGCTGTCGACCGACAGCAGCGTGGCGCGGCTCGGCATTCCCAGCTTTGGCAGTTCCGAAGGCATTCACGGGCTGGTCCAGCGCGGCAGCGAAGAGCGCAAGCGCGGCGCCATTGCGACCACCCAGTTTCCCCAGCCGCCCGGCATGGGCGCGAGCTGGAATCCAAAGCTGGTCGAGCAGGCTGCCGCCGTGCAGAGCGTCGAAGGCCGCTACATCACCCAAAGCGACAAGTACAAGCGCCCGGTGCTGATGCAGTGGGGCCCGCAGGCCGACCTGGCGCGCGATCCGCGCTGGGGCCGCAGCGAAGAGGTCTACAGCGAAGATCCGTTCCTGGCCGGGACCATGGTCACCGCCTTCGTCAAGGGCCTGCAGGGCGAGCATCCCAAATACTGGCGCGCGGCCGCCCTGCTCAAGCACTTCCTCGCCAACAGCAATGAGAATGGACGCGGCAATTCGTCGTCCGATTTCGACGAGCGGCTGTTCTGGGAATACTATGCGGTGCCGTTCAAGATGGGTTTTGAAGATGGCGGCGCGCGCGGCGTCATGGCCGCCTACAACGCCTGGAACGGCACGCCGATGGGCGTGCACCCCATCCTGAACAGCCTGGTGATCGACCAGTGGGGCGCGCAGGTCGTCTCCAGCGACGGCGGCGCCATCGGCAATCTGGTCAAGCTGTACAAGCGCTATCCGGACCAGAAAGCGGCCGCCGTGGCCGGCCTGAAGGCGGGCATCAACCAGTATCTCGACAAATTCAAGGAAGAACTGCGCGAGGCCGTCAAGGAAGGTGCAATCAGCGTGGCCGAACTGGACACCGCGCTGGCGCGCAAGCTGCAGGTGACCTTGCGTCTCGGCCTGCTCGACCCGGCCGAAGGCAACCCGTACGCCGCCATCAGGAACGGGCCGGAACCGTGGACATTGCCACGGCACCAGACGGTGTCGCTGCAGATGGCGCTCGAATCGATCGTGCTGCTGAAGAACGCCGGGCACGCCCTGCCCTTGTCGACATCGGCCATCAAGTCGATGGCGGTGATCGGCCCGCATGCCGACAGCGTGCACTGGGACTGGTACGGCGGCAAAGCGCCCTACACGGTGTCGGCGCTGGCCGGCATCAAGGCGGCGCTCGGGCCGCAAGTCACGGTCAATTACGCGCTCGACGGCGAGGATGCGGTCAAGGCGGCGAAGGCGTCGGATGTGGCGGTGGTGGTGGTCGGGAACGATCCGACCTGCGGCCCGAACATGGCGAAGGAATGGACCGACGCCGGCACCAAGCCATGCGCCGATCCGGGCGACGGGCGCGAAGGCCGCGACCGCGAAACGCTGGCGCTCAGGCAGGAGGAACTGGTCAAGCGGGTACTGGCCGCCAATCCGAAGACCGTGATGGTGCTGGTGTCGAGCTTCCCGTTCACGATCAACTGGTCGCAGCAGCATGTGCCGGCCATTGTGCAGATGGCGCATTCCTCGCAGGACCAGGGCACGGCGCTGGCCAAGGTGCTGTTCGGCGAGTACAACCCGGGCGGCAAAACGGTGAGCACGTGGCCGGCCTCCGAAAGCCAGCTGCCGCCGATGATGGATTACGACATCCGCCATGGCCACACCTATCTGTACGCCAAAGGCACGCCGCTGTATCCGTTCGGGCACGGCCTGTCGTACACCACCTTCGAGTACGCCAACCTGCGCACCAGCAGCCCCGCCATCGCTGCCGGCGGCACGGTCAGCGTGGATGTGGACGTGACCAATACCGGCAAGGTGCCAGGCGACAGTGTGGTCCAGCTGTATGTCGGCTATCCGGAGTCGAAGGTGGAGCGGCCGCGCCGCGCGCTGGCCGGCTTCGAGCGCGTGACGCTCATGCCGGGCGAGCGGCGCACCGTGCATGTTCCGCTCAAGGCCAGCCAGCTGGCGTACTGGAATGTGCAGCGCAAGGCCTTCGCGGTCGAGCCAGTACCGGTCAGGCTGATGGTCGGCGAATCGTCGGCCGACATCAAGCTGGAGCGGATGCTGCCGGTCCTAGTTGCTGGCAGCGGGACGCGCTGAGCGGCCCAGCGTCCAGGCCACGCCGATGCCGGCCGACGAGCCGGTGGAGCGCTTCATCAGCGGGCTGGCGCGATTGGCCGCGCCTGAATAGGTGTCGTAGCGCACGAAGCCGAACAGGCGCACGTCGTCGTTCAGCATGCGCGACGCGGACAGGCCGACGCGCGCGAGCATCAGGCCGGAATCGGCCTGGTACGCCGGCCGGCCGGCGCCCGCGTACTGCGGCAGCACGTCGTAGAAATACCCGTTGATCTTGCGGTTGCCGAGAACGACGCCGATGTGCGCGTCGCCCGTCCAGCGCCCGCCGGCCTCGCGCATTTCGTAGACCAGCTTCGGTTCGAACGTATAGCCCTGGTTGCGCATGCCGTGGCGCGCTTCGAATACGGCGCGCAGCGGCAGGTCCAGGCGCAGGCGCGATGTGGCGCTGGGCCGGGCCAGATTCACCTTCAGACGCGGGCCCAGTTCGAGCAGCGTGCCCAGGTCGGGCATGCCTTCGCGCGCCGCACCGGCATCCGAGCGCGCCGGCAGCGAGGCGGCGAAGCCGACGTCGAGTTCGACCGCGTCGCTGCGCAGCAGGCGCGCATTGATGCCCGACTGGTCGGAGCGGAAGATTTCACCGCGATAGATGAGGAATGGAAGCGCCAGCGCGCGGTTGGAGCGCTCGGCGGCGCCCGGATAGGCCGGCGTCGAGACAACGCCGCCGATGACGCCGGCTTCCCACAAGGGCAGGCGATTTTCCGCCGCGCCGGCGCCGCTTGAAGCGGCCAATACGAGCAATGCACACCAGATTGACCGCTTCATTTTTTCCTTTGTCGATAAAGTCCTATGGCCAGATCGCCTGCAGCAGTTGCGCGAGGTGGTAGCCGCCCTTGATCAGCTGGGTCTTGGCCAGCGCCGAGCTCGGTACGGGATAGTCGGGCACGGTATCGAGCACAAAAACGTAATACGTCTCGCCTTTCTTCGATACCTTGGGCATGCGCTGGCCCGGCGTGACGCCAGTGTAAGCCAGCTTGGCCGCGTTGAGCGCGTCGTTTCCCCACTGATAGGGCCAGGTGGCCGGGTCACCGGTATTGCGGGCAACGTCGGGTTTGCCGTCGATAACCTTCTGGGCGAACTGTTCGGGCGTACGCGTGCCGATGCGGCGCATGGCGTAGTTCACCGCCGTGTTGTCCCAATACACATGGAAGGGCCGCGTGGCCGACTTTTTGGCCCCCTCTTCCGGCGCCGGCGGCTCGCCCGGAATCGTCGCGGCGCTCAGCGTGGCCAGGCGTTCGTCATCCATCAGCAGGTTGTTGCCGCCGCGCGAATCGTAGATGTTCAGGCCATCGATGTCGGCATGCTTGAGCGGCACGGTGAACTTGCCGTCCTTGGTGATGTAGGCCGCGCCCACGTGCAGCGGCTGGTGGATGTCGCCGGTCATGTGCGCCACCAGCAGCAGCGCCTGGCGCTTGCTGAAGCCGTGCGGATTGACGGCCGGACCGGTCTTGCCCTGCAAGACCGCGATGGCCTGTTTGAGCGTTTGCACGATGTCGACATCGGCGGTGCCGATCGCGCCGTCCTGATACTCGCTCTTCTGGAACGGCACGTCGGTGTAGTGGTATTCGCTGTGGCGGGGATTGGCGGCGGTGTAGGCGGCCATCTCCGGCGACGGGACCGGGTAGCCGGCACCGCCCTTGGCGGTATCGGCCCAGGTGGTGATCGACTCCAGGCTTTCGCCCGGCAGCAGCAAGGCGGCGACCTGCTTTTCGGCGTTGCTGCCCTTGATGAGCTTTTCGGCGATGGCGCCGACCGCGCGGTGGCCATCGTAACCCCATGCGAACGCATCGCTCGACAGGAAAGCGGCCGACAGCGCCACGGCGCAGGCGAGTTTTTTCATGGATTGCTCCTTTGCCCTATTGGGCTGCCTTGTTCGGTTTCGGATAGTCCCTGGCGATGTCGAGCGGCTGGGCGTAGGGCGAGCTCCAGGTCTGCTCGTGCAGCGCGCTGAGGCGCTGCGCCATCTTTTCGTTGCGCAGTACGACTTCGAGATTGCGCGATTTGTCGAAATAGCCGCCGGCCCAGTTGCTGGTGCCGACCCAGGCCAGCTTGCCGTCGATCGACATGATCTTGCTGTGGATGACGCGGGCGTACGGAATCGGGCCGCCCGACGCCGGCGGCAGGGTCGCGATTTTCACCTGCACGTGCGGCACCAGCGCGAGGCTCTTCAGGTAGGCCAGCGCGGGTTGTTCCAGGTTCCAGTTCGACACCAGCAGCTTGACCGTGACGCCGCGCGTTGCGGCGGTCCGGAGGGCGTTGTCGATCACGCCGTAGTACGGACGGGTATTGTCGGGGCCGTAGCCGAGCGGCGCGTAGTCGAGGAGCTGGATGCGAATCTCGCTTTTGGCGTCGGCCAGCAGGGTCGGCAGCACCGCTTCCGAATCGGCCACGCCGGCCGGATTGTAGGCGGCGGGGCTGGACAGCAGCTGCACCGGCCCGTTGGCGCGGATCAGCGGCACCACGCTGTAGCGCGGCACGGGGTCGCCCGCCGACAGCTGCTGGTGCGCGCGCCAGTCCTGCTCGAACACCGCCAGCACCTGCCCTACCACGGTGGGATCGGTGACCAGCAGCCCGGTCTCGTGGATGTGCATGAACGAGCGCCAGTCGAAATTCTGGCTGCCGATGTAAGCGGCCTTGCCGTCCACCGCCAGGTACTTGGCATGATTGATGCCGGTCCCGGTCAGCTTGCCGTAGTCGAGGATGCGCAGCTCCAGATTGGGCACGGCGCGCAGGCGCTCCACCGTGGCCGGATCGGACATGCCGATGCCCTTGCGGTCCAGCAGAAAGCGGATTTTGACGCCGCGCCGGCCGGCGGCGGCCAGCCGGTCCACCACTCTATCGAACGGCGTGCCGGCCTTGCTGACGGCGTAGAACTGGCCGATGACGATCTCGCGGGTGGCGCCGTCGAACAGCTGGATCCAGACCGTGGCCGGGTCGCGCAGATCGCGGTTGACCAGGGTGGTTTCGAGCGGCGCCGTCTGAATCAGTTCGAAGCCCGGTATGGCAAAGTCGGCGTAGGCCAGCGGGGCGGCGCAGACTGCGGCCAGCAACAGCGTAATGCGTTTCATTTGATCCTTGTGATGCGTCCTGCGGTGACTGCGCTGCCGGCGGGCTTGCCGGCGCGATCGCGCTGTTCAATGTAGGCCGCGAACGCGTCGACATCACGAATACCGGTATCGACCTTGTTGGCGCCCTGCCTGAACATCGGCAGATTATCACCTCCTTCGGCCAAGAAGTTATTCGCAGCGATGCGGTACACCTTGGCGTCGTCCAGCGGCACGCCGTCGACCTTGATGCTGGCGGGGATCACGCGCTGGCCCTGCGGCCGGGTCGCATCCCAGCTGTAGCTGAAACTGCCGGACACCTGCAGCATCGAGCGGGTCGGCTCGCTGCCGCCGCGCCACTGCTGTTCCAGCAGCTCGCGCAGCTGCGCGCCGGTCAGGTCCATGGTCACCAAGGTATTGGAAAACGGCAGCACCGCCTGGACATGGCTGTAGCGCACCTGCATGTCGGCGTCGACGTCGATATCCCTGCGCAAGCCGGCGATGTTCATGAAGCCGATCTGCACGCCCAGCTGGCGGGTGGCGGCCAGCACGGCGTCGGCGGCCAGGTCGCCCAGCGGCGCTTCGCCGGCGGCGTTGAGTGTGCGTCCGATCGAGCGCACGCCAAGCCGCGCCACCGGGCGCGCCAGCACCGCATTGCTGCGCTCTTTTACGGTGCGCATGAATTCGTCCACTTCCGGCACTGGCGGCCAGGCGCCGGCGCTCATGAGTACGTTGTGCACGCGGATGTCGCACAGGGACCGGCTGGCCGGGTCCACCGACAGCGCAATGCGCGTGAGGACGTGCCCGCCCATTTCGGCCTGGGTAATCACGCGATCGCCGATCTTGCACTGAAAGCCGGTATGGGTGTGGCCGCTGACGATCAGGCGCAGCGCCGGATCGAGCCGTTTGGCGATATCGACCACCGGCCCCTCAAGCTTGCTGCAGTTGGGTTCGGCAAAGCCTTCGTCGGTGTGCGCGCCTTCGTGGATCAGAACCACGAACACCGTTGCGCCCTTGGCGCGCACTTCGGCCAGCGCCTTGTTGATGGCGTCGGCTTCGTCGACGAAGGACAGGCCCGCGATGCCCGATGCCAGCACCACCGACGAGGTGCCCTTCAGCACCGCGCCGATAAAGGCCACCTTCACGCCGCGCACTTCCTCGATGCGCCAGGCCGGCAGCAGCGGCTTGCCGGTGCTGTTGTCGATCACATTGGCGGCCAGGTAGGTGAATTTGGCGCCGTTGAAATAGGGAGTGAATTTGCAGGCCTTGTCCGGCCGGCTCGAATCGCAGCCGCCGTGCTGCTGGCGCAGCAGCTCCTTGCGGCCATGGTCGAATTCGTGGTTGCCGACCGAAGTCACGTTCAGGCCGAGCATGTCGAGCGCGGTCAGGGACGGCTCGTCGGCCCACATCGAGCTCATTGCGGGACTGCCGCCGACCAGGTCGCCGGCGGCCACGAACAGCAGGTTTGGGTCCTCGGCGCGCCAGGCCCGCAGGGCCGACGCCAGCGTCGATACACCACCGGCCTGCACGCTGACCGATGCGGCGCCGGGCTTGGGCGCGTAGGTGAATTTGCTCGCTTCCAGGTGGCCGTGGAAGTCGTTCATCGCCACCAGATTGATGTCGATGGGCGCCGCCGGGGGAGTCACGCAGGCGGACATCAGCACGGACGTGCTCAGGGCGATCAGGGCGGCAAAGCGGCGTGCTTGTAAAAGCGTCGTCATAGATGAGAGTTCCTGTGAAGATGACCACGTAAAAACAGGCCCGAAGGCCTGTTCTTGTTCAGCTCATGATACGGCTTAGAAGTCAGCCGAGAAAGTCACCGAGGTGAAGCGTGGCGCACCAAGGTAGTAGAACACAGTCTTGGCCGTGACGCCTGGATACGCGGCGGCATTCGTGACGCTCTGCGACGACGGATTGCGATATTGCTTGTTGGTCACGTTACTGATGTTGAACTGCAGCTTGGGGCGCTTCATGATGCCGTAGTTGGGGAAGGTGTAACCGCCGTCGATGCCGAACAGGGTGTAGCCCGGTACGATTTCGTCGTTGGTCAGCGTCGCCATCTGCTGGCTGGTGGCCTTGGCCTTGCCGCGGATCCAGAAAGCACCTTCCTGATATTCGACCGACAGGCCGGCCTTCTGGCGTGGCGTCAGCGGCATTTCCTTGCCCTTGGTCGGCAGGATGGCGGTGGCGCCCACCTGCAGGTCGGCCTGGACTTCACTCTTGCTGTAGCCATACGAGGCATAGAACGCCAGGCCGTGCCACGGACGGTTACCGGCCTCGATCTCGAAGCCCTTGTTCTTCACTTCACCCACGTTGGTGAGGGTGCTGACCGCGCTGACCGGGTTGAAGGCGGTGGCCTGGCGGTCCTTGAAGTTGATCGAGTAGATATTGAAGGTGCCGATCCACGCCGGAGTCTGGTGACGAATACCGATGTCGAGGTTGACCGAGGTCTCGGCTTTGACGTTATCGACGAACACCGGCACGCCATTGACCAGCTTGATGTTCGAGTTGGTGGTCGCAAACACGAAGTTGGGCGGCGCCTTCATGTTCTTGGCGATCGAACCGTACAGCTGGTCGTCGGCGGTCAGCTGGTAACGCAGGCCGAACTGCGGCAGCACGTCGTTGTAGGTGTTTTCGATACGGTAAGTGATGCCCGAGTTGCTTCCCTCGTTGGCGCGGTTGGTGAAGTCACGCTTGATGTGCGGAGTGCGCACGCCGATGTTGACGGTCAGCTTGTCGTCGAGCAGCTTGAAGGTGTCTTGCAGGAAGGCTTGATAGGCCGTCGAGATGGTCAGCCAGTCGCGCGACTGGAACGGCGTACCGTCCGGACGGAGAATCTGCTGGTCTTGCAGGAAGTAATCCGCAGGAATGCCTTCGTTGCTCACTGGGACCATCGGCCCGGTCTGCTCATGGCGTGCGCGCTCCCACCAGAAGCCGCCCAGGATAGCGTGGTCGCCCAGGTGATAGGTCAGCGAGGTCGTCAGCCCCGGACGCTTGGTGTACGTCACCGACGAATTGGCGACGATCACGGTGTCGAGCGTGTCGCCGTCGCCGTTCAGGTCGACGCCGGCGGTCAGTTTGCCGGTGCTCTTGTCGAGGAAGGCGTTTTCCGCCTGGGCGCGCTGCTGCACGCCGCCGGTGCCGAAACCGTACCAGAAATACGGCAGCACTTTCAGGTCCAGGTCGGGTGTCAGGCGGAACTGCGCCGTGGCCGAGGCGATGCCGTTCTTGAACGGGTTGGTGGCCAGCTGATAGAACTGCGGCGTCGGACCGGTTTCCTTTTGCGCCGTGCCTGTTACCGCGGGCAGGTGGCCCGGGGTGAAGGTGCGCGAAAACTCGTAGTAGTAGCCGTTCTTGTTCAGGTCGGCCAAGCTGAAGCTGCCGATATTGTTATTGAGCGCATCGTTCCACAGCACGGTGGCGTGGATGAAATTGAAGCGGTCCCAGTCGTAGTCGAAACCCGCGTCGAGGTGATCGCGGTTACCGATGCCCAGGCCTTTCCACTTGTTGGTCTTGGCATGCGACACCGACAGGAAGGCCTTGGCGCGGTTGTCGGCAAAGCGGCCGGTATCGTAGCGCACGAAGGTTTTGTGCATCGACAGCTGGCCGAAGGTCTGCATCACGCGCACGCGCTGCTGGTCTTCAGGGTTGCAAGTGATAATGCCAAAGTTACCGCCGGTGGCGCCCACCTGTGGCGAGTCGACGTCGGTTGAACCCTGGGTGACGAACTGGGTGCAGGTATTTTCCTGGTCCACGTATTCCTGAGGGAACACCGAGAAGCTGCCCGAATCGTTGACCGGCACGCCGTTGATGGTGGCGCCGATTTGGTCGCTGTTAAAGCCGCGCAGGGTCAGGCCGCCGCCGAACAGGCCGGTCGCATCGTGGTTGAAACTGTTCACCGCAGGGAGCATTTCCAGCGCTTCGAACGCGTTGCCGGTCGGGCGCTGCTTTTCCAATTCTTCCGCCGTGATCGTCGAACGCGCTTTCGGCGCATCTTCGGCCACCATCAGACCCATACCAATTTTTTTACCGGTAATGATGACCTCCGCCTTGGGCGCGGTGGCCACCGGCTCGGTTGCACTTTGCGCGCTGGCCAGGCTCAGACAAGCCATCTGGCAGGCTACGGCGATCAGGCTCAAGCGAAGGGTTGGTTGTTGTCTAAAAGCGGAATGCATTCAAAACTCCCTGGTTCATGTGAAATCGTCGGTTGGCAGGTCCCGATTTACCTGCGTCTTCATATTGTTCCGGGCTTGTGACCCGCACCAAAGCGGCAACTGTAGCGTCCGCATGTGTCGCGGCTGTGACATGGCGGCCTGCCGTACAGTTACCTTGGTGATGTTTTTGTGAGCATTCATGCATCTCCCTTACAAACTATGCATGAACGGGGGAAGGCATGACAAATACGATTTCTCTTGGCTATTTATTCGACGTACATATAAATTGCACGGATTCCAGGCCAAATATTGCGTTCCGGGCGGTGCACAGAGGGAAGGCCATGCAGCCGATTATAGGTATTGCATCAACTAGGGGAATTTGTTTCACGTAGAAAGCCAACATTTGTTGCATCACGCGCACAAATGTGTAGCGGGATGACCACACCTGCCGAGGCTAGGGCGGAAAGGATGCGCCCCTGGCTGGCTTTCATTCACCGGGTTTGCGATCTGTACGGCGTAAGGATATTTCTGATGTACAGCATGAACTCATCACGTTCCCGGCCGTCGAGAGCGATAGCGGTGTTTTTGGCTATTTCGACGAATTGATCGGCCGCCTTCCTTTTGCCGTTTTTAAGTGCGCTGGCAAGAATAGGTATTCCGTCCGATGCCGTTGCAGACAGCAGACTGACCCGCTCCTTCAACGGCACCAGTTCCAGCAGTTCGCCAAATGCCTTCACGGCGTCCGGGTGATCTTCCTGCAAGGCGTAATGCAGTGCAGGATTGCCATCGGCATCTTTTGCCGCCAGCAGCTCCGCGCGATGTTCCGGCGCTACTTTCTTCAGCAATTTCCCGAAGGCACGGACGGCATTGCCATGGCCGTTCTCCATGGCGAGCGAGAGTCCCGGAAGCTGGCCGGCATATGGCGCCATGAGCAGGCTGACGCGTTCCGAGGGAGGCACCAGGTCAAGCAGTTCGCCGAATGCCTCGATCGCGTCGGCGTGGCCGTTTTCGAAAGCCATGGCAAGGCCGGGGGTGCCATCCGAGGGACGGTTCGCCGCCAGCAGCTTTGCGCGCTCCACCAGGGGCACCTGTTCCAGCACTTTGCCGAATGCCCTGATGGCAGGGGCACGTCCGCCCTGCAACGCCATGTGCAATGCGGGTACCCCATCCGCTCTTTTGGCCGCTGCCAATGCTGCACGTTTCCGGGCCGGTACCAGCTCCATCAATTCGGCGTATGCTGCGAAGACATCGGCATCACCGTGATAGAAGGCGCTGTAAAGCCCGGGAACCCTGTCTGCGTTTCGTGCTTCCACCAGGCGGATACGCTCTTCCACGGGGCGGCTAGCAATCTCCGTCTTCAAGCGTCTCAGGTCTCCCCCAAAGCCATGGCTGAGCAGATGAAAGATCGCAGCAACACTGGGGTTCTTGTACTCGATGCCGCTTGTCAGTGTTCGGTCGGGGATTGCACCTGAAGCATGGCTGGTTCCGGCAGCCTCTTGCTGCACGGAGGGGCGGACAAATATCGCGGAGAGCTCGTCCGGTCCGGGGTAGTAGTTGTTGTATGCGTCGTTGGTGGCGATGAGGTTTTTCAGCGTCAGTGCTTTAATGGTGGACAGGTTGCTGGAAGCGACGCGCACATGGCTGTTGATGCGGTTGGGATCAAAAAACTCCACCACGTACTGCGGCTTTCCTTTTTCTGTTTTTTTGATCTTCAGGCCAACGCTCATCGCATGATTGCCGCTTGTCAGCAATAGCAGACGGTTGGGCTCCTTCTTGCTTGCCATGGCATCGAACTGTCCCGCAAGGGTTTTGCCGAAATCGCGATTGTGAAACAGGCGAACTTCATCCGCATGTCTTTTGAGATGCATGTAGTTCGCTTCGGTCTCGATGGAGACATGGGCGGCGATAGCGTCCTCGTCTGCGTAATGCGCGTAATCGAACTTGTTGCCGCGGCTTCGCTCCTGCACCTTCTGACGGTGCTCGACAAAGTTGCGGCATCCGATGTCCTGCTTAGTGCCCGAAAAGGTAACCATTCGATTGAGCGCCTGTGGCAATCCGCGCTTGGGAGAGAAATACGCAATCTCCTTCATCACGGCGGCGATCGCCTTGTCGGCCACCCGATCTTCCTCCAATACCCGGAAATAGCGGTCCTGATCGGCACGAAGCAAAAGGATGGCACGCTGGATATCGCAGCGCTTCGCCTTCACCGCATCCCGCCATGCTTCGCAGAGGGGGGCGTCACCGATGGCCTGACGCAGGAGGGCGTCCGCCGCGCTGTACGCACCGGGTTCCGGCATCTTGCGCAAAGCGCGGTCGAGGTCGGATTCCCTGCCTTGTACGGCGCCGGACAGATAAAGCATGTTCTTGCGGCGAACGCAGGCCAGCAAGGCACGCATGTCGTCGGTATCCCCAGGTGCGCCGGCCCGTGCCGGGTCAGCGCCTTGCAGCATGGCCTCGGTGGCAACGGCGAGATCGTTGTGCCGTATTGCAAGTTCCAGTGCGTACCCAGGATCGCTGGACCGGTGCTGCAGCAAGGCTTTCATGATGGCCTGATTGCTTCCGCGCGCGAAGGCATGCCGCAGCAACTTCTGCCATGTTTCAGGTGAGAAAGGCGCTCTGTTTAGCCTGCCGTGCACCGCGTCGGCGTTACCGTGCGCGATCGCATCCTTGATGGCAGTCACCCCACGGGGGGACACCGGCTCTGAAGCGGGAACGCGCGGGCCCGATGAAGCGTTCGATGAAATTCGCGACACGGAGCCCTTTCCTGTTTCTCATTTAATCGCGTAGCGAATTTACGCTCGTATGAGTGAATGGAAAGAGTGATCGGGTTCCGAAGTAATACATCAAAAATCGCAAAGCCCTCACATTTTGGGCTGCATGCGTAGCGATCGTGGCATCAGCGCCCGGCCACCTTGCTGGCCTCCAGGGCCACCACGGCCTTTTCGAACGCGGCAAAGCGCTGGTCGAGCTGCGCCGCCAGGCGCTGCTTGTCCGCGCCCTTGAGGAAAGAATAGCGCACGCTGTTGTACACGGCGCGCTTGATTTCGGCGTAATCGGGCTTGTAGCGGCTGGCGAACAGCACGTATTCGTTGGCCAGGTTGTGCCGCGTGACGCCGGCGTCGTCGGTCGAGATCACGTAGGGCACGCCGTATTTGCGATACAGGGTGAGCGGATGCTCGTCGCCTTCGATGCCAGAGATGAAGGCATTGCTGGTCAGGTTGATCTCGACCGGGATGTCCTTCTCGCGCATGGTTTTCATGATGCCGATGGCGTTGGCCTCGTGCGCCAGATCGATGCCGTGACCGATGCGGTTGGCGCCGGCCACGTGCACGGCCTGGTCGATGTGGAACTGCAGTCCTTCCGGCGGCACGTCGCCCAGCGCCAGCTCGCCGGCATGCAGGGCCAGCTTCACGTTCGGGTAGCGCTCGTGCAGGAATTTGAACATGCGCATATGCAGCGCGTAGTCGCGCATCGACACGTACTGGCTCTCCTGGCCGACGATGTTCACGCCGACCAGTACCTCACTCTGGCTGGCCGCCTTGAAGGCCGACACCATGGTCGAAAAGACCAGCGACGGGGGCTGCAGGCGCAGCACATAGGTCTGGTAGCGCATGGTGAAGTTCTGGTCGTCGATGCCCTGGTGGGCAGCGGCGACTTTGGCGACGAAATCGGTCACGCTCTGATTGAAGGCCGGGTCCTTGTCGAGCACGGCGTACCAGTCGCGCATGAGCGCTTCGGTATCGGCGCCCTGCCCGATCGCCGCGTCGAAATCGGGGTTGGCGATCGACGGCGCCTTCTTGAACATGGTTTCGATGTAGCTGACGTTCTCCTGCAGCGCGCGGGTCTTGAGCTCCTGCAGGCCAGCGCCGAAATTGGTGTTCGAGACCGCGTCGAAGTACAGGAAGGTCTGGAAGAACTGGCGGTCCGGCGGCGGCTGGATGGCGCCGTGATTGTGAAAGTCCTTGCTCGACCAGCGCTGCAGCAGTTCGCGGTAAGTCTGGTCGTCGGCCAGCAGGTCGGCAGTTCCCAGGCAGGCGCGCTCTTTGGCCGGCTTGGCGCGTTCGGCGGCAGCCAGCGCCGTGTCGGTCACGATGCGGTAGGTGGCCTTGTCGACGCAGAAGCCTTCCCGGTCGAGAAAGTCGACATACTGTTCGGCATACACGGCGCCTGAATAATGGTGGTGCAGGTCGCCGCCCTTGGGCATCTGGGTGAAGAACATCGTCAGTTCGGCCATCTTCGGCGCGTGCGCGATCAGCGCCGCGTAATAGCGCGCAGTGGCCGCTTCGTTGGCCTTGATGCTGGCCGGTCCTTTGGCGTGGGCGCTGGAAGCGATCAGCAGGGCGATCAGCAGACTGCTCGATGTTCTGGTCATGGGACGGCTTTCTATTGGGTTAAGCGGCGGTGCACTTCGCGTCCGGCTGAAAACGTCGCGCTGACGGCGCGGTCGTCGCCCAGCAGCGCCAGCGCGAACAGCAGTTCTTCCAGGTTGTCGCAAAGTGCGCTGCGGCGTGCCAGCAGTGGCGTGGCGCGCGGATCGAGCACGATGAAGTCGGCCTCCGCGCCGGACGCGAAACTGCCGATCACCCCGTCGAGCCGCATGCTGCGCGCCGCGCCCAGCGTGGCCAGATAAAACATGCGCGCCGCCGGCAGATAGCTGCCCTTCAGCCGCGCTACTTTATAGGCTTCATTCATTGTTTGCAACATCGAGAACGAGGTGCCGCCGCCCACATCGGTGGCCAGCGACATGGATACCCGCGCTGCGTCGGCGCGTTCGAAATCGAACAGGCCGCTGCCCAGGAACAGGTTGGAGGTCGGGCAGACCGCCGCCGCAGCCCCGCTCTCGGCCATGCGCGCGAAATCGCGGTCGTCGAGCCAGATGCAATGGCCGTACATCGCGCGCTCGCGCATCAGGCCGAAATGGTCGTACACGTCCAGGTAGCTGCGCGCCTTGGGGTACAGCGCCTTGACCCAGCTGCATTCATCCTGGTTTTCCGACACGTGGGTCTGGATGAAGGTGTCGGGATAGGCCCCCGCCAGTTCGCCGGCCAGGCCCAGCTGCGCGTCGGTGGAGGTGGGCGCGAAGCGCGGCGTGATGGCGTACAGCGACCTGCCCCGCTTGTGCCATTTGCGGATCAATTCTTCGCTTTCGCGCACGCCGCCGTCGGCCGTATCGCATAAAAATTCCGGGCAGTGCCGGTCCATCAGCACCTTGCCGGCCACCATGCGCAGGCCGCGCCGCGTGCTGGCTTCAAAGAAGGCGTCGACCGATTCCTTGTGCACCGTGCAGTAGACCATGGCGGTGGTGGTCCCGCAGCGCAGCAGCTCGTCGAGGAAAAATTCGGCCACCTCGCCGGCATGCACCGGGTCGCCGAACTGTCGCTCGGTCGGGAAGGTGTAGGTCTCCAGCCAGGGCAGCAGGCCCGGTGCCGGCGAGGCGATCATGTCGGTCTGGGGGAAATGCAGATGGGTGTCGATGAAGCCGGGCACGATCAGTTTGCCGCGGTGGTCGTGCACCGGTGCGCCGGGCGGCAGGGTTGGCGCCAGCGCGGCGTAGTCCCCGGCGGCCACCACTTTGCCGCCGTCGACGATGAGCAGGCCATCCTCGTGCCAGGCGATGGCGTCGGGATCGAAGGCCGGATCGGCGCGAAAGTGCAGCACGTTGCCGCGATAGCTGGCCAGTGACATCAGAATCCTTGTTGTATGCCGGCGTGCGTTTCCCACGCGAGCAGAAGCTGGGCGCACACGGAAGCGGCGATCACTGCCGGCGCCTTGTTGGTGATGCCGGGCAGGCCGATCGGACAGACCATGGCGGCGATACGGTCCTGCGGCACGCCGCGCGCGCGCAGGCGATGCTCGAACTGCATGCGCTTGGTGTGCGAGCCGATCAGGCCGAACCAGGCCACGTCGGAACGGGCCATGATCGCTTCCGTCAGGCGCTGGTCGAGCGCGTGGCTGTGCGTCATGACGAGATACCAGGCGTTCGGCGGGGCATCGCCCACCAGCGCTTCCGGTGTGTCCGATGCTTCGACGGTGACGTTGGCGGGAACCTCGGGCGGGAACATGTCCTCGCGCTCGTCCACCCAGGTGACGGTGCACGGCAGCTCGGCCAGCGCCTTGACGATGGCGGCGCCCACGTGGCCCGCGCCGAACAGCACGAGATGGTTGCGCGGCGCGCGGATCGCGTCGATCAGCCAGCGGCTGCCGTCGGGAGCCTGCATCAGATGGGTGCCGCGCGTGCGGTCGAATGGGGGCGCCGGCCCATCGCCATCGAGCGCCACCACGCGCCAGCGGTCTTCGAGCGGGCGCTCCTCCAGCTCTACGCCCAGTTCGAACGCCAGGTACACGACGCCGCCGCAGCACTGTCCCAGGCTGGGGCCGAGCGCGAAGCGTTCGAGGTGGCGCGTACGCCCGGTCGCCGCCATGGTGCGGGCAATATCGATGGCGCGCAGTTCGAGGTGGCCTCCGCCAACGGTGCCGTTGACTTCATCGCGGCCGACGAGCATATGGGTGCCCGGCTCGCGTGGGCCGGAGCCTTCGACCCTGGCCACCGTGACCAGTACGGCGTTCATGTCACGGCGCCTTCGACGGCGGCGATGGCGTTGAGGATTTCCTCGCTGGTCGCGGGCGCGTTCAGCGGCGGATTGATCTTGTGACCGCCCACGCTCGACACCGCATCGCGGATGGCGAAAAACACCGAGAACGGCAGCAGCAGCGGCGGTTCGCCCACAGCCTTGGAGCGGTGAATGCTGTCCTCGACGTTGGCGTTGTCGAACAGCTTGATGCGCAAATCCCTGGGGCAGTCCGACACCGATGGGATCTTGTAGGTCGAGGGCGCCTGCGTCATCAACTTGCCGCCGGCGTTCCACCACAGTTCTTCGGTGGTCAGCCAGCCCATGCCCTGGATGAAGGCGCCCTCCACCTGGCCGATATCGATGGCCGGGTTGAGCGACTTGCCGGCGTCATACAGCGCGTCGGCACGCAGCAGTTTCCATTCGCCGGTCAAGGTGTCGACCACCACTTCGGCCACCGCCGCCCCGTAGGCGAAATAGGAAAAGGGACGGCCCTTCATGGTCTTGGGGTCCCAGTGCAAACCGGGCGTGGCGTAGAAGCCGTCGGACCACAGCTGCACGCGCGCCAGATAGGCCTTTTGCACCAGCATCGGGAACGGTATTTCCTGGCCGTTGACGATCACATGGTTGGCGGCGAAGCGCACTTCGTCCAGGCTGGCGCCGTGCTGTTTTGCAGCGAAGGCGGCGAGGCGCTCGCGGATCTGCCGGGCCGCGTCCTGCGCGGCCTTGCCGTTCAGATCGGCACCGGTCGACGCGGCGGTGGCGGAGGTATTGGACACCTTGCTGGTATCGGTCGCGGTGGCGCGCACGTGGTCGATATCGATGCCCAGCTCATGCGCCACCACCTGCATCACCTTGGTGTTGACGCCCTGCCCCATCTCGGTGCCGCCGTGATTGACGATCACCGAGCCATCGACATACACATGAACCAGCGCACCGGCCTGATTCAGGTGCGTGACGTTAAAGGCGATGCCGAATTTGACCGGCGTGAGCGCCAGGCCTTTCTTGAGCACCGGACTGGCGCGGTTGAAGGCGGCAATGGCCGCGCGGCGCTGGCGGTAGTCGCTGCTCTGCTCCAGTTCGGCGCACAGTTCGTGAATCACGTTGTCGACCACCACTTGTCCATATGGCGTGACGTCATCGGTACCGCGGCCATAGAAATTCACCCGGCGGATATCGAGCGCGTCGCGGCCCAGGTTGCGGGCGATTTCGTCGATCGCGTATTCGATCGCGATCGCGCCCTGCGGTCCGCCAAAGCCTCGGAAGGCGGTGTTGGACTGGGTGTTGGTCTTGCCGCAGGCGGCGCGGATATCGACGTCGGACAGGTAATAGGCGTTGTCGAAGTGGCAGACCGCGCGCGTGGCCACCGGCCCGGACAGATCGGCCGAATAGCCGGCGCGCGTCACCATGTCCACCTTTGCGGCGAGGATTTTGCCGTTGCCGTCGTAGCCGATTTCATACTCGTAATGGAAGCAGTGGCGCTTGCCGGTGACGAGCATGTCGTCGTCGCGGTCGGCGCGCAGCTTGACGGCGCGCTTGAGCCGGTGCGCGGCGATGGCGGCGGCCGCCGCCCACAGGGCCGACTGCGACTCCTTGCCGCCGAATCCGCCCCCCATGCGGCGGCACTCGACCACCACATGGTGCGAATGCAGTCCCAGCGCGTGCGCCACGACATGCTGCATTTCGCTCGGGTGCTGGGTCGAACACTGCACCAGCATGCCCTTGTCCTCTTTCGGGATGGCGTAGGCGATCTGCCCTTCCAGGTAAAACTGTTCCTGGCCGCCCACGTACAGCTGGCCCTTGAGCTTGTGCGGCGCGCGCTCGAACGCAGCCTGGCAGTCGCCGCGCGCCAGATGCATCGGCGGCAGCACGTACGATTGCGCCGCCTTGGCCGCCTGCGGCGTCAGGATCGCGGGCAGTTCCTCGTAGCCGATCTTGCCCAGCCGCGCGGCGCGGCGTGCGTTGTCGTGCGTGTCGGCCACAACGATGAAGACCGGCTGGCCGACATACATCACCACGCCGTCGGCCAGAATCGGATCGTCGTGGATGATCGGGCCGCAGTCGTTTGTGCCCGGGATGTCCGCCACGGTGAGCACCGCGACCACGCCGGCACTGGCGCGCACGGCGCTCAGATCGAGCGAGGTGATATTGGCGTGCGGTTTGGTCGACAAACCCAGTGCGGCGTGCAGGGTGCCCCGCACCTCCGCGATATCGTCGGTGTAGGTGGCCTGGCCCAGCACGTGCAGGCGCGCCGATTCGTGGGGCAGCGGCTTGCCGACGGCGCTCATGCAAGCTCCACGGCGAAGGCGTTGACCTCGGCGGCCGAGAGCGGCGCCTCGCTGCGCGTCTCGAGCCAGAAGCGGCGCAGCAGGTTGCGCGCCGCCTTCATGCGGTAGGCGCTGGAGGCGCGCATGTCCGACAGCGGCGCGTAATCGCGCACCAGGGCGGCCATGGCCTGCTTCATCACCTCTTCCGACCACGGCTGGCCGCGCAGCAGTTCTTCGGCCGCGGCCGCGCGTTTGGGCGTGGCCGCCATTCCGCCGAAGGCGATGCGGGCGTCCTGGATAACATCGCCGTCCATGCTCAAGGCGAAGGCCGCGCACACCGCCGAGATATCCTGGTCGAAGCGCTTGGCCAGCTTGTAGGTGCGAAAGCGCAGGCCCGCGCGCGGCAGAGGAATGCGTACCGCCTGAACGAATTCGCCGGGACGCATGTCCTTTTGCTGGTAGCCGAGGTAGAGGTCCTCCAGCGCCAGCACGCGCTGGCCTTCCACGCCATTGAGCACCACCTGCGCGCCGAGCGCGATCATCCATGGCATCGAATCGCCGATCGGCGACCCGTTGGCCACATTGCCGCCCAGGGTGCCGGCATTGCGCACAGGGAGCGAGGCGAAGCGCTGCCACATCTGGCCCAGTTGATCGGGATAGTGGCGGCACACGGCGGCGTAAGCCTCTTCCAGCGTCACGCCGGCGCCGATGACGATCATGCCGTCGGCATCCTGCACGTTCTTGAGCGCGCCGACGTGGCCAAGATAGATGATGTCGCCCAGGTCGCGCATTTGCTTGGTGATCCACAGACCCACGTCGGTCGAACCAGCCAGCAGTGTGGCCGCAGGCTTGGCGGCGCGCAGCGCGATGAGTTCATCGAGCGTGCGCGGCGCGTGGAAGGTTTGGGCGTTGGCGCTGTAGGTGAAGGTTTCGCTGCGCTGCAACGATTCCAGTGCGCTGGCGACGGCGGCGGCATCGAACCGCACGCGCGGCAGTTCGCCCATGCGCCGGGCCGCGTCGATAATCGGCCGGTAACCGGTACAGCGGCACAGGTTGCCGGACAGCGCCGCGTCGATATTGCAGCGCGTGGCCGGTTTGTCGTTCACGTACATCGACCACAAGGACATCACGAAACCGGGCGTGCAGAAGCCGCATTGCGAGCCGTGGCATTCGACCATGGCCTGCTGCACCGGATGCAGCGTGCCATCGGGCTGCGCCACGTCCTCGACCGAGAACAGCGCCTTGCCGTCCAGCGTGGGCGCCAGCGCGATGCAGGAGTTGACGGCTTTGAGTTCGAGCTTGCCGGCCTTGAGTTCGCCCACGACCACCGTGCAGGCGCCGCAGTCGCCTTCCGCACAGCCTTCCTTGGTGCCGGTGCAGTGCAGGTCTTCGCGCAGATGCTGCAGGACCGTGCGCGTGGGCGCGGTTCCGCGCAGCTCGCGCACTGCGCCCTGGTAGTAGAAACGGATCGGTTCGGACATTCTTGCCTCGGCTTTATCCCAGCGTGTGAGGTTAGCACCGCCGGCATTCTCCACTATATCAAATCGTTGATGTCGCTTATCAGACGATCGACATATGAGGATGGTGCGCATGCCAGTGCTCGGCGATGTCGATGCGGCGTGTGATCCATACCTTGTCGTGCTCCAGTACATAGTCCAGAAAGCGCGCCAGCGCCGCCGCGCGGGCCGGCCTGCCGGCGATGCGGCAGTGCAGGCCGATCGACAGCAACTTGGGTGCGTTCAAGCCACGCGGGTCCCCTTCCGCGTAGAGGGTGTCGAAGGCGTCCTTCAGGTAATCGAAGAACTGGGTGCCGGAATTGAATCCCTGCATGGCGGCGAAGCGCATGTCGTTGGTGTCGAGCGTGTAGGGCACGATCAGCTGCGGCTTGACGACGGACGCTCCATCCGCGCCGCGGCACTCGACATGCTGCCAGAACGGCAGGTCGTCGCCGTAGTAGTCGGCGTCGTAGCGAAAACCGCCGTGTTCGGCCACCAGCCGGCGCGTATTGGGCGAGTCGCGTCCGGTGTACCAGCCCAGCGGCGCGCTGCCGGTGAGGTCGCGGATGATCTGCACCGCTTCCTGCATGTGGGCGCGTTCGGTGTTCTCGTCGATGTTCTGGTACGAGATCCACTTCAGGCCGTGGCAAGCGATTTCGTGGCCGAGCTGGCGGAACGCCGCCACCGCTTCCTTGTTGCGCTGGAGGGCGGTCGAGACGGCGAAGATCGTCAGTGGCGCATTGCGCTCTTCGAACATGCGCAGCACGCGCCACAGGCCGGCACGCGAGCCGTATTCGTACAGCGACTCCATGCTCATGTGGCGCATCGGGAAGGCTTGCGCGCCGATGATCTCGGACAGGAAGGTCTCCGAGGCGGGGTCGCCGTGCAGCACATTGTTCTCGCCGCCCTCTTCGTAATTGAGGACGAATTGCAGCGCCACGCGTGCCTGATCGGGCCACAGCGGATGCGGCGGCGTGCGGCCGTAGCCGATCATGTCGCGTGGATAGTCGTGATTATTCATCATGGGTCGGCGCGGTGTGGATGGTATATCTGCCATCATATAGCGAGTTGCCCGCGCAGGTATATGATCCACAAGATACGCGCAATCAAGGGAAAAATACGCATGGGAAAACTTAGCACGCATGTTTTGGATACGGCGCAGGGCAAGCCGGGGGCCGGGGTCGGCATCGAACTGTATGCGCTCGATGGCGGCGGGCGCAGGCTGATCAGGTCGGCGGTCACCAACCAGGACGGACGCTGCGACGCCCCGCTGCTCGACGGCGAGGCCATGCGCGCGGGACGCTACGAGCTGGTGTTTGCGGCGGGCGATTATTTCGCCGCGCAGGGCGTGGCCTTGCCGGAGCCGCGCTTTATCGACCGGGTGACGATTGCTTTCGGGATTGCCGATCCGGGCCAGAATTACCATGTGCCGCTGGTGGTGACGCCCTGGTCGTATTCGACGTATCGCGGCAGCTGACCGGCGACGTCAGCAGAACTATGCTCGGGGCGAAAACTTGTTATTCTTGGGCTAGCCAGCGTCGGGAGAAACAATGTCCTTACATATAGTTCACTTTATCGGACCCATTACCCACGGATCGGTCTGTACCGTCCGTAATCTTTGCCTGCAGGCATTGCAGAACGGCGCCAGCGAGATCGAATTGCATATGTCGACCGAGGGCGGCAACATGACGGCCGGCTTTGCGCTGTATTTTTTCCTGAAATCACTGCCCTTGCCGCTGGTGACCCACAACATCGGCAGTGTGGAATCGGTCGGCGTGGTGATCTTTCTGGCAGGCCAGCGGCGCTATGCCTGCCCCGGCACCCGCTTCCTGATCCATCCGCTGCACTGGGGATTCGGCAACCTGGTGGCGGCCGATCACTCGCGCGTGAGCGAATGGCGCGACTGCCTCGACTTCGACGCCGAACGCTACGCCACCATTTATGAGGAAGCGACCAGGGCGGCCGGCGTGAAGGACGATATCCGGACCAACCTGTTCGGCAACGCCCGCATTTACGACGCCGACCAGGCCGTGGCCGCCGGCATCATCCACGAAGCGGTGCAAGCCCGCCTGCCGGAATGCGGCCCGACCTCGCATTGGTGGAACGGCTAACTTGCACGCCGCTGGCGCTTGACTTAGAATTGACCGCTCATGGTTGCCATTTTGGCAGGCCACTCCCTTTCACTCCGCTTCGTTTTCCCATGCAAGCTTGTTTCCGGTGACCCTTGGATAGCGTGCCCCTGTCGGTGCTGGTCGCCGCGCTCGTTTTCCTCATCCTCTGCTCGGCCTTTTTCGCCATGGCGGAAACGGCGCTGATGTCGGCCAACAAGTATCGCCTGCGCAATCTTGCCAAGCGCAATCACCGCGGCGCCATCACCACCTTGTGGCTGCTCGAACGCACCGACCAGCTGCTGTCGCTGATCCTGATCGCCAATACGCTGCTCAACGCCATGGCCACGGCGCTGGCCACCGCCATCGCCATCCTGTTCTTCGGCTATCAGGAAAGCGTGATCGCCATCGCCATCAGCGCGGTGGCCTTCGTCCTGATCGTGTTTGCCGAAATAACGCCCAAGTTCGTCGGCGCGCGCTTTCCCGAAACGATCTCGCTGGTGGCCAGCGCCTTCCTGAAGCCGATGATGGCGATGGGCAAGCCGCTGGTCTGGTTTGTGAACCTGTTCGTGTCCGTGGTGCTCAAGCTCATCCATGTGCGTCCTCCCCAGCAGGCCCAGCCCCAGCGCGTGTCGCCCGAGGAATTGCGCGCCATCGTGCTGGAAGGCGGCAACTTCATTCCGCAGAAGCACAAGAGCATCCTGCTTAATCTGTTCGATCTGGAAACCGTCTCGGTCGACGACATCATGACCCCGCGCGCCCAGATCGAGGCGCTGAACCTGGCCGTGCCGGTCGACGACATCAAGCATCAGTTGACGACCTGCTATCACAACAAGCTGCCGGTCTACGAAGGCGAGATCAACCGCATCGTCGGCATCCTGCATGTGCGCCATGCGGTGGCCCTGCTCAACGAAGAGGAAGAGTTGACGGTGGCGCATTTCCGCGAACTGCTGACCCCGCCCTACTTCATTCCCCAGGACACCAGCGTGTTTACCCAGCTGCAGTATTTTCAGGAAAACAAGGAACGCCTGGGCATCATCGTCGACGAGTACGGCGAGGTGCAGGGCCTGGTGACGCTCGACGATATCATCGAGGAAATGATCGGCGAATTCACCACCACCATGCCGGGCGCCGCGCGGCGCGACGGCGTGGGCTGGGATGGGCGCGGCGAATGCATGCTGGAAGGCTCGACCCTGCTGCGCGACATCAACAAGAAGCTGGATCTTCACCTGCCGCTGGACGGCCCCAAGACCCTCAACGGCCTGCTGCTCGAACAGTTGCAGGACATTCCGGACGCGCCGATCGCGCTGCGCCTGGGCGAGCTGGTCATCGAAGTGGTGCAGGTGAAAAATCAAGCCATCAAGGTCGCCAAGCTGGTCCGGCCGGGGGGGCGCCCCACCGCATGAGCTCGCTTCCCCCGGCGCCGATACCAATTCAACTACGTGGTATCGAAGCCTCTCTCACTGAGACAAATCCTTTACAAAAATGATGCCTGAGGGCATCATCGGAGACAGCCCGCCGCTCTGTCGGCCCATCCATTTGTCATCCAACAATAGGCGTTGCAACTATGGCAGCAGTCCTCCCCACCGCCGCTTCTGCGCCCCCGATGCCGGGGCTGGCGCGTGCGCTGGTGCAGGCTGGACGCCTGTCGCTGCCCCAGGCGGAAAGCCTGTTGAAGAAATCGGCGACGGAAAAGACGCTGTTCATCGATATCCTGCTGGCGTCCGGCAGCCTGGATGCCGCGTCGCTGGCCATGTTTTGCGCGGAAACCTTCGGCTATCCCTTGATGGATCTGAAGTCCTTCAACGCCGACGCCTTGCCGGACGCGGCCATCGACGCCAAGCTGATGCAGGGCCAGCGCGTGGTGGCCCTGGCTAAACGCGGCAACAAAATGTCGGTCGCCATCTCGGACCCCACCAATACCCAGGCGCTCGACCAGATCAAGTTTCAGAGCGAGTCGACCGTCGAGCCGGTCATCGTGGCCCACGATGTGCTGCTGGCCTTGCTGGCGCGGCTGGCCAAGACCGCCGAGGACAGCATCCAGGAACTGGTCGGCGACGAAGGCGACATCCAGTTCGCCGAGGAACAGGAAGCGGCCCCGGCGGTAGACCAGGCCGCGGCCGACATCGAAGACGCGCCGATCGTCAAGTTCCTCAACAAGATCCTGATGGACGCGGTCAACCTGGGCGCCTCGGACATCCACTTCGAGCCGTTCGAAAAGTTTTATCGCATCCGCATGCGCGTCGACGGCGTGCTGCGCGAGCACGCCCAGCCGCCCATCGCCATCCGCGACAAGCTGGTCTCGCGCATCAAGGTGCTGGCCAAGCTGGACATCTCGGAAAAGCGCGTGCCGCAGGATGGCCGCATGCGCCTGATCCTGTCGCCCGTCAAAACCATCGACTTCCGCGTCTCGACCCTGCCGACCTTGTTCGGCGAAAAAACCGTGATGCGTATTCTGGATGCGACGCAAGCCCAGATGGGCATCGACGCGCTCGGCTACGATCCCGACCAGAAAGCCTTGCTGCTGGACGCGATTCAACGCCCCTACGGCATGGTGCTGGTGACCGGCCCGACCGGTTCGGGCAAGACGGTGTCGCTGTACACCTGCCTGAACGTGATCAACAAGCCGGGCATCAATATTTCGACCGCGGAAGACCCGGCCGAGATCAACCTGCCCGGCGTGAACCAGGTCAACGTCAACGACAGGGCGGGCCTCACGTTCCCCGTCGCGCTGAAAGCCTTCCTGCGCCAGGATCCGGACATCATCATGGTCGGCGAGATCCGCGACCTGGAAACGGCCGACATCGCCATCAAGGCCGCGCAGACCGGCCACATGGTGTTTTCGACCCTGCACACCAACGATGCGCCGTCGACCCTGACGCGCTTGATGAATATGGGCGTGGCGCCGTTCAACATCGCCTCCTCGGTCATCATGATCACCGCCCAGCGCCTGGCGCGCCGGCTGTGCACGTGCAAGCAGCCGCTCGAGACCAGCCCGGACATCCTGCTGGCGGCCGGCTTCAAGCCCGACGAGCTGGAGGGCGGCTGGAAGCCCTACGGTCCGGTCGGCTGCGAACGCTGCCTCGGTTCCGGCTACAAGGGCCGGGTGGGCATTTACCAGATCATGCCGATCACGCCGGAAATCGAAAAAATCATTCTCGCGCACGGCAATGCGATGCAGATTGCCGAGCAGTCCGAAAAGGAAGGCGTCAAGTCGCTGCGCCGCTCCGGCCTGATGAAGGTCAAACAAGGTTTGACCAGCCTGGAAGAAGTGCTCGGCTGCACCAACGAATAGGAAAATCATGGCAAGCTCATCATCGAAGGCCACCAGCGCCGTCAAGGAATCTGTCTACGCCTGGGAAGGCAAGGACAAGTCGGGCAAGACCGTCCGCGGCGAACTGCGCGCCGGCGGCGAAGCCATCGTCAACGTCACCCTGCGCCGCCAGGGCGTGATGGTCACCAAGGTCAAGAAAAAGGTTTACCGCAGCGGCAAGAAGATCACCGACAAGGACATTTCGATGTTCACGCGCCAGCTGGCCACGATGATGAAAGCCGGCGTGCCGCTGCTGCAATCGTTCGATATCGTCAGCAAGGGCCACGCCAACCCGTCGATGGCCAAGCTGATTCTCGACTTGCGCTCCGACATCGAGACCGGTACCAGCCTGAACAACGCGTTCCGCAAATATCCGCTCTACTTCGACGCGCTGTTCTGCAATCTGGTGGGCGCGGGCGAACAGGCCGGTATTCTGGAAGACCTGCTGCACCGCCTGGCCGTGTACAAGGAAAAGACCCTGGCCATCAAGGGCAAGATCAAGTCGGCCCTGATGTACCCGGTGTCGATTCTGGCGATCGCCTTCGTGGTCACCGCGGTGATCATGATCTGGGTGGTGCCGGCGTTCAAATCGGTGTTCGCCAGCTTCGGCGCCAACCTGCCGGCGCCGACCGTATTCGTGATGAACCTGTCGGAATTCTTCGTGGCCTGGTGGTGGGCGATTTTCGGCTCGCTGTTTGCCGTGATCTATTTCTTCTTTCAGACCTGGCGGCGTTCGGCCAAGATGCAGCGATTCATGGATATCACCTTGCTCAGGGCGCCGATCTTCGGTTCAGTGATCCGCAAGGCGGCCATTGCGCGCTGGACGCGCACCCTGGCAACCATGTTCGCGGCCGGCGTGCCATTGGTCGAAGCGCTCGATTCGGTGGGCGGCGCGGCCGGCAACGCGGTGTATCTGGAAGCGACCAAGAAGATTCAGAGCGAGGTCTCGACCGGTACCAGCCTGACGGTGGCCATGCAGAACGCCAATGTGTTTCCGCCGCTGGTAACGCAGATGGTGGCCATCGGCGAAGAGTCGGGCGCGCTCGATTCCATGCTCGGCAAAGTGGCCGGCTTCTTCGAAGACGAGGTCGACGAAGCGGTGGCGGCCTTGTCGTCGCTGATGGAGCCGCTGATCATGGTGATTCTGGGTGTGCTGATCGGCGGCCTGGTGGTGGCCATGTATCTGCCGATCTTCAAGCTTGGTTCGGTGGTGTAAGGCGAGCCGGTAACCGCTAAGTAGTTTTCAGTCAAAGGGCCGCAAATCACTCGATTCGCGGCCCTTTTTGCGTTCGCAGCGCCCGGAGCCGTGCTGCGTTGACAGCTACGCCTGCTAGTGGGTAGGTAGGCAAACCTGGCACCTCGTTGACATTCTCGAAGTTAGGGCGGATTGGGTATCCCGAAAATATTGGAAAGGCGATGCGTAGGGGCTATGGGCCCGATAAGTACATTCTCCAGCTCGATTTCTGATAGCGGGGCAGCGAATGAAGTCTGAAATGCCATGTGGCAGCTTGCATGCCGATCAAAACCGCGCCGGCATCCGCACGCCGTACAATCAATGCCATATCGACTACGGACCGCGCCCATGCACCATAACCTCACCCTGATCACCACCATTGCCGCGGCACTCGGCTTCGGCCTGCTGTTCGGCATGCTCGCCGTGCGCCTGCGCCTGCCCGCGCTCATCGGCTACCTCGCCGCCGGTATCGTGATCGGCCCGGCCACCCCCGGCTTCGTGGCCGATGTCGCGCTGGCCGGACAGCTGGCCGAAATCGGCGTCATGCTGCTCATGTTCGGGGTCGGCCTGCATTTTTCCATCGATGACCTGATCGAAGTACGCGGCATCGCCCTGCCCGGCGCCGTGCTGCAGATCGGCGTGGCCACGCTGATGGGCATGGGGCTGGCGCACCTGTGGGGCTGGCAGCTGGGCGCCGGCCTGGTGTTCGGCCTGGCCCTGTCGGTGGCCAGCACGGTGGTGCTGCTGCGCGCGCTGGAGGAACGCGGCACGCTCGGCTCGCTCAACGGGCGCATTGCCGTCGGCTGGCTGGTGGTGGAAGACTTGGTGACGGTGCTGATGCTGGTGATGCTGCCGGCGCTGGCCCCGGCCCTGGGCGGCAAAGGCGAGACCGGCGGCAACTTCTGGCTGTCGCTGGCCATCACGCTCGGCCAGGTGGCCGCTTTTGTAGCGGTCATGCTGGTGGGCGGACGCAAGCTGTTGCCGTGGGCGCTGTGGCGGGTGGCGCGCACCGGCTCGCGCGAACTGTTCACCCTGGCCGTGATCGCCAGCGCGGTCGGCATCGCCTACGGTTCATCGGAATTGTTCGGCGTGTCGTTCGCGCTGGGCGCCTTCTTCGCCGGCATGGTGCTGCGCGAATCGCCGCTGGCCCATCGCGCCGCCGAAGAATCGCTGCCGCTGCGCGATGCCTTCTCGGTCCTGTTCTTCGTCTCGGTGGGCATGCTGTTTGATCCGCGCATCCTGGTCGACAGCCCCGGCCGCGTGCTGATGGTGACGGCGGTGATCATGTTCGGCAAGTCGCTGGCCGCCTTCCTGCTGGTGCTGGGCTTGCGCTACCCGATCAAGACCGCCGCCACGGTGTCGGCCAGCCTGGCCCAGATCGGCGAGTTTTCCTTCATTCTGGCGGCCATGGGCATGTCGCTGGGATTGCTGCCGGCGCAGGGCCAGAACCTGATCCTGGCCGGTGCGATCATTTCGATCGCCCTCAATCCGCTGCTGTTCAAGGCGGTCGAGCCGCTGGAGAAGTGGCTCAGCGGCAGTCCGGATCTGGCGCGCAAGCTTTCGCTGCCGCTCGATCCGCTGGCCGAGCTGCCCACCAGCGTGCCGCACGAGCAACTGAGCGGCCAGGTGGTGCTGGTCGGCTATGGCCGGGTCGGACGCATGATTGCCGACCAGCTGGAGGCACGCGGTATCCATTTCGTCGTCGCCGAACAGAATCGCGACTACGTCGACCAGCTGCGCAAGCGCGGCATTGCGGCGGTGGCCGGCAACGCGGCCGAGCCGTCCGTGCTGATCCAGGCGCATATCGCCAACGCCACGGTGCTGGCCATCGCCACGCCCGACAGCGTCGACGTGCGCAGCATGGCCGAGACGGCGCGCGCGCTCAATCCGTCGATCCGCATCCTGGTGCGCACCCATAGCGCGCAGGACGCCGATCTGCTGCGCAGCGATACGGGTGCGGCGATTTTTTACGGCGAACAGGAACTTGCGCGCAACATGACGGCGCATATTCTCGACCAGCTGGGGGCCGGCCCGGGGCAAAATCACTAATTAAAGCCATGCGGCGGTTTGCCGCGCGGGCAGAACCCTCTAAAATGCGTTGATGTAGAGAACTACTTTCCATACTTGCCAAACGGGACCCCATGTCGCCAGAAACTCTTTTGTTCGCCGCCCCAGGCTTGCTGGCCCCTACCCTGGCCGCCGCCCTGTTCGGCCTGCTGATCGGCAGCTTCCTCAACGTCGTCATCCACCGCCTGCCCAAGATGATGGAGCGCGACGAGGAGAACTACATCGCGCACAAGCAGGGCAAGGACCTGCCGCATCAGGATAGCTACAACCTGATGGTGCCGCGCTCGGCCTGCCCGCATTGCGGGCACCAGATCACGGCGCTGGAAAACATACCGGTCATCAGCTGGCTGGCCCTGCGCGGCAAGTGCAGCAAATGCAAGGCGCCGATCTCGGCGCGCTACCCGGCGGTGGAACTGCTCACCGGCGCGCTGGCCGCGCTGATGGTGTGGAAGTTCGGCAGCGGCGTGGCCGGCCTGAGCGCGGCCGTGTTTGCCTTCGCGCTGGTGGCCATGACCTTCATCGACTTCGATACGCAATACCTGCCGGACGACCTGACCTATCCCCTCCTGTGGCTGGGCCTGCTCATCAACCTGAACGGCACCTTCGTGCCGCTGCACGAGGCGGTGATCGGCGCGGTGGCCGGCTATCTGGCGCTGTGGTCGGTCTACTGGCTGTTCAAGCTGATCATGAAAAAGGAGGGCATGGGCTACGGCGACTTCAAGCTGCTGGCCGCGCTGGGCGCCTGGATGGGCTGGACCATGCTGCCGACCATCATCCTGCTGTCGTCGGTGGTCGGTTCGATCGTCGGCCTGACCCTGATGGTGGGCGGCCGCCACGCGCGCGGCACCCCTATCCCGTTCGGCCCCTACCTGGCCGGCGCCGGCCTGATCGCGCTGCTGTACGGCAATGAGCTGGCCGCCTTCACCCAGTCGCTGGTGGCGCGGCTGCTGGCCTAGCGGTGTCGCCGATGACGCGCTTTACCGTTGGCCTGACCGGTGGCATCGGCTGCGGCAAGACCACGGTGGCGGACCGCTTTGCCGAACTGGGCGCGTCCATCGTCGATACCGACCAGATCGCCCATTCCCTGACCGCGCCGCGCGGCCCGGCCATGCCGGAGATCGTGCAAGCCTTCGGGCCGGAATTTGCCGGTCCGGATGGCGCGCTGGACCGCGCACGCATGCGTGCCCTGGCGTTCTCCGATCCGCTCGCCAAGGCGCGCCTGGAAGCGATCCTGCACCCGCGCATCCGCGCCAGCGCGGAAGCGGCAGCGCTGGCCGCCACCGGCCCCTACGTGATCATGGTGGTGCCGCTGCTGGTCGAGTCGGGCAGCTGGCGCCAGCGCGTCGCGCGCGTGCTGGCCATCGATTGCAGCGAAGCGACCCAGATACAGCGCGTCATGGCGCGCAACGGTTTATCAGAACAGCAAGTACGAGCGATCATGGCGGCCCAGGTCACGCGTACCGAGCGCCTGGCGGCAGCCGATGATGTGATAGTCAATGACGGCGGAATCGACGCCTTGTTGCCCCAAATTGCCCACCTGCACGAACAATATTTGGACTTTTCCGGGAGAATGGCACGATTACCAAGTGAGCGTTTGTAATTTTGCCTCTCTTGGTTCAGAATCACGGGATTCTTCTCCAGTCAACAATAAAGGGATGTCATTTTGATCGTCTACGAATACCCTTTCAACGAGCGCATACGCACGTTGTTGCGGCTGGAAGACCTGTATGAGAAATTCAAGTTCTTCGTACAACAAGAACATGCAATGCAGCACCATGTCGCGCTCGCCACCATCTTCGACATGCTCGAAGTGGCCGGACGCGCGGACCTGAAATCGGATCTGCTGCAGGAACTGGAACGCCAGAAGCAAAGCCTGCTGAGCTACCGCTCCAATCCGAACGTGGCCGCCGAGATGCTCGACGCCGTGCTGGCCGAAGTGGAAACGGTCAGCAGCGCGCTGGTCGCCGCGCAAGGCAAGACCGGCCAGAACGTGCGCGAGA
>CAMLIL010000054.1 GCA_946480015.1 uncultured Oxalobacteraceae bacterium | reverse complement strand
GGATCATCTGGTCGCGCGGCAGGCGCGCTTCGATCTTGCCCGATTCGACGATCGCGTCGCCACGTTCCATGCGCTTGATGGTGCCGGTCACGAGCGAGTCGCCGCGCTCGAGGAAGTCGACCAGGATCTGTTCGCGCTCGGCATCGCGCACGCGCTGCAGGACCACCTGTTTGGTGTCCTGGGCGAAGCGGCGGCCAAACTCGACCGACTCGATCGGCTCTTCGATGTACTCGTCGACTTCGATGTCGGGAATCTGTTCCTTGGCTTCGAAGTGCAGCACTTCCTGGTCCGGCAGTTGCAGGCCGGCTTCGTCGGGCACCACGTGCCAGCGCCGGAAGGACTCGAATTCGCCGGTCTCGCGGTCGATGGACACGCGGATGTCGACTTCGCCTTCATAACGCTTCTTCGTGGCTTGTGCCAGGGCGAACTCGAGCGCCCCGAAGACGACGTCCTTATCGACATTTTTTTCGCGCGCCAGCGCATCCACCAATAACAAAACTTCGCGACTCATGCTTTGCGTCCCTTAAAATCCACCTGCGGCACTAAGCGTGCCTTATCCAAGTCGGCGAGCGTAAATTCCAACAGCGCCTGACCATCCTTACTTTCAAATTCCAATGCGAGATTTTCCCCGTCCGGCTGCTGCAGGATGCCGGTGAAGGTTTTCCGGTTCGCGGTACCGGGCATGGCCACGCGCAGCTTGACGGTGCATTCATGCCCCGCGAAGCGCGCGAAATCGGCCAAGGTGCGCACCGGGCGATCCAGCCCGGGCGAAGAAATTTCCAGGCGCTCGTAGTTGACGTTTTCCACCGTCAATACGTGCGACAACTGATGGCTCACGGTCGCGCAATCTTCGACGGTGATCGGGCCTTTTTCTTCCGCATCGGCAGCCGAAAAATCGATGTAAACGCGCAAAATCCCGCGCTCGCCCCGCTCCACTTCCACGAGTTCATAGCCCAGGCCGCTTACCGTCTTGGCGATTAAATCAAACTGCTGCAAACAGACTCTCCAGAACACGGCCCGCAGGCCATTAAAACGATTTACCAAAAAAAAAATGGGCATCTGCCCATCTTCTTAATTTACAGCCCAGATGAAAGCACTTGCTTCAGAACACGCTGAGAAGAACTTTTATTAGGCTGCAGATTATAACCTGATATGGGGCTGCCCGCAATCCGCGCCGGGCCGGATGAGCAATCAAACAACACTTATAATTTTAAGACGGAACGCGGCCAGGGAGCGCGCGTTCCCGACTAAAATCAGCCGCGCCGGCCGCGCCGCGGCAAGCCGTGATCGGCGCTGCGCGGACCCTGCGGTCCCTGCGGACGGCGCGACGAACCGGCGTTGGCGAAACCGAAGGTGGTCTGCAGCGGATCGGGCTGGCGCGGACCTTTGGCACCACCACCACCACCACCACCACCGCCACCACCGCCGCCCGGACGGCCACGGCCGCCGCCCTGCCCGCCCATGCCCGGCGTGCGCGGCTGCGCATCGAAGGGATTGCCGGCGCCGCGCGGGCCTTTGGCGCGGCCACCCTGGCCACGCCCATTGGCATTGCCGCCAGCCGGACGGCCGAACGGGTCGGCGTTGCGGTTGGCGTCGACACGATCGATGCGGTTGCCATCGGAACGCTTGTCGTCGTCGTTGTTCTGACGCGATTTTTGCGGCGCGGCGCCCTTCTTTTCAACGCCGAACGCGGCCAGCAGGTCGCGCACATGGTTTTCTTCCAGCTCTTCCCAACGGCCACGCTTCAGGCTGCTCGGCAAGGTCATGGCGCCGTAGCGGGTACGGATCAGGCGCGACACGGTCAGGCCGACCGCCTCGAACATGCGGCGCACTTCGCGGTTGCGGCCTTCGCCGATGACCACGCGGTACCACTTGTTGACGCCTTCGCCGCCACCGTCGACGACCTTGGTGAAATTGGCCTTGCCGTCGTCGAGCTCGACACCGGCCAGCAATTTCTGGCGCATGCCTTCTTCCAGCTCGCCCAGGGTCCGCACGGCGTATTCGCGGTCGATGTTGTAGCGCGGGTGCATCAGCCGGTTGGCCAGGTCGCCCGAGGTGGTAAACAACAGCAAGCCTTCGGTGTTGAAGTCGAGGCGGCCGACGGCCAGCCACTTGCCGGCCTTCATGCTAGGCAGCCGGTCGAACACCGATGGACGGCCTTCCGGATCGTCATGGCTGACAATTTCGCCGGCCGGCTTGTGGTACACCAGCACGCGCGGCGGCTTGGCGCTGACCTTGCGGTGAATCAGCTTGCCGTTGATGCGGACCGCATCGGTCGGCAGGATGCGCTGGCCGATGTGGGCCGGTTCGCCATTGACCGACACGCGGCCGGCGATGATCAGTTCTTCCATGTCGCGGCGCGAGCCGAGGCCGGCTTCGGCCAGCACCTTGTGCAGCTTGGGCGCATCGTCGTCGGAGGTCAGGTCGCGGCGCACCTGCTTGCCTGGCTGGGTGCGCGCACCGTCGTTGGCATCAAAGGCATCCGAGGTGACGAACGAAAAGGCGGCGTCCGCATCGTTCAGCTTGCCCTTGTTGTGCTGCAAGCCGGGATTGCCCTTCTTGTTCTTTTTCGGGCGGTTGCGGCCCTCGGCCTTGCGCTCGGGGCGCGGACCGCGCTCCTGGCGCTCGGGACGGGCGGCCTGTTCGGCGGGCGCTTCGGCGGCGGCACCTTCGGCCGGCGCCGGCTGCTGCTGTTGCTTGAGCGCGGCGCGCTGGCTGCGCTGTTCGCGCATCTGGCGCGGGCCGCGCGGCGTGCGCGGACCACGTTCCTGGCGCGCTCCAGCATCGGCTTCGGCGGCTGGCTGGGCGGCTGCCGGCGCTGCTGCCGGTGCCGGTTCGGCAACCGGCGCGGCTACGGCCGCATCGACTTTCTTTGGTGTGCGCGGCTTGCGCGCGGCGGGAGCGGCCACTTGCAAGGGCGCCGCGGCTTCAACGACCGGCGCCGGGGCGGCGAGCGCCTCGGCGGGGGCGGCGGCCTTGCGGGTGCGCGGCTTGACAGGCGCGGCCGCCTCGCCGGTGCGCGGCTCGGCGGCCTCGCCTTCGACGGCTTTCCTGGTGGCGCGCTTGGCCTTCGGTGGCGCGATGCCCGCGGCCGCGTCGGCCTCGATCTGGGCTTTGGTACGGCGCTTCGGTTTGGCTGGCGCCTCGCTCTGGCCAGCCGCGTCGGCGGCGTTCGTCACTGTCGGTTCGGCGGAATTAGTTGGATTCATCGTTCGTTTCTTGGTTGTGCTGACTGTGCTGACCTGGCGCAGCGTCAACCATGTTTTCGGGCGCTGGGTCGTGAATGAGAACTTCAACGGGTGAAGCATCGGCACGGGCGGGGGCCTCGGGCGCCGGATCGGAATCCGGCGCATCGCTACTGCCTGCGCCATCGTGGTTGGCTACGGTCGAGGCCGCTGCCTTTTCAAAATTTTCTTGCAGCGCCGCTTCCAGCGCTTCCATTTCGCCGCCGCTCTGCATGGGGCTGAGCTCCTGCAAGGGCGGCAACTGGGAGAGCGCGCTCAAGCCCAGATCGTCGAGGAATTGCCTGGTCGTCCCCAGCAGGGCCGGGCGTCCCAGCACTTCGCGGTGGCCGATCACATCGATCCAGCCGCGGTCTTCCAGCATCTTGATCGTCTGCGAATTGACGGTCACGCCGCGGATTTCCTCGATATCGCCGCGCGTGACCGGCTGGCGGTAGGCGATGATGGCCAGGGTTTCCAGGGTCGCGCGGGAATACTTTTGCGGCTTTTCCGGGCTCAGGCGGTCCAGGTACTGCTTCATTTCCGGCCGGCTCTGGAAGCGCCAGCCGCTGGCCAGTCCCACCACTTCGATGCCGCGGTCGCGCCAGTCGTGGCGCAACTCCTCCAGCATGAGCTTGATGGTATCGGCGCCGACCCCGGCCCCCATGGCCCGGCCGTTATCGTCCACATCGACAAACAATTTCTTCATCGCGTGAATCGACATGGGTTCGCGCGCGCACAGCAAAGCGGTTTCGAGGACTCGTTTGGCCTCATCAGTATTCATAACGATGTCGGGTGCGGAACGTGCAAATTGGGCGAATTGTGCAGGTAAAACTGTAGTGCGCGACCGGCATCCTGAGACGGTGTCCGGCGGGGCCTACCATGTTAAAACTGGAATCAAGCGCCCAGGCCGATGCGCGCTGGGCGGGAACAATACGCGGCGAGATGCACTCTGCCGCACGGCGAAACGCCAGACCTGCGCTTCTAAACCGTTGATTTACAAGAGAAACGGGTAATTCGCCGTGGCCACCGCGAGGCTAAGCCCCCGGCGCACGCTGCGCGAACGATCGACATCGTTTGCTCCAACTGCGGTCATTGTACCCGATAAAACGCAAACCGGGACAATTCGCGCCAGCGACGTGCGGCGGCCACACGCTCAGAGGGAGGCAAGTTTGTCGGCCAGGATGGCCGAGACGCCGATAAAGGCCGGATACTCGGCCGTGATGACGAAGGTCGGCACTTGCGACAGGTAGCTGACAAAGCGCCCTTTTTGTTCGAAGCGCTGGCGGAACGCGGAGCGGTCGAAGCGCTCGCCCAGGCGCGGAACGATGCCGCCGCCGATGTAGATCCCGCCCTGCGCGCCCAAGGTGATGGCAAGGTTGCCGGCCACAGTGCCGAGCATGCCGCAAAACACCTCGATGGCCTGCTCGCACAAGGGACAGTTGCCCGCCAGGGCGCGGCTGGAGATGGTGGCCGCGTCCAGCGCTTCGGCCGGCTGCCCCTTGATGGCGGCCAGCGCCCGGTACAGCAGCTCGATGCCGGCACCGGACAGGAAGCGCTCGGCCGATACGTGCTCGTACTGGCCCCAGGCAAATTTCAGAATATCGACTTCAATGGCATTGGCCGGCGAAAAGGTGACATGCCCACCCTCGCTCAGCAAAGCGGTCCAGCTGGAACCCGAAGGGATCAGCCCTGACACGCCCAGGCCGGTGCCGGCGCCCACCAGCCCGAGCGGCGTGCCGGGACAGACCTTGCCGCCGCCGATCTGGCGCTTCTGCTCGCCCAGGTGCGGCAAGGCGCGCGCCAGCGCCGTGAAATCGTTGGCGACGACCAGCACGTCGAAGCCGATTTCCACGCGCAGCGCTTCGATCGAAAATTCCCAGTGGTGATTGGTCATGCGCACCATGTCGCCGGTGACGGGATTGGCGATGGCGATGGCGCCATTGCGGATCGCACCCTGGCTGGCCTCGACGACCTTGGGCAGCGCCAGGTAGGCGCGCAGGGCGTCGGCCAGGGTGGCGTAGCTGGCGCAGGGCAGCACTTCGATGACGTCGACCTGGCCGGGCGCGAGCTCGAGCGCGAAACGGGCGTTGGTGCCGCCGACGTCGGCCAACAGGCGCGGCCCGCCGGGGAAGGCGGACGAGGACATCGCGACGGGCGGCGCGGGATAGAGCTGTTCGGTCATGGTCGGGAATTGTTTTGAGAGAACACCGTGAAGCTTAATAGATCGCCTAGCTTCAGGCAAGGATTGTTTGTAGTTTAAGTACATCCAACCGTCTTAGCCCCCTTCAGGGCGGTTTGGAGCCCGTTTAACGAGGTAGTCCTGTTACGAGATCAGGGGCCGGATCGTGGGACGCCGCCGCCCCGCCCTCCCGGGCCTGCTGATGGGCGTTCCAGGCGTCCAGTCCGCCGCGCAGGGGACGGGCGCGGTGAAAACCATTGGCGATGAACTGTTTGGCAACCTGGGCCGCGGTGACATCGTCCGGGCAGCTGCAGTAGACGACGATGTGGCGGTCGCGGTCCAGCGTGGCCATCAGTTCCTGCGGGTCGCAGCCGTGAAACAGCAGTGCGCCGGGCACGGCCGCTTCGAGCTGCTGGGCGGTGGCGCTGCGCGCGTCGATAATCAGCGGATCGTGCCCCTGTTCCAGCAATTGCATCACCTGGTCCATGTCGATGCGCTCCACGGCCGTCGCTTCGCGATAACGGCGCCGTTCGACGTACTTATATAGTACGAAGGCGGCCAGCAGGAATACCACCACCGTCAGCGCGGTGCTGCCCATGGTGTCGAGCACGCTCAGCACATTGTCGATGCTGGTATGGAAATTGGCGCCCAGGCCGATGCCGACCCCGCTCCACAGCAGGCCGCCCAGCACGCTGAAGACCAGGAAACGCGGCGTGCTGGTGCCCAGCGCGCCGGCCAGTGGCGGGGCGATGGTATTGAAGCCGGGAATGAATTTGGCGACGACCAGCGATTTGTCGCCGTAACGGCTGAACTTGCTTTCAGTCTGGCTGACACAGTAGTCGGGCGACAAGGAAATCCTGCACAGCAGCTTGAGGATGCGCTTGCCGTAAAACCGCCCCGCGCGGAACCAGAAAAAGTCGCTGATCAGGCAAGCCAGCACACTGACGGCCAGGCACATCGGCCAGCTGATGTCGCCATCGACGGCCAGGGCGCCGGCCACGATAAGGATGGGAAAGGCCGGTATCGGCAAGCCGATCTGTTCCAGCAGCACGGTGCCGAACACGATGAACAGGCCGTAGGTCTGGATCAGAAGTATGAGCTGGGACATGCCATCATCTTAACTGAAAACCGTCATCGAATTTGCGTGCGGGGGATTTAAGCCACACCGGGTATGGCGGCCAGCAATTGCCTGGTGTACGGGTGGCGCGGGTCGCGGTAGAGGCTGTCGGCATCGGCCATTTCGACCGCCCTGCCCTGCTGCATCACCATCACCTGATCCGACATATATTTCACCACGGCCAGATCGTGCGAGATGAACAGGTAGCTGATGCCGAACTCGTCCTGCAAATCCTTCAGCAGGTTCAAGACCTGGGCTTGCACCGATACATCCAGCGCCGAGACCGATTCGTCGCACACCAGAATTTCCGGCTGCATGGTCAAGCAACGGGCGATGGCGATGCGCTGACGCTGACCGCCGGAAAACTCATGCGGATAGCGTTGCAAGGCCCGCGCCGGCAGGCCGACCCGGTCGAGCCACTGGCGCGCCATGGCCACACGCTCGCCGTCGTGCGCGCCGATGGCGTGGATGCGCATCGGTTCGAGCAGGATCTGGCCGACGGTGAAGCGCGGGTTGAGCGAGGCGTAGGGATTCTGGAAGACAATTTGCAGACGCCGCTTGTAGGCCATGAATTCGCGCGCGGGCATGGCCAGCAAGTCCTTGCCGTCGAAAAGCGCGCTCCCGCCGCTGGCCCGATGCAGGCGCAGCAGGGTCAGGCCGAGGGTGCTCTTGCCCGAGCCGGACTCGCCCACGATACCGAGGGTCTTGCCGCGTGCCAGGTCGAACGACACGTCGCTGACGGCGTGGAAGGCGCGTTTGCCGAACAGGCCATGGCGCACGGAAAAGCTCTTGCTCAGGTTCCTGACCGCCAGCAGCGGCGCCGCCTCGATTGGCGCAGCGCGCACGGCCACCCGCAGCGGCGCGCGCTGTTCCGGCACGTCATCGATCACCGGCAGGCGCGGCGGCCGCTCATCGAGCCGCGGGCGGCAGCGCAGCAGCGCCCGGGTGTAGGGGTCGCGCGGCGCGCCCAGAACCGCGCGCGCCGCTCCCTGCTCGCGGATTTCGCCATGGCGCATCACGACGACCTGGTCGGCAATCTCGGCCACCAGCGCCAGGTCGTGCGTGATGAACAGGATGGACATGGCGCGCTTGCGCTGCAGGTCGGCCAGCAATTGCATGATCTGCGCCTGGATCGTCACGTCCAGCGCCGTGGTCGGCTCATCGGCGATCAGCAGCTTGGGTTCGCAGGCAATGGCCATGGCGATCATGACCCGCTGCTGCTGGCCGCCCGACAATTGACCCGGATACGCGTCGATCCTGCGCTGCGGTTCGGGAATGCCGACCTCCTCCAGCAGGGCCAGGGTGCGCGCGCGCGCCGCGCGGCGCCCCATGCCCATGTGCCGGCGCAGCACTTCGGCGATCTGGAAGCCGACCGTGAAGACCGGGTTGAGCGAGGACATGGGCTCCTGGAAGATCATGGCGATGTCGCGCCCGCACAGGGCGCGCCGCTCGGCCGCGTTCAGGCCCAGCAGTTCGCGCCCGTCGAACACGATGGACGAGCCGGGCGCGACGATGGCCTGGCGCGCCGGCAGCAGGCCCATCACCGCCAGCGAGCTGACCGACTTGCCGCTGCCCGATTCGCCCACCAGCGCCACGGTGCTGTTGGCCGGCACGCAAAAGGACACGCCCTTGACGGCCTCGCTCACGGCATCCCTGCCGCGCCGAAAGGCGACGCGCAAGTGCTCGACCCGCAGCAGCATCGGCGCGCTCATGCCAGTTTCGGATCGAGCGCGTCGCGCAATCCGTCCGTCAGCAGGGAAAAGGCGGTCACCAGCAGCGCCATGGCCCCGGAAGCGGCGGCCAGCTGCCACCATTTTCCCAGGATCAGCTCGTTCTGCGCTTCATTGAGCATGCTGCCCCAGGACACCACCCCGACCGGCACGCCAAAGCCGAGAAAGCTCAGGATCACCTCGGCCTTGATGAAGCCGACCACCAGGATGGACAATTGCACCAGCACAACGTGGCTGACATTGGGCAGGATATGGCTGAACATTTTGCGCCAGCTGGAGGCGCCGATGGCGTCGGCGGCCAGCACGTATTCGCGCGCCTTGTGCTTGATGTATTCGGCGCGGATCAGGCGGAACGGTCCGGTCCAGCCGGTCAGCCCGAGGATCAGCACGATGGTGCCCACGCCCCTGTGCTGCAGCACCGCCGCCACCGCCAGGATCATCAGGATCGAGGGGATCGAGGTGAACACGCTGTAGAACCAGTTGAACAGGTCGTCCACCGCGCCGCCGTAAAACCCGGCCAGCGCACCGAACAGGGTGCCCAGCCCGACCGCCAGCAGCGCTGCCACCAGCCCCACCACGATCGAGGTTTCGCCGCCCTTGATGGTTTTGCGGATCACGTCGTGGCCCCATTTGTCGGCGCCGAAGGGCAAGGTGGTGCGCCTGGCGGCGCCGGCCCCGGTGGCCTGCGGCAGTTGTGCGCGCAGGGCGGCGATGTCGGCCGCCAGCGGGTCGAAGGCGTTCGGTGGCGCCGGCGCGGGCGCCGCCGCGGCCTGGGCCAGCAGGGGATCGGGGCCGAGGAAGCTTGGCGGCGCATAATTCACCGCCACTTCGCGCTCCCAGTCGGCCGCCACCAGGCCGCAAGCGGACAAGGCCAGCAGCACCAGGTACAGCGCCACCACGGCCAGCGCGGCGAGCGCCAGACGGTCCGCGCACAGGCGCCGCCAGGCCAGGGTCCACAGTCCGGCGCTGCCGTGCAAGGCGCCGCTCATGCCAGCTGCACGCGCGGATCGAGCGCCTTATATAAGAGGTCGGTCAACAGATTGAACACCATGGTGGCGGCCGCCACGTAAATCGTCACGGCCTTAATGACAGGAAAGTCGCTGCGCTCGACCGCCAGAATGACTTCGCGGCCGATGCCGGGAATGCCGAAAAAGCGTTCCAGCAAAAACGCGCCGATCAGCAGCGCCGGCAGATTGGCCATCACATGGGTGACGATGGGGATGGCGGCGTTGCGCAGCACGTGCACCCACAGGATGCGCCGTTCGGACAGGCCCTTGGCGCGCGCGGTGCGCACATAGTCCTGGCCGGCTTCGTCGAGCACGAAGCTGCGGTACAGGCGCAGGGTCGGCGCCACCGACACGGCCAGGCCGATCAGGACCGGCAGGCTGGCGTAGCGCAGCAGGTTTTCGCCCAGGCTGTTGCCCCAGCCCTGGACCGGGAACCATCCAAGCCGGTAGGCCAGGCCGTATTGCAGCACGATGATGTAGACCAGAATGCTGATCGACATGCCGACCGTGCACGCCACCATGACCAGGCGGTCGGTGAGCGAGCCGCGCACGAAGGCCAGGCCCAGCGCCAGGGCCACGCCGAGCAGGGTTTCGGCCATGGTCAGCGGGACCAGCACGGTGAGCGAGGGACCGAGGCGGCTGGCAATGATGTGGGCGACCGGCTCGCCGGTACTCCAGGCATTGCCGAAGTCGAAGGTGACGATCTGCCGCACGAAAATGGCCAGCTGGGTGAGGTAAGGCTGGTCGGTGCCGAGCTGGCGCCGGATGTTGGCGATGTCCTCGGCATTGGCCATCTTGCCGGCCAGGAGATAGGCCGGATCGCCGCCTACCCAGTTGAACAGAATGAATACGAGCAGCACCACGCCAGCCATGGTGGGCAGCATTTGCCAGAGGCGGCGCAGGATGAAAGCGGGCATGGAGCGGTTCCGTCGTCGATACGTATAACTGGATGCAACACGATAGCGTAAACGCTCTGGACGCACTAAGGAAAAACGCCCGGCTGCGCTTGCGGCCGGGCGTTTTCGGGAACACCTGAAGCTTAGAAGTTATAGGTACCGCGCAGGTAGAACATACGACCGGTAACGTCGGTATAACGCGGATCGTAGCCGGCCTGGAAGGTATCGGTCTGATAGCTCAGAGGAGGTTCACGGTCGAACAGGTTCTTCACGCCCAGGGTCAGGTTCAGGCCCTTGATGATCTGGTAGGTTCCGAATGCATCGAAGGTGGTGTACGAGGCCACCTTATAACGCACATCGTCGCCAATATCCTGGTCCAGGTAGCCCGACTTGAAGTGCGCGCTCAGGCCGCCCGACAGGCTGCCCTTGACCCAGTTCACGTTGAAGTGGTCCTGCCATTTGAAGATCGGACCGATACCGGAGTACACGCCGACGTTCTGGTTCCATTTGCCGCCGCGCGAGTTCTGGTATTCGTACTTGTTCACGTAGGTGGCGTTGGCGCCGAACGTGAAGGTACCCCAGTCGGCCGTACGCAAGCGGTAGTTGCCCGACAGGTCGACACCGTTGGTTTTCACGTCACCCAAGTTCTGGGTGCGCAGGTCGACATAGCCGCAGGTGGCCGGATTCGGGCACTGGGAACCGTCGGTCGCCAGGTTGCCGGACGCAGTGCGGTGGTACAGGGAACCGTACAGCGCCGCGTTGGCCGGATCGAACACTTCGTCTTCGTTCAGGGTATTGATCTGGTCGGTCAGCTTGACCGACCAGAGGTCGATCCCCAACGACAGGTTGGCGATTGGTTCGAGGACCAGGCCCAGCGCGAAGTTCTTCGATTTCTCCGGATCCAGCGCCTTGTTACCACCGGACAGCGACTGGAACTGCTGCTGGCAGTTAGCCGCAGCGGGCTTGCCGGCGATCGGTTTGCCGTCTGGGCAGTTGACCGGGTCATCGTGCTGGTTGGAATTGGTGTAAGCCTGCGAAGAGTTGATCTCGAACAGCGACGGCGCACGGAAGCCGGTCGAGTAGGAACCGCGCAGCAGTACCGCCTTGCTTGGCTCGAAGCGGAAGCCGAACTTCGGATTGGTGGTGCTGCCGAAATCGCTGTAACGGTCGTAACGGACCGCCGCGGTGACGTCCAGGTTGCTGATGATGGGCACATTCAACTCGGCGAATACCGCGCTTACCTTGCGCTCGCCCTGATCGAGGGTATTGGGATCGATACCGGTACTGGAAATGACCTTTGCCGCATACTCGGGATTGGCGGCACTCAGGAACTTCTGGCGGTCGTGCTGTGCGCCAATTGCCAAGCCAACCTTCTTGCCGCTATTGAACCAGTCGCCCAGTTCGCGGCTGGCGTGGAAGTCGATCCCCTTGGTGGTGCCCTTGGCGTTCTGGATGTTGCCGTCCAGCGCGGCGCTGTTGATCAGCGCCATCCCGGCGGCGGTCTGCTCGCCGAAGGGATTGATCACGCCATCGAGCACACCGGCGGTGATGATGCCGCCATTGCTGTAGCCGTGCAGGTACTCGCGCACCTTGTTTTCGTTGTAGGTCAAGGCCGCGTCGTAATCCCAGCCGGCCAGCACACCGCTCAGCGAAACGACCATGCGCTGCTGGGTGTTGATGTTTTCGTCGGCCCGCGGGCCGTTCGGCAGATCGCGCCACTTCACGTGGATGAAGCCAGGCAGGACGCCGGCCGGGGTGTTGTCTTCGGTGTAGGTGGGCGACAACGGGATGTTCGGCGTAATCGCGCCGGGGTTACCCGGGTAGAAAGGATTGAGGGCGCCGTTGGGCATGACGCGGTTCTGGAACAGGCCGCCGTAAGGAACCTGGGCGACCTGGCTCTGCACGTTGCTCTTGCTGCGCAGGTACTCGAAGCCCAGCTCGTGGTTCTCGCCCAGCTTGAGGGTGCCCTTGACCAAGCCGGTGGAGCGCTCGCTCTTCGGCACGTAGTCGACGAAGCTCGAGGTCGTCATCTGGCAGCCGGAACCGGCATCGTCGGGAATCAGGTTGGTGCCGGTCGCGCAGCTTGGGGCAGTCGGGTTGCCGCTCTTGTCGTCCTGGTAGTAGTTGGCCGGACTGGTGGTGGGCGACAGGCCGCCGGCATAGCGGGTGTTGTACTTGCGCTCGGTGCCGCCGATGCGGTCCTGGTACTGGTGGTCGTACATTGCGAAGAGGTTGAAGCCATCCTTGCTCAGGTCGCCCCAGCCGTAGCCGATGTTGGCGTTGTTGGCCTTGCCGCCAGCGCGCTCGGGATTGTCGGCGCCGATGGTCACGGTGCCGCCCTGGAAGTCTTTCTTGGTAATGAAGTTGATCACGCCGCCCACCGCATCGCTGCCGTACAGCGACGAGGCGCCATCACGCAGCACTTCGACGCGCTCGAGCGCGGCGAATGGAATCATGTTCAGGTCGGGCGCCGAGCTGTCGAAGGCATTGTTGGCGACCCGGCGGCCGTTCAGCAGCACCAGGGTCTTGTTGGCGCCGATACCGCGCATGTCGGCAAACACGGCGCCGCCGGTGCCAAGGCCGACGACTTGGGAAGTACCCTGTTGCGTCTGTACCGAGCTCAAATTCGACATGACCTGCTCGACCGTCGTGATACCCGCCTTTTTCAGATCTTCCGCCTTCAGGATCGTAACCGGTACGCTGGTCTCAGCATCGATGCGTTTGATCGCCGACCCGGTGATCTCGACGCGGGCCATGGGCGCATCCTGCGCCACCGCCGCCCCCATCGCACATACCGCACTCGCAACTACGCCGCTGGCGCAAATGATTCTGATTGATCGAGACAGATTTTTTTCTTTGATCATTACTTGGCTCCTGGATAGTAAAAGCGTAAATGCGTTACCACTTGCCCCATGAAATTGTGTTTCACCGGGGTGGTTTGCATATCAAAAAACTTTTTGATCGCACATGGAAACATCTGTATATGCACGCTGTCAAATCCACCAGAGTTTCGATGCAAAAATACAACGTTTGACCGTTTATCAAAAAAGTCCATCTCAAATTTTATATTGTACGTTCACAAAAATAAAAATTTTATTCGAATGCAGCGCGTCAATACGGGATTTTCGATAGAAGAAATTCGCCACCACTGCTGTTCCATTTCCAGGCAAACACATGTTGATGTCCTGTTTTAACCAAAAAAAAAACGGCTGCAAGAGCCGTTTTCCTTCCTGGCGGGCGCTAACCCGCTCAGGCATCTTCGCGCAGGCGGCGCTGGCGCACCGCCTCGGCCAGCCCTTCGAGCACCTGGACGCTGCTGTCCCAGTCGATGCAGCCGTCGGTGACCGACTGGCCGTACGCCAGTTCCTTGCCCGGCACCAGATCCTGGCGCCCGCCCACCAGGTGCGATTCCACCATCACGCCCACGATACGGTCGTCGCCGGCGGCAATCTGGCGCGCGATATCGGCGCACACCGGCACCTGGTTTTCCGGCTTTTTCGAACTGTTGGCGTGCGAGGCATCGATCATCAGGCGCGCGGCCAGGCCCAGCGCGGCGATCTGCTGGCAAGCCTGCTCGACGCTGGCGGCGTCGTAGTTGGGGGCCTTGCCGCCGCGCAGGATGATATGGCAATCCTCATTGCCGCTGGTCGACACGATGGCCGAGTGCCCGCCCTTGGTCACCGACAGGAAGTGGTGCGGCTGCGAGGCCGCCTTGATGGCCTCGGCGGCGATCTTGATATTGCCGTCGGTACCGTTCTTGAAGCCGACCGGGCACGACAGGCCCGAGGCCAGTTCGCGATGCACCTGCGATTCGGTGGTGCGGGCGCCGATCGCGCCCCAGCTGATCAGATCGGCCACATATTGCGGGCTGATCACGTCGAGGAACTCGGTACCGGCCGGCAAGCCCAGCTCGTTAATATCGCGCAGCAGTTCGCGCGCCATGCGCAAGCCGTCGTTGATGCGGAAGCTGTTGTCCATGTACGGATCGTTGATCAGGCCCTTCCAGCCGACCGTGGTGCGCGGCTTTTCGAAATACACGCGCATGACGATTTCCAGCTCGCCGGCAAAGCGCGCGCGCTCGGCCACCAGACGGCGCGCATAGTCCATGGCTGCCTTGGGATCGTGGATCGAGCACGGGCCGATCACCACCATCAGGCGGTCGTCCTGGCCGTGCAGGATGCGATGCAAGGCGACACGCGCATTGGCGGCGGTCTGCTCGGCCTGCGGGGTGCAGGCGAATTCGCGGATCAGGTGCGAGGGCGGGGTCAGTTCCTTCATTTCGCGAATGCGCAAATCGTCGGTGCGTGGCATGGGTTTCTCCGTTGGCTGATCAGGTAAAGGGTTGAATCGGTCGGGGTAAAAAAAAACCGCCATCGCTGGCGGTTTTTCTGGATTCTGCTGGGATCTCGTTGTTACGTGAACCTGCCGCTACTCCACCGCCTTGGGGCTGGAATGGCTAAAGTAAAAGTGGCCGGTAAAAAAAACAACGCTGCGCATGACAGATCCGATAAGTGTTTGACCGACTATATCAACAATGTCTGCAAATTGGCAAGTCCTTTTCTCGCCGCCATTCCCGCGACCCGATCGACGAACGGTTGCGCGCATCCGACACCGGCGCCCAGCTACCCGCCACGATTGATGCGCATCAGTCGCGCGGCCAGACCGGATGCAAAACTTTGCTCATCAACCCCATGCAAAGTATTGCGGCTGGTCACATCTTGATCAAATTCATCAAGAAAAGATCTGGCCGGGGAACCAACCTTATGCATCTCATGCACCGCTGGTGCGCTGGCGGCATGCCCTCTGACAGGAGCTTTACATGTTCGAAACCATAATGTCACTTTCCCTGCGCCGCATGTTCGCCGGCGCCGCCGCCTTTGGCACGGCGGTCCTCGCCCTGCCCGCCATGGCCCAGCAGGAAACCACGGAGCCCATGACCCGCGTCGAAATCACCGGCTCCTCGATCAAACGGCTGGCCGCGCAAAGCTCGCTGCCGATCACTGCAATCCGGGCCGAAGACTTCGTCAAGCAGGGTCTCACCACGGTCCAGGAAGTGCTCAACACCATTCCCATGAACCAGACCCAGATCAGTTCCTCGCAGTCGGTCGGGGCCGGCACCGGCGGGCAGGCGGTGGCCGACTTGCGCGGGCTGGGCGGCAACAAGACCCTGGTGCTGCTTAACGGCCGCCGCCTGGCCAGCCATCCGTTCACGGGCGAAACGGTGGACCTGAACATCATCCCGGTGGCCGCGCTCGACCGGGTCGAAGTGCTGCGCGACGGCGCCTCGGCCATCTACGGCACCGACGCCATCGGCGGAGTCGTCAACTTCATCACCAAGCGCTCGCTGACCGGCTTCGGCGCCACCGTCGAAGGCTTCGTGCCGCAGCACCATGGCGGCGCCGACGAGCAGCGCATCAATTTCTACGGCGGTATTGGCGACCTCAACACCGATGGCTGGAACCTGTTCGGCATTATCGACGTGCACAATCAAAGCGCCCTGCAGGCCAACGAACGCGCCTTCGCCTCCACCGGCATCCGGCCCGAATTCGGCGTCGAGCAGACCAGCGGCACGCCCTTCCCCGCCAACTTCTTTTCGGACCTGGGCCTGACCGGCAATCCCGGTTTCGCCACCGGGTGCATGCCGCCCGCCTCGATCCCGCGCGCCAGCGACGGCACCTGCCGCTACGACTTCTCGCGCGAAGTCGACCTGATTCCGCAAACCAGGCAGGAAACCTTCCTGGGCCGCTTTTCGCGCCGCTTCGGCGAGCACACCGCCAACATCGAATACCTGCACGGACGCAGCACCAATCGCTCGGCGGTGGCGCCGCCGCCGATGGCGCCGCCCAACATGACCCCGGTCATCCATGCCAGCAGTCCCTTCTACCCGGGCGGCAGCGCCGGCGTGCCGGCCGTCCCGGGACTGATCGGCGAAGACCTCACCGTCAGCTGGCGTCCGCTCGAAACCGGACGCCGCCGCAACCTGGACACCAGCACCTCGGACCGCCTGGTCGCGGCCATGGAAGGCAGCTTCAGCGGCTGGGACTACAACGGCGCGCTGTCGTACTCGGTGGCGCGCGCCACCAGCGCGTTCACCGGCGGCTACCTGATCGATGAGCGCATCGTCACCGGCCTCGATCAAGGCATCCTCAACCCCTTCGGCACGCAAACGCCGGCAGGCCTGGATTTTCTGAACAGCTCGCTGCTGCTGGGCGAATATCTCAGTGCCCGCACGCGCAGCTCGGCCATCGATTTTCGCGCCACGCGCGACCTGATGGAGTTGCCGGCCGGCCCGCTGGGCTTTGCCGTGGGCGCAGAACACCGGCGCGACCACGCCAAATACCTGGTCAACCGGGCGCTGGCGTCGCAAGCGTCGAGTTCGGGCTACCAGGACGCGCTGGACCAGTTCGGCAAACGCCACATCAGCGCCGTGTTCGCCGAGGCCAATGTGCCGGTCATCCGCGACCTGGAAATCAACCTGGCGGTGCGCTATGACCGCTACAGCGATTTCGGCGGCACCACCAATCCCAAGGTGGCGCTGCGCTACCAGCCGGTGCCGCAGGTGCTGGTGCGCGCCTCGTACAACCGTGGCTTCCGCGCCCCCACCCTGTTCGACATCAACGCCCCGCAAACCACCACCAACACCTCGGACACCTACAACGATCCGGTCCTGTGTCCCGGCGGCGTGCCGGTGGCCGGCGCCAATCCCAACGTCGCCTGCGACCAGCAGCAAAACATCCGCAGCGGCGGCAATCTCAATCTCAATCCCGAGAAATCGCGCACCTACAGCGCCGGCATCGTGTTCGAACCGCTGCGCGACCTGACCATTTCTCTGGACTACTGGAACATCCGCCTGCGCGAGCAGATCAACACGCTGGCCGAGCAGACCCTGTTCGGCGACTACGCCAAGTACCAGAACCTGTTCGTGTATAACGCCGCCCGCACCGAGCTGCTGTACGTGCTGGCCAACACCACCAACCTGGGCGAAGTGAAAACCCGTGGCGCCGACGTCAGCGTCAACTACCGCCTGCCGCGCAACCCGTATGGCAGCACCTCGGTGGTCCTGGAGGGTACCTACGTCAACAAATACGATTATCAGAACGAACGCGGCGGGCCGTTCACGGTAAACGTCGGGCGCTACGCCGACGCCACGCCGGTATTTCGCTGGCGCCACAACCTGCTGCTGAGCTGGGCGATGGGCCCCTGGAGCGTCCACCTGGGCAACCGCTTCATGTCCGGCTACACCGACCAGAACGCCGTCGACCCGGCCTTCTTCCGCAAGGTCAGTTCGTACTCGACCTGGTCGCTGGCCGGCACCTTCAGCCAGAATAAGGCGGTCGACTACACGCTGGGCGTCAAGAACCTGACCGACAAGGAGCCGCCCTACACCAACCAGGGCACCACCTTCCAGCAGGGCTACGATCCGCGCTACACGGACCCGGTCGGACGCACGTTCTACGCGCGCGTGACGACGCGGTTCTGAGGTCCGCCCCATAGCGCCGGCGCGCCAGACAGCAGCTTAAAGGCTGTAGCGCAGACCGGCGCGGTAGGTGCGGCCAAGCACGTCGTACAGCGACGGGTTGATGCCGAAGCTGAGGTTGTTTTGCGGCGCCGCCACCGGGAAGGTGTCGCCCGCGTTATCCACCTTGACGAAGGCGCTCAGGTTTTTCGAAAACTTGTAGCTCGCGCCGCGGCGAATGGGCATGCCGAAATCGCGTTGGCGCGCACAGAACACGCCATGTGAGCCCGCGCATATGCGGCTTACCAAGACGAACGTTCGCGGACTTAGCTAGTCATCCGCTTGATTCTCGCTCCATTGCCAGATCGTCGCTCCGTATGGCGAGTGCGGAAAGCTGGGCATAAGTTCGCCCGCCGTAAAGAAGCGTCGGCTATCCTGTCGCGCTGGAGTGAACCAATATCCCGTTTGCAGACAGTTATTCCCGCCGTCTACTCGAATTTGCGAAACGTCCTGTTCGGGTGGCCGCGAGCCTCCGCTCAATGCATCCATCTCTCGCGCAAAGTCGACGAGATCTTTTGGATAAACAAGGTGTTCGCGGAAGCTGCTGTCGTCGAGTTCCATCAAGTAGGCGACCGCGCCCGCTTCGATAGCCCAGTAACCGAAATAACCGCCGCAAGTATCGTCGGCAATGCCGAGGTGGCTCTCATGCCAGGGCGCCTTATTAAGCGATTTGTACCAATTTTTAAGATAGCGCTGAAGATCAACAATACATTCCTCTTCCGTATCTCGATACAAGCAATTGACAAGGTCGCGATATGGCGCCTCATGGTACCACCTATCTAGGTCATACCGGTCATGCATGCCGAACGCAAGCAGGTCTTCATACAGCGTATCCTTGCTTGCTGACGAGGGATCAAAAATGGCGGCAAGCCTTGGCAGCAAATCCTGTCGATGCAATAAAAAACATAGACCAATCATCTGCAAGACGCGTTCATACTCATCAATCTCGATGAAACGCAATGGCGGAAACGTTGGGTCTTGCGCGTATTCCTGGACATACCGGGCAGCCAGCTCAAGCGCACTTATCACACCTTCAAGGCCCTCCCGCAGATTCTCGAGGGCCTCGCCCGCCGTGTATTTCAACAGGAAGTTCGTAAAGCAAGTATCGGCATACGAATAAGCATTGCGCGACCGGTCACTTGCGTCGGCCTCCGGTGACGCTATTTCTTCGAGATAGCCAGGACAAGCCGTCTTTTCGTAAAAATCCAAGGTAGCGTCATACGCAGACATGGTCAAGAATTGTTGTCTGCGCTTTTGATGAAATTCCATTTATATATTCACCTATTTTCGTTATTGAAACTTTAGGGCTCGAGAGGCAATTTCAGTATTCTATGCTTGGCATTCACAGCCATCTTCACTTCCTGTTCGTCGTGGCGGTGAGTTGACGGTATTGAATGGTTCTCGTGACTTGAATGTGTGGCGCCAAGTGAGCCAACTACTGCTCGCAGTGCCAACAGGTGTTGGGCAGCAGTTGGGAGATAGAAAGGCGTATAGAAGAGATGGCGGGCGTAGACATGAGCGCCGTTGCGACGGATCTCATACTCTATAGACGGGTTCTTTACCGCGATGCCAATGTTTTTGGTTATCCACGCATGACTCATCTGAACCAGCGGCTTTTCTGCGTTGGCTGGTGATGAAACGTTGCCCCCAGAAGTCGACGCCGGTGGTGTTTGCTGCGCCTTTTGCTTGCCATGTTGCTTTTTCTGGCTCGCTAATGAACCATTTGGCCTGCCGGCCGCCGTTGCCGTGTTAGACGGCGCTGCCGCAGCGCCGGTTGGCGGATCGAGTAACTCCGTCGTTTTTGGTAACGCAGCTGCCGCTGCGAAAGCTGCCGCCTTCTTGATTCGACGGGCGTTACTCAGCAATTTACTGCGCACTTGCGGTTTCCGTGATGCATTTGCAGGGGCATTCGCATTCGACGAGGCTTTCGACTCAACGATTGCGTAGGGTTTCCCGCCATTTTTTGGGTCGCCGTGCTGAACCTTCCACACCCCGTCGATCCCTACCCCATGGGCTGCCGAGGCCAACAACGAACTAAGCTTAGTTCCGTCATTCAGCTTTCCAGGGAACTCCTTTCCTGGCTTGGTTTCCCACGAACCACTGACACCTTGGTCATGAGAACGCCAGTCCCTCCCCCAACCATAATCTTCGTACAAAAAATAATCAGTAATATGTTCGCCTAGTATTCCGATGACGTCGTTGGTGATCTCTGTCAACGTTGCCGTGCCGAGGACCACATTAGCCGATCCATTGCTTGCGGCGTGTGTGGGCGCATTCGCCCCAGTTTTGGCGGTAGTCGGACCCGCTGGTGCCGGCTTAGGTGGTGATCCAGGGTCTTTCTTGCGAGTCCCGGTGCTGCGCGCGGCAGTATTGCGCTGCATACTCTTCCAGTGCATTAGCTTCGTCGTCACCAGCATGAGCATGGAGGGTAGCGAAGCGCGCACCATCGACATGGTCGTCGACAGTGCCAACTGTCCCTCGGACGGCAACTTTTCGTAGGCCCACGACTTTTCGACGCTGGACTGTACCGTTCCAAGAATACGCGTCAGCCCGGCAGCGTCGAACAATTTGTCGAGCAGTGACTCCGGACTCGTCTGAATACCTAACTTAAGGCAGACCATCCTCAGCACGTCGAACAGAATCGGTGCGTAACGCGCAGGGTTCTTGTTAACGATGCGTATGGTCTTTTTAACGCCACCGCCCGCACCGGGGATCCAGCCAACCAGCGCCAATACCAGATCGAATTTCGCTTCGGCCTGCGCTGCGGGTCCCTCACTACGGTGCAAAGTCAGGAGGGATTCGATGGTGTCATAGATGTTGATGGCCTGACCAAGAAACGGAACCAACCCCGTCGCGACAGCAGTGCCGATTTCTTCGACCATCGCCATCATGTCACCGTCATGCTCGTACTCTGCTACCCCTTCAGCGGGAGCGATGGGTGCGCTCATTGTGAATACCTTCCAGATAAAATATCGAGAAGCGCTGCAATGCCCTCAGTGTCTTCGATATCGGTGTCATAACCTTGCCGCCTTAGATCCTCGTGGATTGCCGCAAGCGTGGTGTTTCCCAAATCCTCGACGGGTGGCGGATTATATGACTGAGGGGCTTCGCCAAAGTAGACCTGTATAGGGCCCGGTGGAATATTTTCGAGGCGTGCAAAGCCCTTATTGTCGAGCGTCCCTTCTTTTGAGGTGCCATCTGCAAAGACAGCACGGTACGCCCCGCCCGCTACTGGCGTCAGATCGGGCCAGTGGTGATTGAGCTCGACGAAATTCTTCAAGTTCTCCGCTTTCGGCAAGGAAGGAAGTGCCACCGCTGCACTCGCTGGCCCGGCCAATTCCTTCATCGACGCCTTGAACTCGATTTTGCCGGGGCCATGGAGCATGATGTTGCCGCCCTCTAGCTTTAGGTAGGCCCCCTGCGCTGTCAGTAAGACATGCTCCTTCGCGGCCACCTTGGCGGACTTCGTGACGCTCGCCACGGTGATTGCTTTGTCAGCCGTGAGTGTGGTTTTACCGGACTGACTTTGAATGCTGACTTTGCCGCTCGCTGCATGCAGCTTGATGCCGGTCTCCTGATTCGGTTTAGTCTTGCTCGCGGCCTTCCCGTAACTGAACATACTGATGCCGTTTCCGACGACGTAGGAAAGTGTGCCCTGCGCCACCAGATTGATATCTTGCCCGGCACTGATACTGGACGTGTATCCGGCGGCAATCACCGCATTCGCGGGTGTGGTGGCCACGATCCCTGACGGACTGGATAATTGCAGTTGCGGCTGGGTGTAAGCCGTCGCTTCTCCTTGCCCGCCTGCTGGCAGAGCAATACCACTGCTGCCGCTGGCGCCTGCAATGGCCTCAGCACTTTCCTTCATCTGAGTTATGGCCGTGAGCTCAGCGGGCAAGGGTTCTGATAAACCCTCACTGCTCTTCATGGTCGCATTGTGTTTCTGTGCCGTCGTTGCCAACTCTTCTTGGAGCGCATGACTTGCGGTGATCTGCTCATGCGCTTCACGTGAATCCATCTGGCTGCCGGCAGCGTTAACACGCGAATTCGCCGATAGCAGCATGCCCTGACCAGCCCTAAGCGCCGCGCTATGCTCAGTCTTGAGTTCCGCACCGAATCCAGCATGAGCGAGCAGTTGATTGTCGTTCTGATGCCGCAGGTGGCCTAAATTCAACTCGGCCGTTCCAGCGTGAGGCTTCGCATGCCGTTGAAGCACCAAGCGAGATTTTCCCGGACTGTCATCGAATAGCAGCTGACTAAATGCTCCCGTACCGGTCTGGCTGGTTTGCATTGACTGACTCTTCAACCCCGATAGCACGGCGGGATGGGCATGTGCGCCTGCATTGCCCGGGAACCAGGCAGGTGCATTACCAGTAGACGAACCAGCGCATTGCCCCACTGCATTGCCTTGACCATCAGCCTGCCCTCTTCCGTTATATAACGCGCCAATGACGAGAGGCCTGTCTACGTCCCCTTCAATGAAATCGATCAAAACCTCCTGTCCAACCCTCGGCACTGCATTGCCGCCCCAATTGGCACCCGCGACAGGCGCGAGAGTGACTGCGACACGGACCCATGTACCCGCCTTCTCATCAGCAGGCGCACCGGCATGGCCTTCCGGTGTCGGATGGGCTAAGCGACTATGGCTCCTGCCGTCGCCGTGGTCACGCTGCCAGTGGAACTGCACTTTTATGCGATGATCGCGGTCAGTGTGGACCGTCGCGCCTACCGAACCTACGACGATGGCGCTCTGCTGACCTTTGATAATTGGCCGTGGGTACAGCAACTTTCCGTGTTTGTCGGTACGGATCGGCCGGAATGGCATATTAGCCCAGATGGCATCGATGCGATTTCGGTACAAAGGGCGTTCGCCTTTCTGCTCTCCGACCTTGTGCAAACTGTCGGACTGTTCCGCATCCACGACTGCCGCCAATGCGGATTTTCCCATGACTTTTGCAATGGCAGTCTGCAGATCAGCGCTCAGGTTGTTGTGCATGAGGTGCACTGTGCGGGTAATCATGAATGTTCGCGCATCATCCCTATTTTGCCGATCATGGATAGCATGCCCTACCAGCGTAAAGGTCGTGCCGGGTGTGAATGTACGCACGGTTCCGGCGCCGATGAATACCTGCCGACGAGCCTCCAGTGCCTGCATGTGGTTGTTGGCAATGCGTTGCCCTTGGCTGTGATCTGGATAGGCGTATGCGCCTGGCACGTCCCGGTTAACGAGGCTCAGCCCATCGTCAAAGATGCCTGGCGCGGAGACTGGCCGGGAGCTGCGAGTTCGATAGTCCCAGCTCTGAAGTTCGATTCCATTGGTTTGCAGCTTGAGTTCGCTGCGCCAGCGGTCCATGCTGTCTTCCTTCATGACCGCGCCGGGCCGGGTGAAGCGAACCACTGACTGTTCGTTGGGCTGAAAGGCTCCATTGTGGTCGGCGATCACCATGGTATGCACGCCCAAGCCTGAACTCGCGCTTTCACCTTGGTGCTCGAAGAAGTAGAAAAGCCCTTCCTCGCTCATCAGTCGTTCGGCGAAGGCCATATTGCTTTCTTGGTACTGGGTGGTCAGACTCCGCACCGGATAAATGCTGATATCTGCGATTTCAAAGCGCCAGTTGGGTGCGAGTCGGCCGCTCAGTCGATACGCTGCGAACACCGTTTCGAGAATCTCGATCACGGTCTTGTCATGAAACACTCGACTATCGCGCCCCAAGCCGACAAAAACTGTCCAAGGCTGTAGCGTGAGCTCGTAACGAGCCATGCCACCGTTGCTCCCGCAGGCTTCCGCTGCGGTGATGTACCCGTGAAACGGGCGGCGTACGTCCGCCGTCGCAGTCAACAATTCCAACAGCGCAGGTTTGCCAAGCAAACTGCGCAAGGGAATAGCGGCGTCGAGCGAAAGGACGCTGATTGTGAATGTATACGGTGAACAGATACCCTCTTCCCCTCGAACACATTCCGCCAAGAGCACATCTGGACCAAGCGGCGTGCTCAAGCGTAGCAGCCGGGTTGTCTGCGTAAAACGACCGAGCAAGGTACTCAATTCAAGCATTGTTTTCCTTCCAATGAAGAGTAAACTCCAAACGGCTGTACCACAGAAAATTCCTGTATCCCAGCGAAGGTAATGCTCACAGAGACGACTCAGAAGCTTGCAAACGAAGGTATCGCGCTCGCCTCAATGGCAAAGCGCAATGATGGCTCATTATGGCATTTTTGAAAATATTTTTTTGCAAGTTGGCGCGTTAATGAATGCAGCGATTTACTTTTAAACGGCCAGACAAGCCGCTCAAACCATCGCGTTGGCATGCTATCGGGGCAGGTCGCGCCAACAGACTATCGCCTCCGTCGAGTGATAGTTAACAGGGACAGAATCCGGGCACTCTTTACACTTGCTCCTGAAAAGCTCAGTGCGCGCCGCAGGTCCATTGGACACTTTAGCCGCTTCGTCACTGGCTCGTGATCGATTCGTCTTATTTCCTCGGCCAGACTCCGCAAACGAGACTTCACCATCTCCGCTTCGGATGGCGAAGGCGCAGGCTCGTCTTCCCACCCGTCCAACTCGCCGGGGCCAATCTGAACCGCTCTGTAACTGTGAAAGGTAGGGATCGCGGGCGCGCACATTCCCTCCTCGCATGAAGCGAGTTCAAGAAATTGTCGCCGGGCCCGACCCCTCGTTGTGGCGGCTACGTCATGCGCTGGCTTGTCCGGTCGCCGGCCGATCCGCTTCAACGGCCGGATTCAGCGCGGCGCGCTTTTCCTCGCGCACATGTTACCGTAACCGACCATGGGATCGCGATACGGCTCCTTGCGGATGAGCATCAGGTAGCACTATCGATGCTGCACGCAGCATTCGAAAAAAAAGCCGCTCAGCATCGACTGAACGGCTTTCCTTGGCGGTGGACACTGCGTCAGGCGGTACCGCCCACCGTCACTTCCTCGATCCGCAAGGTCGGCTGGCCCACGCCGACCGGTACGCTCTGCCCTTCCTTGCCGCACACGCCCACGCCGGAATCGAGCTTCATGTCGTTGCCGATCATCGATACCCGGTTGAGCACGTCAGGGCCGTTGCCGATCAAGGTGGCGCCTTTCACCGGATAGGTGATCTTGCCGTTTTCGATCATGTAGGCTTCGCTGGCCGAGAAGACGAACTTGCCGTTGGTGATGTCGACCTGGCCGCCGCCGAAGTTGACCGCGTACAGGCCGTTCTTGACCGAGGCCAGGATTTCTTCCGGGTCCTTGTCGCCGCCCAGCATATAGGTGTTGGTCATGCGCGGCATCGGCAAATGCGCGAACGATTCGCGCCGCGCATTGCCGGTGACCGGCATCTTCATCAGGCGCGCGTTCATGGTGTCCTGGATATAGCCCTTCAGGATGCCGTCTTCGATCAGTGTCGTGCACTGGGTCGGATTGCCTTCGTCATCCATGTTCAGCGAGCCGCGCCGGTCCTGCAGGGTGCCGTCGTCGACCACCGTGACGCCCTTGGCGGCGACGCGCTCGCCGATCCGGCCCGAGAACGCCGACGAACCCTTGCGGTTGAAGTCGCCTTCCAGGCCATGGCCGATCGCTTCGTGCAGCAGCACGCCGGGCCAGCCCGGTCCGAGCACGATGGTCATCGGACCGGCCGGGGCCGGCCGCGCATCCAGATTGACCACCGCCGACTGCACCGCTTCGGCGGCATAGCGCTCCAGCACTTCGTCGGAGAAATAGCCGTAGTCGTAGCGCCCGCCGCCGCCGGAAGAGCCGGTCTCGCGGCGCCCGTTCTGCTCGACGATCACCGTCACCGACACCCGCACCAGCGGGCGAATGTCGGCCGCCAGCACGCCGTCGCTGCGCACCACCAGCACCACATCGTATTCGCCAGCCAGGCCGGCCATCACTTGCACGACGCGCGGATCTTTCTTGCGCGCCATTTTTTCCACGCGCTCCAGCAGCTTGACCTTGGCGGTCGCGTCCATCGATGCCAGCGGATCGTTGGGCAGGTACAGCGCGCGCCCGCCGGTCGGCGTCATCGAGGAGGCCACCTTGATCTTGCCGCTGCCGGCGCGCGCGATGGTGCGCGTGGCGGCCGCCGCATCCATCAGGGCGGTTTGGGAGATTTCGTCGGAGTAGGAAAAGGCGGTGCGGTCGCCCGACACGGCGCGCACGCCCACGCCCTGGTCGATCGAAAAGCTGCCGGTCTTGACGATGCCTTCTTCCAGGCTCCAGCCTTCGCTCTTGGTGAACTGAAAGTACAGGTCGGCGTAGTCGACCTTGTGGGTGAACATGGTGCCCAGAGTACTAAGCAGCTTGGCTTCATCCAGCCCGAACGGCGTGAGCAGGACGTCGCGCGCGACGGCCAGGGTCGAGAGATTCGGTTCGAACAGTTTCATGATTGCAGCTCTTTCAAATGGCGATGGGCCATTGTGCCACATCGCTTCGTTTGACATCGGTCACAGCCGTCGATGCTTCAGGGCCGGCAGACTTTCCCGCACTCCGGCCAGGAAGGCCGGGTCGAGCGCGCCGCTGACCACGCCCTCGCCTTCCTTGAGCACGGTCTTGACCTCGCCCCACGGGTCGATCAGCATGCTGTGCCCGAAGGTGCGGCGCCCGTTCGGATGCAGCCCGCCCTGGGCCGAGGCCAGCACATAACATTGATTTTCGATGGCGCGCGCGCGCAGCAGCACTTCCCAGTGCGCCAGGCCGGTGGTGTGGGTAAAGGCGGCGGTGACCACGATCAGGGTGCACTCGCCCATGGCCCGGTACAGCTCGGGAAAGCGCAGGTCGTAGCAGACCGACAGGCCGACCCGGCCGAACGGGGCCTCGAAGGCGACCACTTCCCCGCCCGGCACGATGGTGCGCGCTTCGTCATACGACTCGCTGCCCTTGGTAAAGCCGAATAAATGGATCTTGTCGTAGCGTCCCACCGGCTGGCCATCCGGGCTGTACACCAGCGTGGTGTTCATGACCTTGCCGGCGTCGGGCGAGACCAGCGGCAAGGTGCCGCCGATCAGCCAGATGCGGTGCTCGCGCGCCGCCCTGGCCATGAAATCCTGGATCGGCCCCTGTCCCGGCTGCTCGGCGTGCCGCACCTTGTCGGCGTCGCTCATGCCCATGATGGGCCAGTATTCCGGCAAGGTGACCAGCACCGCGCCGCGCGCGGCCGCTTCGTTGACCAGGCGGCTGGCCGTCGCAATATTATGGGTAATGTCGGGCGTACTGATCATCTGTACTGCTGCCACTGTCGTCATGTTTCCCCCGTCAATCTTATTGTATGGCGGACGCGGCTGCAGGCTTCGCGCTGCCTAGTTTGGTGATGATAGGCGCCTTCCACGGTCCCGTCACCTGCATTTCATATGTCAGCGCTTTCATCATCGGCGCACGCAAAAACAGTTGTGCCAGGAAGCTGCCCAGCCCGACCACGGGGTTGACCGCCAGCGCGTACACCAGCGGTCCGGTCCCGAGGTTGAATTCAGGAATCACCACCACGTGCAGATTGGTCGATTCGTTGGCGATGTCGGCGTTGCCGGCCATCAGCACGGTGGCGGCCACGCCGTGCATCTTGAGATTGTCGGTGCGCAGCACGCCGCGGGTGATGGTGGCGTCGGCCGTGATGCCGTCGAAGGCCAGGCCTTCCGAAAACACGTCGTGGAAGTCGAGCTTGAGCAGGCGCGGCAGCATCTGCAGGCTGAGCACGCCGAGCAGCTTGGCCGCACCCGGTTCCTGCTTGAGGAATTGGCCGGCCTCGACATTCATGGCGATCTGGCCCGACAGGCTGGGAATGTCCAGCGAGTAGGGCAAGCCGTTCCAGGCGAGATCGCCGCTCAGCTTACCCTTGCCGCGCTTGAGCGTGTCGGGAAAGCCGAAGCGGTCGAGCAGCTTGCCGGCATCGGCGATGTCGAGATTGAAGTTCAGGCTGGTGCTGCTCTGGCCGTTGCGCGAGAGCCACTTGCCGGTGCTGCTGAGCGCGCCGTCCGGATTAACCAGCGACAATTTATTGATATGCCATTCGCGCCCGGCCGCCGCCAGCGAATTATTGGCCACCAGTTCCAGGTGCCCCAGCTGTTTGTTGAACAGTTCGAAACGCTCGGCCACGATGTCCAGGGCGGGAATGGTCGAGGCGGCGCTCTTGCCGCCTTCCAGCAAGTCTTGCACGTCGGCGGCGGCCGATTCGGGAATGATCAGCGAGGCCAGGCGCGCGGTCACCTTGCCCAGCCCGCCGCCGGACAATTCATCCCAGGTCACGTGGCCTTCCACCTGGCGCGAGTCGATGCTGGCTTGCCACGCGCCCTTCTCGTGCGAGGCGCCGACCACCACGTTGTCGAGCTTGCGCTCGCCGATGATCAGCTCACCGGCGCGCGCCGCCACCACATCGGCCACCACGTACTGGGCCAGGTCGGTGGAGCCGCTGTCGGCCGGCGCGTCGGCTGCGCCGCGCGCGCTGGCCACGGCCGAGCCGATGGCGATCCAGTGGTCGACGTTGAGCGATGGCAAATGCACATTGACCATGAGGCCATTGTCCGGTTCCGGTGCCGGCAGGTTCACGCCGATGCCGCCGCGCAGCACCGTCCAGGGCGACCTGGGCAATTTCTGGCGCAGGTAGCGCGCCGCCATGCCGCTGCCCACGCTCAGTTTGATCTCGTCGCGGGCAATCCCGTCCTGCCCGACCGTGCCAGCCAGGGTAAAGCGCGCCGGCAGACTGTCGGCGGGCGCCTTGTTGAGCGGCACCGGGAAATCCAGGCCCATGCCGGCCAGCGCGGATTCGACGTCGATCTTGAGCTGGTGGTCCTTGAAAGTGATCAGGCCGCTGTAGCGCGCGGCGCCGGACAGCTTGTCCACCACCGGTTGCATCTGGGGGGCGGCGTACTGCTTGCGCACGCCATCGGCCGAGACCGCGCCGGCCAGGCGGATGGCGATCGAATTGTCGCGCTGGCTGCCGCCGGTCAAGGCCAGCGGGCCGCCCAGGAAACTGGCGCCCACGCCGTTCAGGTTGACGCCATGCTCGTTGAACTCGATCTTGCCCAGCGCCGCCTGAATCGGCGGCAATTCAGGAAACAGCACCACGTCGTTGCCGGCCAGCTGCAGGCTGCCCAGCACCTTGGAGTCGAGCATGTGGGTCAGCGGCATGCGCAGCTTGAGGGCCAGCTTGGCGTTGCCGCTGGCGCGGGTGTCTTCGGTGAAATGGCCGATCCAGCCCAGCACCGGGCTGGCCGTCACGTAATGCAGGAAATCCTGCATCGGTCCGGCCGCGTTGCCATCGATTTCCAGGGTCCGTTCGGGCGAGCTCAGGTCGGCCACCACCGCTTTCACGTTCGACAGCGCCACGCCCAGGGTGCGCGCGGTGTCGCCCCGGATTTCCATGCGTGTGCGGTCGAACACGAAACTGCCGTCGATCTTCTCGGCCTGCGGCCACAAGGGGCTCTTGCCGTCGGCGCCCAGATGCCCGGGCGCATAATTCAGGCGGGCGTTTTCCAGCTTGCCGGCCACGCGGAATTCGCCGCGCCCGCGCTCGCCCGGGTGATCGGCGCGAAATGGAAAGTGCGCCAGGTCGCCGCGCAGGCGCAGGCTGACATCGTTGGCGGTGCCGGCTTCGAGCGCGCCGACCAGCCAGCCGCGCAAGTCGTCCGGCGTTTGCAGCGGCAGGAAGCGGTCGATGGTATTCAGGGCGAAGCCGGACAGGCTGCCGTTCAGGTCCACCACGCCGGCCGGATGGCCGGGCGGGGCATTCATCATGATCTGGTGCTTGCCCGACAGCGAAGCTTTCAGCTTGCCCTGGGCGAAATTGAGCGAATCCAGGTTCAGCAGCACCTGGTCGCCCGGCATGAAGCTCCAGCGCGCCTGCATGTTGAACTGGTCGAACGGCATCGACGGGTCGGCGAACCAGGCCGGCAAGTGCAGCACGAATTGCTTGGAATCAAGGCTAATCTTGCCGCCTTTTTCGTTCGCGTCGATGCTGCCGGACAGGTTGGCGAAGCCGGGCAGCGCCGGCAGCGCGGCCGTGGCCGCACTGGTGGCGGTTTTCGGCTGGGCCAGGCGGGCCGCCTGCGGCTTGATGCCGAGCCCGTCCAGCCGCGCGCGCACCTTGTAGGCGGCGATGGCCGGATACTTGCCCTGCCATTCGGCGGACAGGTCGCTGAGTTTGCCGCGCGGGGCGAAGTCGGCCAGCAGCGCGCGCTGGGGCGGCTTGAGCGGCAATTGTTCGGCCAGCTGCGCCAGCGTTTCCAGGTCCAGCTCGCGCGCGCTGACCGCGATCTTTTCCAGCGCCTTGGCGGTGGCCGGCGTGTAGACCTCGGTCACGGTGGTCGGCTTGAGGGTCAGGCCGTCGGCCGTGACGAGGCTGAAGTCGGTCAGGGTGATGGTGTGGCCGCTGGCGCCGAAGGCCGGCTGGCCTTCGCGCCGCCCGGGCGAACGCGGTTCGAACGCCGAGACGCGCCCGCGCACGCGCGCCAGGTCCAGCTGCGGCAAGCTGCGGCCCAGCCGCACGCTCACACCCGCCAGGCCGACGTCGGCGGTAAAGCCTTCCAGCCGCGCACGGTCCAGGCGCAGCCATGCGCGCACTGAGCCATTGCCGCTAGTTAATTGGAACGGGTAATCGAGGTAATGCTTCCACGCTTGCAGGTCGGTGTCGGCCACGTCGGCGTACAGCTCGCCTTTCCACAGCGCGGCGTTGGCGATGCGGTCGGCAAAGTGCGGATGGGTAAAGTCGGCGCGCACATCGACCGGCCCGGACAGGCTGGCCGGCGGGGTCGCGCGCAAGGCGAATTGATGGTGGTGCCAGCGGTTCAGCAGCACCATGTTGACGTTGTCCAGCGCCAGCTCGGGTGCGCCGCGCAGCTGGTCGGTCCAGTGAATCTTGCCTTCGCGAATGACAATCTCGTGCTGCTTGAAGACCCAGTCGCCATCGCCGCCGCCCGGCTGGTCCTGCATCGCCATGCCGGCCACGTACAGCTTGCCGTCGGCGGTGCGGCGCACGTCCAGATCGGGGCGGATGATTTCCAGCGAAGAAAAGCGCGCCTGCGCCGTCGCCACGCTCCACCACGACAGGGTGGCCGACACGCTCGGCAGGCTCAGCACCTGGCGCCCCTGCTTGTCGCGCAGCACCACGTCGCCCAGGAACAGATTGGGCTGCAGCCCATGCCACGAAGCATAAATGCGCGCAATCGAGACCTGGCTGCCGAGCGCGCGCCCGGCCAGGCGTTCGATACTGCCTTTGTAATAGTCGATATGCGGCAGCACGGCGTAGCGCAGCAGCAGGAAAGTGATGGCGAAGGCGAAGTACAGCAGCAGCGCCAGCTTGACGGTAAAACCCAGCACGTGATGCGTCGCCAGGTTACACACCCGATACGCGGCCTTGAGCCGCCGCCAGCGCTCGCCGATGGGCAGGTGCGCAGCGTTGTCAGTTTCCGGGGTGTGCATCAATGCGCTAATAATAGGGATCGTGAAGGTCTCGCCAACCGATAGTTCGTCATGTCGCAGAGCGCTTGCATTCAGGAGAGCGCTTGCACAATTTCCTCTGCCTACCTTACCATCGTCCTGACCCGTACCGGATCGCGCGGCAATTCTAACCTATCCGGGCATTCCTGAGCCCGCACTTTAACTCATCCTTACAATCCATGAAGCCAGCTTCCCCGACCGCCGCCTCGCGCTTTTACCAACGCTGGGCCAATGCCGCGCCCGGACGCAGCGAGGCGCTCGACACGCTGGCCGCGCGGCCGCTCGGCCAGGTCGACCTGGCCGCCGCGCTGGCGCGCGAAGCCGCCGCCGGCCTGCCCCTGCCGCGCGCCATGCGGCGCCTGCGCAATCTGCTGGTGGCCGGCCTGATCCGGCGCGACCTGGACGGGCGCGCCACCCTGGACGAGGTCGTCAGCACCATGACCGGCTTTGCCGACTTCGCCATCCAGACCCAGCTGGCGGCGCTGATGGACGAGCTGGTGGCCGCGCACGGCATGCCGATGGGCGAGGAATCCGGCTTGCCCCAGCACTTGATGGTGTTGGCGATGGGCAAGCAAGGCGGCGGCGAACTGAATGTCTCGTCCGACATCGACCTGATTTTCGTCTACCCCGAAGACGGCGACACCCGCGCCGGCGGGCCGGGCCAGCGCCAGCTGTCGAACCAGGAATTTTTCACCCGCCTGGGCAAGCGCCTGATCGCCGCCCTGGCCGAAGTGATCGAAGACGGTTTCGTGTTCCGCGTCGACATGGCGCTGCGGCCGAACGGCAACTCCGGTCCGCTGGTGGCCAGCCTCGGCATGGTCGAGCAATACCTGATCGTCCAGGGCCGCGAATGGGAGCGCTACGCCTGGGTCAAGGCGCGCGCCGTGACCGGCACCGCGGCCGATATCGCCGCCCTGGACGCCATCGTGCGTCCCTTCGTGTACCGGCGCTACCTCGATTTCGGCGTCATCGACGCCATCCGCACCATGCATGCCCAGATCCGCGCCGAGGTCGAGCGCCAGGAACGCCTGCACCCGGACCGCAGCAACAACGTCAAGCTGGGCCGCGGCGGCATCCGCGAAATCGAATTCCTGGCCCAGGTCTTCCAGCTCATCCGCGGCGGGCGCGACGCCGACCTGCGCCACCGCTCCACCCGCGCCACCTTGCGCATGCTGGCCAGCAAGGGCTTGATGGACGCGGAGATCGTCGCCCAGCTGCTCGACGCCTACACCTTCCTGCGCAACCTCGAACACCGGCTGCAGTATCTGGAAGACGCCCAGACCCACACCCTGCCGGCCAACGACGCCGACCGCGCCATCGTGGCCCAATGGATGGGCCTGCCTGACATTGCCGCGCTGCTGGAACAGCTGGCCGCGGTGCGCCACTTCGTCGCCGCCCAGTTCGACGCCATGTTCAAGGACACCAGCGCCAAGAACGGCAGCGAGGCGGTCGACCCGCAATCGTCCAGCGCATGCGCCGACCTGGACAACTGCGAAGCCATCGAAGCGCGCCTGGATGCGCTCGGCTACGACCAGGCCGCCGGCTCGGCCAGGCGGCTGATGTCGACCTGGCAGTCGCCCCGCGTGCAAGCGCTGCCGGAGGCCAGCCGCGCCCGCCTGCTCACCCTGGTCAATGCCGCCCTGCCCCTGATCGCCGCCTGCGCCACCGAAAACGAGGTCGGCAGCGCCAGCGCCACGCTCGGCCGCCTGCTCGACTTTTTCGAAGCCATCGCGCGCCGCTCGGCCTATCTGTCGCTGCTGACCGAATACCCGCACACGCTCGAACGCGTGATCCGCATGATGCACGCCTCGGGCTGGGCCGCCACCTTCCTGACCCTGCACCCGATCGTGCTCGACGAACTGCTCGACGACCGCCTGCACGACGAAACCTTCGACGGCGCCGCCTTCCGCGCCGGGCTGGACCGGCTGCTCGAGGCGGCCGACGGCGACACCGAACGCAAGATGGACATCCTGCGCGAAGCCCACCACGCCCAGCTGTTCCGCCTGCTGGCCCAGGACCTGGCCGGCTCGCTCACCGTCGAACGGCTGGCCGACCACCTGTCGGCGCTGGCCGACAGCATCGTCGCGGCCACCATCGACGCGGTCTGGCAAACCGTCGCCACGCGCCACCGCGAGGTGCCGCGCTTTGCCGTCATCGCCTACGGCAAGCTGGGCGGCAAGGAGCTCGGCTACATCTCCGACCTGGACGTGATTTTCCTGTTCGACGACGACGACCAGGAGGCGCCCGGCAACTACGCCAAGCTGGCGCAGCGTTTCATCACCTGGATGACCGCCCACACCTCGGCCGGGATGCTGTTCGACATCGACACCGCGCTGCGCCCGGACGGCGCCAGCGGCATGCTGGTGTCCGCGCTGGGCGCGTTCGAGCGCTACCAGCACCAGTCGGCCTGGATGTGGGAACACCAGGCACTCACGCGGGCGCGCTTTTGCGCCGGCGACGCCGCCATCGGCGCGCGCTTCGAGGCCATCCGCGAACAGGTGCTGCGCAAGGAGCGCGATGCCGCAGCCCTCGAAACCGAGGTGCTCAAGATGCGCCGCAAGATGCGCGACGCCCATCCGGCGCGCGCGGGCCTGTTCGACCTCAAGCAGGACGAGGGCGGCATGATCGACATCGAATTCATGGTGCAGTACCTGGTGCTGCGCTACGCCGGGCAGTATCCCCGCCTGACCGGCAATGTCGGCAATATCGCGCTGCTGAAAATGTGTGGCGAGCTCGGCTTGATCGATGCGGCGCTGTCGGTGAGCGTGGGCGACGCCTACCGCAGCATGCGCAAGCTGCAGCACCAGCTGCGCCTGCAGGGGGTGGAAAACGCGCGCCTCGACCCGGGCCGCATCGGTGCGCACGCCGGCCCCGTACGCGCGCTGTGGGAACGCCTGTTCGCCTGACCCTGTCGCCTTTGCGTGCTTGGCGTGCGCAAAACTGTTGTTTATCCATCAAAAATAGCAACATGATGCATGCGGTGTTTTTCTTTTCAAACCTATACCGATACCATTTTCACCGTTATCACATAAAAAACGGAGAATATCTTGCTCAAGCACCCAACCCGCAAGCGCAGCGTCGTCGCGGTTTCCCTCGTCCTGGCCGCCGGCCCCGGCCTGGCCCAGGAGGCGGTCGACAGTCTCACCGGCAAACCGCTCGAACGCGTCATCATCACCGGTTCGAACATCAAGCGCATCGACGCCGAAAGCGCCACGCCGCTGCAGATCGTGCGGCGCGAGGACATCGCGCGGCTTGGCGTCAATAATGTGCGGCAATTGATCGATACCTTGACCGGTTCCAGCGGCAGCCGCAGCTCGACCGGCAGCCTGTCCGACGTCGGCGGCAGCAGCTCGTTCGCCGGCGGCGCCTCGTCGGCGTCGCTGCGTTCGCTGGGCAAGCAGTCGACCCTGGTGCTGCTGAACTCGCGCCGCGTGGCGCCGTATGCGCTGGCCGACTACAACGAAGTGTTCACCAATCTCGACACCATGCCGCTGGACGCCATCGACCGGGTCGAGGTGCTGCGCAGCGGCGGTTCGGCGATCTATGGCTCGGACGCGGTGGCCGGCGTCATCAACATCATCACCCGCGGCGACTACCAGGGTGTGCAGGTGCGCGCCGCGCGCGACCAATCGAGCAGCCATAGCGGCTTTCACGAAACCACCGCCAGCCTGACCGGCGGCTTCGGCGACCTGTCCAAAGACCGCTTCAATGTGCTGGCCAACGTCGAGCTGTACCGGCGCGGCAGCGTGATGTGGCGCGACGTCGTCGACGATATCAACCCGGCCTACGGCGCCAAGTTCGCCACCTTGGGCGATGGCAGCGGGCTGATGTTCGGCAACCGCGGCACGCCATCCACCTTCAGCTTCCCCGGCAACCTGATCGGCCAGGGCCCGCTGTCCGGCTGCAAGACCCTCAACGCTGCCGGCCTGTGCGTGTATGACCGCTTCAGCCGCTTCGAGGCCCAGCCCGAAGCCGACCGCGCCAACATGCTGGTGTCGGGCCGCTTGAAGATCAGCGACACCATGGAGGGCTTCGCGGAAGTGTTGTACTCCAAGACCAAGACCACCTACCAGAGCGCATACGCCACCTACGATTCGACGGCCGGCGTGAGCACGTGGGGCAATCCGGCCACCGGCCAGTCGCGCACCTTCGACTACGGGCCGGTTCCGGCGACCCATCCGCTCAACACCTCGGGCGAAGACTTGAACCTGCGCTACCGCTTCCTCGACGATCCGGGCTACCGCCGCTCCGACAGCGACCAGTACCGGGTCCTGGCCGGCCTGCGCGGCACCTATGGCAAGTGGGATTGGGAAAGCGCGCTGGGCATCATGGGTAGCCGCACCGTCGACCGCAGCCGCGGCGGTTTCTTCAGCGTGGCCGGCTTTACCAGCGTGATCGGCACACCCGGCTATGACGACGACGGCAACGTCCGCGACCCGCAATTCTTCAACCGCGGCTACCAGCTTGGCCAACTCAACTCGCCGGACGTGCTCAATGCCCTGTTTCCCGAAAACGGCTACGACGGCAAGATCACCCAGCAATTCTGGGATGCCAAGGTCAGCGGGGCGATCGGCGACATCGGCGGCCGCCCGGTCATGATGGCGGTCGGCGGCGACCTGCGCCACGAAAAATTCCTGATCACGCCAACGGCCAACCTGCTGGCCGGCGACATTGTCAGCAACGGCGCGGCCAGCGCCGATGCGTCGCGCAACTCGGCGGCCGCGTTTGCCGAGGTGGAACTGCCTGTCAGCGCCGCCCTGAACCTGACGGGCGCAGCCAGGATCGACAAATTCCCCGGCTTTAACGCCCACATCTCGCCCAAGCTGGCCATGCGTTTCGAAGCCAGCAAATCGCTGCTGTTGCGCGCCACGGTGGAGTCGGGCTTTCGCGCCCCCAACCTGACCGAGAGCGCGCAATCGAGCAAGTTCGCTTTCTCCACCGGTAACCAGGACCCGCAGCGCTGCCCTGCCGCGCAAGCCTATGCGGCCGATCTGCGCGCCCAGTCCGACGCCCTGCCCGCCAGCGATCCGCTCAAGGCGCTCATGGCGGCCAAGGCCGATACGGTCGAAGGCAATGAATGCTTCCGCGGCGTTCCCAGCATCGTGCGCAACAATCCGGACCTGAAACCGGAAGTGGCGCGCATGGCCACGCTCGGCTTCGTGTTCGAGCCGGTGCGCGGCTATAACCTGTCGGTCGACTATTGGAACATCAAGCGGCGCAACGAAATCGGCCTGAAGTCGAATGACGAACTGCTGGCCGCGGAAGCCAGTCAGCCGCCCGGCACCATCAACCGCCTGGGACTGGCCCAGGAGCCGACCTTTACCAGTGTGGACGGCACCAATGCGGCAGCGCTCCAGCAGCAGTACGGCGTCACGACGGGCGCGCTGGCCTCGATCAATGGCATGTTCGAAAACGTGGCCAGGACCAAGACCAGCGGCGTGGACATCGGCGCGATGGCGCGCATTCCCACCGGCATCGGCCGCCTCGACCTGGGGCTGAACGCCACTTACCTGATCTCGCTGTACAGCTATTTTTCCACGCGCGACAACGGCAGCTATGGCGACAACCTGGCCGGCCAGTATGGCTACTCGCGCACCAAGGCCAACTTCACGGCGGCGCTGCAAAGCGGTAACTTCAACAATATGCTGCGCTTCGTGTGGAACAGCCCGACCACGCTCAAGCAGGAATATTACGACGACCAGTACGACGCCGCGGCCTGCGAAGAACGCGGCTGGATCAAGTCCCAGTGCCGCATTGCCTCGTATGTGCGGACCGACTACAACGTCAGCTGGAGCGGCATCAAGAACCTGACCCTGTCGGCGAATGTGCGCAACCTGTTCAACCACCGTCCCCCGCTCGACCTGCGCGCCCTCGATTCGGACGGAGGCGGTGTCATTCCGCAGGATATCGACGACGTGCGCGGCCGGGAATTTCGCCTGACGCTGGAATACAAGTTCTAGCAGTGGTCAAAAAAAAACCCGGCTGCCCGCCGGGTTTTTTTGGATGCCATCGATTACTTGGCGTTCATCAGCGCGACGGTGGTGTCGAGCATGCGGTTCGAGAAGCCCCACTCGTTGTCATACCACGACGACACTTTCACCAGGCGGCCCGACACTTTGGTCAGGGTGGCGTCGAAGTTCGACGAAGCCGGGTTGTGGTTGAAGTCGACCGACACCAGCGGTGCGGTCTGGTAGGTCAGCACTTCTTTCAGCGGCCCTTCGGCGGCCGCCTTCATCAGCGCGTTGACTTCGTCCACGGTGGTGTCGCGCGAAGCGATGAACGACAGGTCGACCAGCGACACGTTGATGGTCGGCACGCGGATGGCGAAGCCGTCCAGCTTGCCGTTCAGCTCAGGCAGCACCAGGCCGACCGCGGCGGCGGCGCCGGTCTTGGTCGGGATCATGCTGTGGGTGGCCGAACGGGCGCGGCGCAGGTCTTCGTGCATCACGTCGGTGAGCACCTGGTCGTTGGTGTAAGCGTGCACGGTCGTCATCAGGCCGTTTTCCACGCCGATGGCGTCATGCAGCGGCTTGACCAGCGGAGCCAGGCAGTTGGTGGTGCACGAGGCGTTCGAGATCACGGTGTCGCTCGCTTTGAGCACGCCCTGGTTCACGCCGAACACGATGGTGGCGTCGACGTCCTTGCCGCCCGGTGCCGAGATGATGACTTTCTTGGCGCCGCCCTTGAGGTGGGCCGACGCTTTTTCCTTGGTGGTGAAGAAGCCGGTGCACTCGAGGACCACATCCACGCCCAGCTCGCCCCATGGAATTTCAGCAGGATTGCGCTGTGCGAACACGCGGATCTTGTCGCCGTTGACGATCATATTGTCGCCTTCGACGGCCACGGTGCCGTTGAACTTGCCGTGCGCGGTGTCGTAACGGGTCAGGTGCGCGTTCGACTCGGCATTGCCCAGGTCGTTGATCGCGACGATCTGAATGTCTTGCTTTTTGCCGCCTTCGTAGAATGCGCGCAGCACATTGCGGCCGATACGGCCATAACCGTTAATTGCAACTTTGATCGTCATACTTAGCTCCTGATTGTTAAGAGAGGGCCAGGGACGGACCGCGCCGGCCCATCCCGAGAGGGCGGGGTTTAGGCCGCCAGTACAGTTTTGACTTTGGCAACGACGTTCTCGACCGTGAA
>CAMLIL010000053.1 GCA_946480015.1 uncultured Oxalobacteraceae bacterium | reverse complement strand
TATCACCGTGCAGTGTCCCGGGAAGATTACGGTGCATGCGGGGAAGAAGAGTTTTCTGGGGCCATACCGCATGCGGTACGAACTGCCTTTACTGCCCGCAGGAGATTTCAGATTGCGCAAGAAATACCCATTTTCACTTTAGGAGCCGATGCTTTGCTAATCAGCCCACCATTTTTACCGCCCCGTGCCAACAACCAGACCGAGGACGACTGGCTCAATGCCGCGATGACCGGTGACTCTCCCGGTCGTGGGGCCTTTCCGGTCAGTTTCAATCTCGGCTGGCATGGCGGTATTCATTTGAATGCCCCTGCCCTGGGCAATGGTTTTGAGCCTGTCAGAGCGATTGCTGACGGCACTGTCGTCTTCACCCACCTGCCAACAGAAGGCTTGCCCAATCTCCCTCCTGAACACCCCTTGATGTACAACGGTGCCACCAGCGACGGCGTGGTGGTCATACGGCATGAGACCGAGATTGGCGAAGGCAACAATGCCACGGTCACCTTCTTTAGCATTTACATGCACCTGCATGAAATTCCCAACACCATAAAGCCTTCATGCCGCGTCTATCGTAAAGACATGATTGGCCGCGTCGGTTACCTCAACGGTGACAGAGGACGCATGCACTTTGAAATCATTTGCGACGACACCAATCTGGCGCGCCTCGTGGGGCGTGCTACTGGCGAGTTGCCATCGACAGCCAACGGGCGCACCGACGCCGTGTATGGCGAGATATATTTTCATTTGCCTGGCGCGACACAAATTTTTGCGCAAAAGCCGCTGCACACCTCGGCAACTGCGATGATGCAGCCGCCGCGTCCACCACATACCCCTGCCAGTCATCCACTGCCGCCTCTGCAGGCGCTGCCCGTTGCCCATACCACTACTACAGGACTGATTGTCGGCGTGCATTATGCAGGCGGTGAAGGCGCAGCAGGAAATCGCGGGGACGCCACGGTCATCACTTATGAGATCAACGGCAGCACGGTCGGCACTGCATTAGAAGAAAACGAGGCTGAATACAATCTCTACACCAACGCCACAGCGATTAGCGACGCCTATCCCGCCAACAATCGTCCAGCTCCCAGCGCCGTCTACGAATTACTCCGTTTCGGAAGAATCATCGGCCCGGACGCATTGACACCCGCCGATGTGCCACATTGGCGGCAGATTCGCTATCCCGGCGGACAAGGTTGGGTGAATCTGAACGCAACCACGGTCCATAAATTTAGCGATGCCGATTTCCCGCACTGGAAACAGTGGAAACTCGTTGACGACAGCGCAGACCAGGACAGCCGTTGTGATTCGGCGATGATTAAAGGCTGGCTGGACGTCAACGGCGACGACAGAGTAGAGCCACGCGAAGCTACCGCGCGACTTAATGACGCAAAGATTGCGCCCAAGCTTGCCAAGGTCATTGCGAAATTCCCCACAGAATGGGACAGCAGCACCATTGACGTCCGCTGGGGCTGGCTGAAAACGAGAACAGCAGACAACCCGAACCCCTTATCAAACACAGACTTCCAAGAACTGCGGGCGCATATTGCGGCATTGGCGTTCTGGCCGGGTGGAACAGGTATTAGCGGCAATCACTGGCATTGGCAGCCGAGGGAGTTTATTCGGCACTTCAGAAAGTGTGGGTGGTTGAGTGAGAAAGAATTGGCAAGGATATACCCGGACAGTAAATATCCTGTAAGGGCACTGCAGACAGAAGGCCGTCAACGAACGCCCACAACAATACGAAACCAATATCGAACTGCGATCAATAAAGTAATGCGTAAATACTTCATTAATACGCCAGTACGAATGACGCATTTCCTTGGTGAAGGCGCTGTGGAATCGATGTATTTGACTTTAATGGTGGAAGGCTCTGTTAGCTTTTCCCGGAATCCTGGGCACGCAAGTTTTCAGCCGGAAGACGATGGGTTTTACGTACCAAATAGTCTTAATGATTATTTATACTATTTGGTTGGGCGATTAGGAAATATTGAACGCTTAGACGCGCCAAAATTCAGAGGCAGAGGGATGAAACAGCTTACTGGTATGGAAAATTACAGCAAATATTGGGTGTACCGAGGTTGGCTTGCTCCTACATCCTTTCAGAGTCCATGGTGGAATCCGTCCCGTCCAGATCGGGCGCCCGATATACCTGACCCGCAACGCTTATCTACTGACGCTTACAATGCGATTGACGCAGGGGGATGGTACTGGACGGCAGGTTCTCAACGTGCGCGTTTTCGCACGATCAATTCAATAATAACTACCGGTGGAATAAGTCGACAAACTGTTGAAATGGTTGCGACTTCAATTAACGGAACTAACCGCACTACTGGTGAGCCAAATCAGCTAGATGACCGATTAGCCGAATCCTTAAGCGTAAAAAACATTTGCATGGACGACACATAAAATGAAGCTAATCAAATTTTTTTCGCTACTTTGCGTTTTTCAAGCAGGCATAGTGCAAGCAGCATCTGCGACAGTGTTACCGAAATTCGCGGTAGGCATAAAGTCGCCAAAAACCTTATCAATTTCTTTGCAGAACGGGCCTTATTCAAAAAAATATTCTAACACTGAATGTATAGACTTTACCTTGCGCCCCAGTAGAAAAAAGGTAGGCTTTTTATGTTCTACCAATGATCAAAGATTGTTGGACGATATAGGAGTTTCGGTTGTTGAAGATAACTCCGCACCGAAAATACCACTTAAGCCAAATCAGAACTTAGTAGTCAGCACCGGAATGTCCCAATATCCAATGGGACCTTTTGTCATAGACCAGCTATCTGCTTACTCGTCGATTGTTGATTGCGACCTGTACAACGGCCCAGTTTACCGGGCAACAGGTAGCTGCCACATTACTATCGCCTCAGACAATAGTGGTAAATTTTTTTACAGTAATTTCATACTTGAGAACCACGTTACTCAACGTCGTTTCGTCTCTGTATCTGACATTAAGACAATATGGCATTCGCTTGCCTATACTTTGAAAAAGCAATAACACCGCGCACGTTCAACTGGACGAACCTGCACGAGTTGAGTGGTGTGAGTATTTTTTAGGCAAGCAATTGGATCGCGGCGACGATTCACGCGAATTTTGCCAACGAACTGTCAACAGCTACACTGTCGCCTGAGTAGGTAACGGCGAATGGAGTGGCATGCGGGAACTGATCGTCATCGGCGGCGGCGTAATCGGCCTGACCTCGGCGTGGTGGCTGCTGGAAGCGGGCCACCGCGTGAGCCTGCTCGAACGCGCCGACGGCGTGGGGCAGGGGTCGAGCTACTCCAACGGCGGGCAACTCAGCTACCGTTATGTGTCCCCGCTGGCCGACGCCGGCGTGCCGGCCAAGGCGCTGCGCTGGCTGTTCCAGGAAGCCGGTCCGCTGCGCGTCAAGCCTGAGGCCGACCTGCGCCAGTGGCGCTGGCTGGCGCAATTTCTGCGCCACTGCCGCGCCGACATCAACGCGCGCACCACCGGTGAACTGCTCAAGCTGGGCGAATTGAGCCGCCAGGCGATGGCCCGGCTCGCGCCCGTGGTGCCGCCGCACGCATTCGGCTGGCGCGAAGCCGGCAAGCTGGTCGTGTACCGCTCCGCCGACGGCTTCGATGGCGCGCGCGCCAAGCCCGGCGCCGGGCAAATCCTCTCGCCCGCCGAATGCGTCGCGCTCGAACCGGCGCTGGCCGAGGCGCAAGGCGCGCTGGCCGGCGGCATCTACAACGCCGGCGAGGCGGTGGCCGACTGTTACGCCTTCTGCGTGGCGCTGGAACGCCGCCTGCGCGCCCATCCGCGCTTCGGCGGCATCGTGCACGGTGCCGCGCGCGCCATCGTCGCCGCGGGCGGTAGGGTGACCGGCATCGATATCGGCACGTCGATCCTGCACGCCGACGGCTACGTCCTGGCTGCCGGCATCAAGAGCCGCGACCTGGCCGCCACCGCCGGCCTGCGCCTGCCCCTCTATCCGCTGAAAGGGTACAGCCTGAGCGCGCCGATCCGGCCGGGCGATTGCGGCCCGCGCATCAGCGTCACCGACTTCGACCGCAAGGTGCTGTACGCGCGTATCGGCGAGCAGCTGCGGGTGGCGGCGATGGTCGACATGGTGGGCGACGACGCGTCGCTCGACCCCCGCCGCGTGGCCGGGCTGACCCGGCTGGTGCGCCAGACCATGCCGCGCGCGGCCGATTACGGCCAGGCTGTGGCCTGGGCCGGCCTGCGCCCGGCCACCCCTGGCGGCGCCCCCATCATCGGTCCGACGCGCTTGCCGAACCTGTGGCTCAACGTCGGGCACGGTCCGCTGGGCTTCACGTTTGCCTGCGGCTCTGCGGTGCTGCTGACGCAAGCGCTGGCCGGGAAACCGTCGCCGTTCACGCTGCCGTCCTAGGACGCGCGCCCGGTACGTCCAGCCAATATCGCGGATAATGGCAAGATTCCCGTTCCGCCATTGATCATGCCCGCTCCTGCCCCCTGCCCTTGCGGCGGCCCATCCCTTGCCACCTGCTGCGGCCCCTACCTGGCCGGCGCGGCCATTCCCGCCAGCGCCGAAGCCCTGATGCGCTCGCGCTACACCGCCTACACCCAGCGCAACGAAGCCTACCTGCGCGCCACCTGGCATCCCAGCACCTTGCCGCCAGACCCGATCGCCGTTGACGGCGAAACCATCCAATGGCTCGGACTTGAGGTAAAATCCGCTTTACGTTTACGTCAACGTAAAGCAAGCTTGCCTGAATCGCCAGACGCTGATACCGTAGAATTCGTGGCCCGCTACCGGGTCAACGGCCGCGGCCACCGTCTGCATGAGGTGAGCCGTTTCGTGCGCGAGCACAGCGGCGGCGAGCCGCGCTGGTATTACCTGGACGGCAGCTTCCCGACGGAAAAGAACGGCGGGAAATAATTCGAAGGACCGCAATGCCCCACATCGACAGCAAACTCAATCCGCGCAGCGACGACTTCAAGGCCAATGCGGCGGCGATGCAGGCCGTCGTGGACGACTTGCGCGCCAAGGTGGCGGTGCTGGCGCAGGGCGGCGGCGCGGCGGCCTGCGCCAGGCATGTCGCGCGGGGCAAGTTGCTGCCGCGCGAGCGGGTGCAGCAGTTGCTCGATCCGGGCACGCCGTTTCTCGAATTGTCCCAGCTGGCCGCGTACGGCATGTACGACGATGCCGCCCCGGCTGCCGGCATCATCACCGGCATCGGCCGCGTGGCCGGGCAGGAGTGCGTGATCGTCTGCAACGACGCCACCGTCAAGGGCGGCACCTACTACCCGATGACGGTCAAGAAGCACCTGCGCGCGCAGGAGATCGCCGACCAGAACAATCTGCCCTGTATTTACCTGGTCGACTCGGGCGGGGCCAACCTGCCCAACCAGGACGAGGTCTTCCCCGACCGCGACCATTTCGGCCGCATCTTCTACAACCAGGCCAATCTGTCGGCCAAGGGCATCGCGCAGATCGCCGTGGTGATGGGGTCGTGCACCGCAGGCGGCGCCTACGTGCCCGCCATGAGCGACGAATCGATCATCGTCAAGGAGCAGGGCACCATTTTCCTGGGCGGCCCGCCGCTGGTGAAAGCGGCCACCGGGGAAGTCGTCAGCGCGGAAGACCTGGGCGGCGGCGACGTGCATACGCGCCTGTCCGGCGTCGTCGACCATCTGGCGCAGAACGACTTGCACGCGCTGTCGCTGGCGCGCACGATCGTGTCGAACCTGAACCGCGCCAGGCCCGCGCAGGCGCCGCGGCGCGAGCCGGTCGAGCCGCGCTACGACGCGCGCGAACTGTATGGCGTCATTCCCGCCGATACCCGCAAACCCTTCGACGTGCGCGAGGTGATCGCCCGCATCGTCGACGGCAGCGAGTTCGACGAGTTCAAGGCGCGCTACGGCACCACGCTGATCTGCGGCTTCGCCCACATCTTCGGCATCAAGGTCGGCATCATCGCCAACAACGGCATCCTGTTCTCCGAGTCGGCGCTGAAGGGCGCGCACTTCATTGAACTGTGCTGCCAGCGCAAGATTCCGCTGGTGTTCCTGCAAAATATCACCGGCTTCATGGTGGGCCGCAAATACGAAAACGAGGGCATCGCGCGCAACGGCGCCAAGATGGTCACCGCCGTGGCCACTGCGGCGGTCCCGAAGTTCACCGTCATCATCGGCGGCAGTTTCGGCGCCGGTAACTACGGCATGTGCGGCCGCGCATTCTCGCCGCGCTTTTTGTGGATGTGGCCGAACGCGCGCATTTCCGTCATGGGCGGCGAGCAGGCCGCCTCGGTGCTGGCCACCGTCAAGCGCGACGGCATCGAAGCCAAGGGCGGCAGCTGGACCGGGCAGGAGGAAGCGGCCTTCAAGCAGCCGGTCAAGGACCAGTACGAGCACCAGGGCCATCCCTACTACGCCAGCGCGCGCCTGTGGGACGATGGCGTCATCGATCCCGCCGACACCCGCATGGTGCTCGGACTCGGCCTGTCGGCGGCCTTCAACGCGGAGATTCCGGACACCCGCTTCGGCGTCTTCAGGATGTAAGGGGCAAGCAAAATGGACTTTCATACCTTAAGCGTCAGCATCGACAGCCACGTGGCCACGGTTACCATGAACCGGCCGGATGTACGCAACGCCTTCAATGACACCAGCATCAACGAGCTGGCGCTGGCCTTCGATGAAGTGGGCCAGAACGACCATGTGCGCGCCATCGTGCTGGCGGCCACCGGCCCGGCCTTCTGCGCCGGCGCCGACCTGAACTGGATGGGCAGGATGGCGGCCTACTCGAACGCCGAAAACACCGCCGACGCGGCGCGCCTGGCCGACATGCTGCGCACGATTTACCACTGCCCCAAGCCGGTGGTGGCCAAGGTGCAGGGCGACTGCTACGCCGGCGGCATGGGCCTGGTGGCCGCCTGCGACATCGCCGTGGCCGCGCGCGAGGCCAATTTCTGCCTGAGCGAAGTCCGGCTCGGGCTGATTCCCGCGGCGATCTCGCCCTACGTGATCCGTGCCATGGGCGAGAACGCTGCGCGCCGCTATTTCCTCACCGCCGAGCGCTTCAACGCCCAGGAAGCGCTGCGCATCGGCTTCGTGCACGATATCTGCGAGGCCGACGCGCTCGACGCCGAAGTGGCGGCCATCGTTACCTCGCTGGTGTCGAATGGCCCGCACGCGGTGGCCCAGGCCAAGGTGCTGGTGCGCGACATGGCCGGCCAGAGCATTACCGACGCGCTGCTGATGGACACGGCCGAGCGCATCGCGCATATCCGCGCCAGCAGCGAAGGGCGCGAAGGCGTTGCGGCCTTTCTCGAAAAGCGCAAACCGGGATGGCTGAACGTATGACGCAATCGGATCTGGTCGCGCGCAGCCTGCGCAGCGTATGGCACCCCTGCACCCAGATGCAGCACCACGAAACCGTGCCGCTGATCCCGGTCAGCCACGGGCGCGGGGTGTGGCTGTACGACCATGACGGCAAGCGCTATCTGGACGCGATCAGTTCATGGTGGGTCAACCTGTTCGGGCACGCCAACCCGCGCATCAACGCCGCGCTGAAAGACCAGCTCGACCAGCTGGAACACGCGATGCTGGCCGGATTCACCCACGAGCCGGTGGTGCGCCTGTCCGAAAAGCTGTCCGACATGACCGGCAATGTGCTCGGCCACGCCTTTTACGCCTCCGACGGCGCATCGGCCGTGGAAATCGCCCTCAAGATGAGTTTCCACGCCTGGCGCAACGCCGGCCGCGCCGGCAAGCAGGAATTCGTCTGCCTCGAAGGCAGCTACCACGGCGAGACCATCGGCGCGCTCGCCGTCACCGACGTGGCGCTGTTCAAGGATGCCTATGGCCCGCTGCTGCGCGCCGCCCGCACCGTGGCCTCGCCCGACGAGCGCAACGGCGAATCGGCCGAAGCGGCGGCGCGCCGCGCCGCGGCAGACGTGCAGGCGCTGTTCGAACAGCGCGGCCAGCACATCGCCGCCATCATCATCGAACCGCTGGTGCAGTGCGCCAGCGGCATGGCGATGCACGATCCGCTCTACCTCAAGCTGGTGCGCGAACTGTGCGACCGCCATGAGGTGCACCTGATCCTCGACGAGATCGCCGTCGGGTGCGGCCGCACCGGCACCTTTTTCGCCTGCGAACAGGCGGGGGTCTGGCCGGATTTCCTGTGCCTGTCCAAGGGCATCAGCGGCGGCTACCTGCCGCTGTCGCTGGTGCTCACGCGCGACGAGATCTACCAGGCCTTCTACAGCGCCGACGTCACGCGCGGCTTCCTGCATTCGCACTCGTACACCGGCAATGCGCTGGCCTGCCGTGCGGCGCTGGCGACATTGCAGATATTCGAGGACGACAATGTCATCGAGGCGAACAAGACACGCGCGGCCAGGCTGACACGCGCGCTGGCGCCGCTGGCCGGACACGAGCGGGTGCGCCACCTCCGCCAGCGCGGCATGATCTGGGCCTTCGACGCGCTTGAGGCCGATGCCGCGCGCGCGGCCAGCTTCTCGCGCCGCTTCTTCACCTGCGCGCTCGATCACGAGCTGCTGCTGCGCCCGATCGGCACCACCGTCTACCTGATGCCGCCGTACGTGCTGTCCGACGAGGAAATCGACGGCCTGGCCGAACGTACCCGGCGCGTCTTCGAGAAAGTCATTGCATGAACCTGATTGCCGACATCGAGCGCCAGCTGCGCCAGCTCGACGAACAAAGCCTGACACGCACCCGCCGGGTGGTCGATTCCGCCTGCGGGCCGCGCATCACGGCCGGTGGCCGGTCGATCCTGGCTTTTTGCAGCAACGATTACCTCGGCCTGGCCGCGCATCCGCGCCTGATCGAGGCCACCGCCGAAGGTGCGCGCCGCTATGGCGCGGGCAGCGGCGCGTCCCACCTGATCAGCGGCCACAGCCGCGCGCATCAGGACCTGGAAGACCGCCTGGCCGCGTTCATGGCGCCGGAGATCGGCTCGGTTGCCGCATTGTCGTTCTGCACCGGCTACATGGCCAACCTCGCCATCCTGACCGCGCTCGGCGCGGACGGCGACGGAGAGATTTTTTCGGAAGCGCTGAATCACGCCTCGCTGATCGACGGCGCCAGGCTGGCGCGCGCGAACGTCAAGGTATATCCGCATGCCGACACCGAGGCGCTGGACAAGCTGCTCGCGGCCAGCAACGCGCGCACCAAGCTGGTCGTCACCGACAGCGTGTTCAGCATGGACGGCAATATCGCCCCCCTGGCCGCGCTGCTGGCGCTGTGCGAACGCCACGGTGCCTTCCTGATCATCGACGACGCGCACGGCTTCGGCGTGCTGGGCGCGAACGGCCGCGGCGTCCTCGAACACCTTGGCCTGCGCTCGCCCAACATCGTCTACATGGGCACCCTGGGCAAGGCGGCTGGTGTCGGCGGCGCTTTCGTCGCCGCGCACGCCAGCGTGATCGAACTGCTGGTGCAGCGCGCCCGGCCCTACATCTACACCACCGCCACGCCGCCGGCCCTGGCGCATGCGCTGCTGGCCAGCCTGGACATCATCGGCGGCGCCGAAGGGCGCGCGCGGCGCGCCCACCTGAACGCATTGATCGCGCAGCTGGACCAGTCGCTGGCGCTGGAGCGCTGGCAGCGCGGCGCATCGGTCACCGCGATCCAGCCGCTGGTCATCGGAGAGAACGACGCCACCGTGCGCGCCGGCGCGGCCTTGTACGAGCAGGGCCTGTGGGTGGCGGCGATCCGGCCGCCGACCGTACCGGCGGGCACCGCGCGCCTGCGCGTGACGCTGTCGGCGGCCCATACGCACGACGACGTGGCGCGGCTGTGCGCCGCGCTCAATGAACTGGAAAGGAAGGTCACATGAGCTTGAACGATCCCGTCCCGCTCGCGGCGAGCGAACCGGTGCTCGCGGCCGAACCCGAACCGGCGGTGGCGGGCCTGCCCTCGCGCTTCTGCTGCTTCGTCACCGGCACCGATACCGAAATCGGCAAGACCCTGGTCTCGGCGGCGATCCTGCACAAGCTGGCGTCCGGCGGCGTGCGCGCCTGCGGCATGAAGCCGGTGGCGGCCGGCGCCGTCATGCGCGACGGCGAACTGCATAACGACGACGCCGACCTGCTCATCGCGGCCGGCAATGTGCACCTGCCGGCGAACATCACTACCCCCTACATGCTGCGCGAGCCGGCCGCGCCGCACATCGCCGCCGCGCTCGACGGCGTGTCCATCGACGCGGTGCCGATCATCGCCGCCTATGCCGAAATCGCCGCCGCCTCCGACGCGGTGGTGGTCGAAGGCGTGGGCGGCTTCCGGGTGCCGTTCTCGGACGACTTCGACAGCGCCGACATGGCCGAGCAGCTCAATCTGCCGGTGATCCTGGTGGTGGGCGTGCGCCTCGGCTGCATCAGCCACGCGCTGCTGACGGTCGAAGCGATCGTCGCGCGCAACCTGGTGCTGGCCGGCTGGGTCGCCAACGAAGTCGATGCCGACATGCGCTTCACCGACGAGAACGTCGCGGCGCTGGCCCAGCGCATTCCGGCCCCGCTGCTGGGCCGCGTACCGTATATGCAAGCAGCGACGGCGCAAGACGCCGCCCGATTTATCGACCTCGCGGGTCTGCCAGGCTGGCCGTCCGCGCGGATTTAAACATAGAAGGAAAATGTAATGTCCCAAACCCAAGCCGTCTCGTTCCACCCGCCTGCCGCCGCGATCACCTTGCCGGAGGCGGCGACCTGGCCGCTGGCCGACGTGCTGGCCCTGTTCGAGCTGCCCTTCAACGACCTGCTGTTCAAGGCGCAAACGCTGCACCGCGCCCATTTCCCGGACGGCGACGTCGAACTGGCCACGCTGTTGTCGATCAAGACCGGCGGCTGCGAGGAAGACTGCGGCTACTGCCCGCAGGCCGCGCGCTACGACACCGGCGTCGAAGCCAAGAAGATGCTCGGCATCGACACCGTGCTCGACGCGGCGCGCCAGGCCAAGGCCAACGGCGCCACGCGCTTCTGCATGGGCGCGGCCTGGCGCAGCCCGAAAGAGCGCGACATGGACAAGGTCGAAGAGATGGTGCGTGAAGTCAAAGCGCTTGGCCTGGAGACCTGCGCCACCCTGGGCATGCTGGAAGAGGGCCAGGCCGACCGCCTGAAGGACGCCGGCCTGGACTACTACAACCACAACCTCGACACCGCGCCGGAGTTCTACAACAACGTCATCTCGACCCGCGAATACCAGGACCGCCTGGATACGCTGGGCCGCGTGCGCAACGCCGGCCTGAAGGTCTGCTGCGGCGGCATCGTCGGCATGGGCGAAACGCGTTTGCAGCGCGCCGGCCTGATCGCCCAGCTGGCCAACCTGAATCCGTATCCGGAATCGGTGCCGGTCAACCATTTGGTGCAGGTGGAAGGCACGCCGCTGCACGGCCTGGACCCGCTCGATCCGTTCGAATTCGTGCGCACCATCGCGGTGGCGCGCATCACCATGCCGAAGGCGCGCGTGCGCCTGTCGGCGGGCCGCCGCCAGATGGGCGAAGCGGTGCAGGCCATGTGCTTCCTGGCCGGCGCCAACTCGATTTTCTACGGCGACAAGCTGCTCACCACCGACAACCCGGAAGCCGAGGACGACCGCGCGCTGCTGGCCAAGCTGGGCTTGAGCACCCGCGCCAATACGCTGGAGTCGGCTCCGAAAGAGCGCTGCGGCGGCTAAAAAAAGGCAGTATCCACCCCACGAGGGACCACATGTTCACAAAAATACTGATCGCCAACCGTGGCGAGATCGCATGCCGTGTGGCCGCTACCGCGCGCCGCATGGGCATCAAGACCGTGGCCGTGTATTCCGAAGCCGATGCGAACGCAAAGCATGTGGCAGTCTGCGACGAGGCGGTCCTGATCGGACCTGCGGCAGCCAAGGAAAGCTATCTCTGCGCCGGCAAGATCATTGCGGTGGCCCTGGCCACCGGCGCGCAGGCCATCCATCCGGGCTACGGCTTCCTGTCCGAGAACGCCGCCTTCGCCGACGCCTGCATCGATGCGGGCCTGGTGTTCATTGGCCCGCCGGCGTCCGCCATGCGCGCCATGGGGTCCAAGTCGGCCGCCAAGGCGCTGATGGAAAAGGCCGACGTGCCGCTGGTGCCGGGCTACCACGGCGATGAGCAGGACCCCGATTTCCTGCAGGCCCAGGCCGACCGTATCGGCTATCCGGTGCTGCTCAAGGCCAGCGCCGGCGGCGGCGGCAAGGGCATGCGCGTGATCGAGCGGGCCGGCGATTTCAAGGCCGCGCTGGCGTCGTGCAAGCGCGAAGCGGTCAGCTCCTTCGGCGACGACAAGGTCCTCGCCGAAAAGTACCTGACCCGCCCGCGCCACATCGAAATCCAGGTGTTCGCCGACACGCTCGGCAACTGTATTTACCTGCACGAGCGCGACTGCTCGGTGCAGCGCCGTCACCAGAAAGTTCTGGAAGAAGCCCCCGCGCCGGGCATGACGCCGGAGCGCCGCGCCGCCATGGGCCAGGCCGCCGTGGCTGCCGCGCGCGCGGTCGGCTACGTCGGTGCCGGCACCGTCGAATTCATCGCCAACCAGGACGGTTCGTTCTACTTCATGGAGATGAATACCCGACTGCAGGTCGAGCATCCGGTCACCGAAATGATCACCGGACTCGATCTGGTCGAGTGGCAGCTGCGCGTGGCGGCGGGCGAAGCGCTGCCGCAGACGCAGGACCAGCTGGCGCTGCGCGGCCACGCCATCGAAGCGCGCGTATATGCGGAAAATCCCGAGAAGGGCTTCCTGCCCTCGATCGGCACGGTGCGCTACATGGCCACGCCGGACGCGGCGGCGTTCGAGCGGGGCGACGTGCGCATCGACTCCGGCGTGCGCGCCGGCGACGCCATCTCGCCGTTCTACGACCCGATGATCGCCAAGCTGATCGTCTGGGGCGAGGACCGCGGCCAGGCCCTGGCGCGCATGGCGCAGGCGCTGGGCGAGTTCCATGTGGTCGGCCTGTCGACCAATATCGCCTTTCTCAAGCGCCTGGTCGAATGCGCGCCGTTCGCCGGCGCCGACCTCGACACCGGCCTGATCGAGCGCCATCACGACAGCCTGTTCGCGCCGCTGCAGGCCGCGCCGGCGGCGGCGCTGGCGCTGGCGGCGGTGGCGCTGGCCGAGAGCGAACGCCAGGATTCGAGCGATCCCTGGGCCAGCCCGGCCGGGTGGCGTATGCATGGTGCATGGCAGCGCCAGATCATCTTCAGCGACGCGCGCACGGATGCGGCAAATGAACAGCCATTCAAGCTCGCGCTGCGCTACCATGCACATGGCTGGACGCTGCAAGCAGGCGCTATCGACGCCGATGTCAGCCTCGCCGGGCGCGAAGACAAGCGCCTGTCGATCACACTGGACGGGGCCGCTATCCGCGGCAGCGTTGCACGTGACGGTGATGTGTTCCACGTATTTACCGGCGGCCGCCATTACCCGCTGACCTACCATGACCCGATGGCCCACGCCGGCGAGCACGAACATGCCGGCGGCACCCTCGGTGCGCCGATGCCGGGCAAGGTGGTCGCGGTGCTGGCGGCCAAAGGCCAGCAGGTCAGGAAGGGCGACCCGCTCGTCATCATGGAAGCGATGAAAATGGAACATACCATCTCGGCGCCGTCCGACGGCCGGGTCGAGCAAGTGCTGTACCAGGTGGGGGATCAGGTCGCCGACGGCGCACCGTTGCTGGAGTTCGAAGCGGCCTGAGAAAAATAAACAAAAAGAACGCCGTAGGAGACAACGATGCGTATTCTGGTGTACCGGCCCGATGCCGGCATCAACCTGTGGGTGACCGACCTGCAGGCGGCCTTGCCGCAGGCCGAGGTGGTCCCGTACCGCGAGGGCGAATCGCTCGCGCCGTGCGATTACGCGGTGGTGTGGTCGCCCCCCCAGGCGCTGCTCAGGGTGCTGGCCGAGGTCAAGGCGATCTTCCTGATGGGCGCCGGCGCTGACGCGATTCTCAAGTATGGCGATGCGCTGCCCGCCACGCCCATCGTGCGGGTGGGCGACGCCGGCATGGGCCTCCAGATGGTGGAGTACGTCACCCACGCGGTGCTGCGCTACTACCGCCGTTTCGACGAATACGACAAACAGGCGCGCCGCGGCGTGTGGGCGCCCCTGCCGCTGGTGCCGAAGGACGAGTTCAGCGTGGGCGTGCTGGGCGCCGGCAAGCTGGGATGCCGCGTGCTCGGCGGCTTGGCGCATTTCGGCTTTCCGCTGCGCACCTGGAGCCGCACGCCCAAAGAGATCGATGGCGTGCAAAGCTTCCACGGCAGCGCCCAGCTCGACGCCTTCCTGGCCGGCACGCGGGTCCTGGTGTGCATGCTGCCGCTCACGCCCGAGACGGCCAATCTGCTCGACCGCGCGCATCTGTCCAGGCTGCCGCAGGGCGCTTACCTGATCAACGTGGCGCGCGGCGCCCACGTGTCGGAGCCGGATCTGATGGCGCTGATCCGCGCCGGCCACATTGCCGGCGCCACGCTCGACGTGTTCCGCAACGAGCCGCTGCCCGGCCCGCACCCGTTCTGGGACGAGCCGCGCGTCACCATCACGCCGCACATCAGCGGCACCACCGTGCGCGCCGACAGCATCGTGCAGATCGCCGGCAAGATCGGCGCGCTCGAGCGCGGCGAGCCGGTCGACGACGTCATCGACCGGGCGCGCGGCTACTAACCATCGAGGAATGCCATGAACTTACCGGCCAAGGTCAAGATCGTCGAAGTCGGCCCGCGCGACGGGCTGCAGAACGAAGCGCAGTCGGTTCCGGCCGAGGTCAAGACCGCGCTGGTTGACCGCCTGTCGCGCGCGGGATTCCAGAACATCGAAGCGGCCGCCTTCGTGTCGCCCAAGTGGGTGCCGCAGATGGCCACCAGCGCGGCGGTGATGGCGGCCATCGCGCGCCGCGCCGGCACGATTTACTCGGCGCTGACGCCCAATATGCAGGGCTTCGAAGCGGCGCTGGCGGCCAGGGCGGATGAGGTGGTGATCTTTGGCTCGGCCTCGGAGGCCTTCTCGCAAAAGAACATCAACTGCTCGATCGCCGAATCGATCGCGCGCTTCGACAGCGTGGCGGCGGCGGCGAAACAGCATGGCCTGCGCCTGCGCGGCAGCATCAGCTGCGCGTTCGGCTGCCCGTACCAGGGCGAGGTGCCGCTCGATGCCGTGGCCGACGTGGTGCGGCGCATGCGCGCGCTCGGCGTCGATGAGATCGACATCGCCGACACCATCGGCGTGGCCACCGCGCGCCAGACCCAGCGCGTGATGGAGCGCGCCGCTTCCGAGTTCCACCTGGCAGGCATCGCCGGCCACTTCCACGACACCTACGGCCAGGCCCTGGCCAACATCTACGCCAGCCTGGAAGTGGGCGTGTCGATTTTCCATTCGTCGGTCGCGGGCCTGGGCGGTTGCCCGTATGCCAAAGGCGCGACCGGCAATGTGGCCACCGAAGATGTGTTATATCTGTTGAACGGCCTCGGTATCGACACCGGCATCGATCTCGCTCAGGTGGCCGAGGCGGGCCAGTTCATCTCCACGCACCTGGGGCGCAAGGGCGCCAGCCGGGCCGGTAACGCACTCGCCGCCAGGCGGGGAGCCTAGCATGGCCACTGTCGTGCGGCCGCCCTCGGAAGAGGACTGGGAAGCGCTGAAAGCGGTGCGGCTGGCGTCGCTGCTGGACGCGCCGACGGCCTTCGGCGTCACCCACGCCGCCGTGGCCGGGTTCACCGAAGCCCAATGGCGCGAACGCGCGGCCGGCAAAGGACAGGCCCGGTTCGAGCTGGCCTTCAGCGACGGCGCGCCGGTCGGCCTGATCGGCGGCGTCATCGACGCGCGCCAGCGCTACAGCCTGATCGCCATGTGGGTGCACCCGGATTTTCGCGGACAGGACCTGGCCCGCCGCCTGGTGGACGCGATCAAGGCGCGTGCGGTCGCGGCCGGGCATGGGCGGGTCGTCCTCACGGTCGCACCAGGCAATGCGCGCGCCGTGCAATTCTATAAAAAGCAGGGCTTTGCCTTCATCGACGAATGGGAAGCACTCGACAGCCATCCGCACATCCAGCTGCAAGCAATGCAATGGGTACCCGCGTTCGCGGGGACAGGCTTATACTGATCCCATCATGATCACCTTGAAGCAGCAATGAGTACGCAAGCCTTGCACGGAATTACCTTAGAATCGATACTAACCCGGCTGGTCGGCCACTACGGCTGGGACGGGCTTGGCGAGCGGATCGATATCAATTGTTTCATCAGCGAGCCGAGCATCAAGTCCAGCCTCAAGTTTTTGCGCAAGACACCGTGGGCGCGCAAGAAGGTGGAAGACTTGTACCTGGAGACGCGGTTCACCAACTGACGAGGATGACATGGTCAACGACGACACTTCGCAACTGAAAGCGCACCTGAAGACCTTGCGCGCCAATCTGGCGGAAACCGGCGTGGTCGACGAGGAACTGCACGCCCTGCTGCGCCAGCTTGATGGCGATATCCACCAGCTGCTGGCGCGCCGCACCGCCATCGAGCCTGCCGAGGCCGACAGCGGCCTGGCCAGCCGCACGCAGGAGCTGGCGGCCCGTTTCGCGGCCGAGCATCCGCGCATGGAGCCGGCGCTGCGCGAGCTCGGCACCATCCTGTCGAACATGGGCATTTAGCCGTCTCGCAATCCAAGTTATTGAATCGACTGGCTTTTTTGCGACCGGCAGGGGAGCGGAAAATGCCCGCCGCGCGGGCCAAGGGCGGGTTTTCCGGTACAATACCGTCCAATGAGCTCCCCAACCAATCTCTTTGCGACCGTCCCCAAGCGGTCTAGCCGCGCTGCCGCCGCGCCTTTCCTGCCGATGTCCCGCGCCGAAATGGACGCGCTCGGCTGGGATTCGTGCGACGTCATCATCGTCACCGGCGACGCCTACATCGACCACCCCAGCTTCGGCATGGCGCTGGTGGGCCGGCTGCTGGAAGCGCAAGGTTTCCGCGTTGGCATCATCGCCCAGCCCGACTGGCACTCGGCCGACGCCTTCCGCGCGCTCGGCAAGCCCAACCTGTATTTCGGCGTCACCGCCGGTAATATGGATTCGATGGTCAACCGCTACACGGCCGACCGCAAGATCCGCTCCGACGACGCCTACACCCCCAACGGCGAGCCGAACAAGCGCCCCGACCGCACCGTCACCGTGTACGCCCAGCGCGCGCGCGAAGCCTACCCCGATGTGCCGGTGATCATCGGCAGCATCGAAGCGTCGCTGCGCCGCATCGCCCACTACGATTATTGGTCCGACAAGGTGCGCCGCTCGGTGCTGCCCGATTCAAAGGCCGACATGCTGCTGTTCGGTAACGCCGAACGCGCCCTGGTCGACCTGACCCGCCGCCTGGCCGCGGGCGAAAACATCAAGGATATCCGCGACCTGCGCGGCACCGCCTTCATGGTGCCGTCCGGCTGGCTGCCGGCTGCGGACTGGTCGGTGGCCAACTCCACCCGGGTCGATGTGCCCGGCAAGGTGGATGCCCATCCGGACCCGTACGCGATGGCCCAGGAAGACAAGAAGGCGTGCGCGACCGACAATGCCGCCACCGCGCCGGACGTGATCAAGCCGATCCGCATCATGACGCGCGAAGAGCGCCAGGCCCTGGCCAAGGAACAGCACGACAAGACCGTGGTGCGCCTGCCGGCCTACGACGTGGTCAAGGACGACCCGGTCATGTACGCGCACGCCTCGCGCGTGTTCCATCTGGAGAGCAATCCCGGCAATGCGCGCGCGCTGGTGCAGGCGCACGGCGAGCGCGACGTCTGGCTCAATCCGCCGCCGCTGCCGCTGGCCATGGATGAAATGGATGGCGTGTTCGACATGAATTACGCGCGCGCCCCGCATCCGAGCTACGGCAAGGCGCGCATTCCCGCGTGGGAAATGATCCGTTTCTCGGTCAACATCATGCGCGGCTGCTTTGGCGGCTGCACCTTTTGCTCGATCACCGAGCACGAGGGACGCATCATCCAGAGCCGCAGCGAGCCGTCGATCCTGCGCGAGATCGAAGCGATCCGTGACAAGACCAAGGGTTTCACCGGCACCATTTCCGACCTGGGCGGCCCGACCGCCAATATGTACCGGCTGGCGTGCAAGGAAAAAAAGATCGAGGAATCGTGCCGCCGCCTGTCCTGTGTGTACCCGACCATTTGCGTCAATCTCGGGACCGACCACAGCAAGCTGATCTCGCTCTACCGCAAGGCGCGCGCCCTTCCCGGCGTCAAGAAGGTGCTGATCAGCTCCGGGCTGCGCTACGACCTGGCCGTGCGTTCGCCGGAATACGTCAAGGAACTGGTGACCCACCACGTGGGCGGCCTGCTCAAGATTGCGCCCGAGCACACCGAAGAAAACACCCTGTCCAAGATGATGAAGCCGGGTATCGGCGCCTATGACGAATTCAAGGAAATGTTCGACCGTTTCTCGCTGGAAGCCGGCAAGAAGCAGTACCTGATTCCATACTTCATCGCGGCCCACCCCGGCACCACCGACGAAGACATGCTCAACCTGGCGCTGTGGCTCAAGAAGAACAACTTCAAGCTCGACCAGGTGCAAACCTTCATGCCCACCCCGATGGCCATGGCCACCACCATGTACCATTCGCGCAAGAATCCCCTGCGCAAGGTAACGGCCGATTCGGAAGTGGTCGAAACCGCGCGCAGCGGCAAGGTAAGGCGTTCGCACAAGGCCTTCCTGCGCTATCAGGACCCGGCCAACTGGCCGATCCTGCGCGAAACGCTCACCCGCATGGGCCGTGGCGACCTGATCGGCAATGGCGAACGGCATCTGATTCCCGCCTGGCATCCATCCGAAGAAGGCAGCCAGGGCGCGGGCGAACGCAAGCGCCAGGCTTTCGGCCCGGTGGTCACGCCCGACAAGTACATCGCCGCGCCGCGCGCCAAGGGCGCCCGCCCGACTGCGCCGACGCCGTTCATTGCCCCCGAATCGACGGTGCGGCCATCGATCCTGTCGACCATCAAAACCAAGCCGAAGGCAGCGCCTGCCGCCAAAGGCCGGGGCGGCCGCAAGTAAGGCGGGGCCGCTGTTTTGCAACAGCGGCCGAAACACCGTTCTGTTCGGTCGATCGGGGAAGGGAGATTGTCGCTAGACTGTGACGATGCCTCCTTTGTCTGGACAATCCTCATGAAAAATCGTCACCATCCCTTCTTCCTGTTCGTGCTGCTCGCGTGGCTGGCGCTGCTGAGCGCATGCGGCGGCGGCAGTTCCGGCGCCTCCGGCTCGAGCACTCCTGCCACGCCGACCCTGGTGTCGATCGCGGTCGGCCCGGCCAATGCGGTGGTGGCGGTCGGCACCACCAAGCAATTCACCGCCACCGGCACCTATTCGGACGGCAAGACTGCCGCGCTGACGACAGACGTCGTGTGGTCGGTGGCCGGCACCAACGCCACCATCCTCGCCAGCACCGGCCTGGCCACCGGCAAGATCGCCGGCACCGACACCGTCAGCGCCAAGGTCGGCAATATCACCGGCAGCGCGCCGTTGACCATCAAGGCGCCGTGGACCGGCATGGCCGGCGGCGGCTCGCACAGCCTGGCGCGCAAGGCCGACGGCACGGTCTGGGCCTGGGGCCTGAACCGTTCCGGCCAGGTCGGCGACGGCACCACCACCGACAAGCCCTTGCCCACCGTGGTCGGCAGCGCCGTCAACTGGACGGTGGTGTCGGCCGGCGAATTCCACACCGTCGCCCTGCGCGCCGACGGCAGCCTGTGGGCCTGGGGCCTCAACCTGAACGGCCAGCTGGGCGACGGCACCACCATCGACCGCGCCGCCCCGGTCAAGATCGGCACCACCAACAACTGGGTCGCGGTCTCCGCCGGCAAGGCGCATACCCTCGGCGTCAAAGCCGACGGCACCCTGTGGGCCTGGGGCCGCAACTTCAACGGCCAGCTGGGCGATGCCACCACCATCGACCGCCTGGCGCCGACCAAGATCGGTACCGTCACTACCTGGAAGGAAGTGGCGGCGGGCGACACGCACAGCGTCGCACGGCGCAGCGACGGCAGCTTGTGGACTTGGGGAGGCAACGCCAACGGCCAGTTGGGCAACGGCAGCGCGGTCGATGTCACCACCGGACCGGCGCGCATCGCCACCAGCAACACCTCGTGGATCGCGATTGCCGCGGGCGGCGCGCACAGCATGGCGATCCGCGCCGACGGCGCCCTGTTCGCCTGGGGCGCGAACGCCTCCGGCCAGCTGGCCAGCGATACCCCGGACGACGCCAACGCGCCGCAGCAGGTCGGCATCGAGACCAGCTGGAGCACGGTGGCCGCTGGCGCCGCCCACTCGCTCGCCATCCGCACCGACGGCACCCTGTGGGCCTGGGGCTTGAACGCCAATGGCCAGCTCGGCACCGGCGACATTTTTGACGCTTCGCAGCCGATGAAGGTCGGCAATGCGAGCACCTGGACCGGCATCGCCGCCGGCCGCAACCACAGCATGGCCCTGCAAGCCGATGGCACGCTGTGGGTATGGGGCCGCAATCTGGAAGGCCAGCTGGGCAACGGTAAATTGGTCGACGTCTTGCTGCCATTCAATCTTCAGTAAGCCACTCATTGACGGCTGAGCAGGCGGCCCGACTGGAAAACGGTCGGGCCGTTTTTCGTTTACCAGTTTGACAGCGGTACGGTAAGCCATTAGCATTGATCTAATGTTTATGTAAGGTAATACTACGATGATGATGAAACGATCCGGCGCCGCGCTTCTTGCGTGCGGCCTTCCCCTGGCGGCCTTCGGCGCCGAGATCAACCTGGTCGAGCAGGTGGCCGAGGGCGGCGCCGCGGTGCTGGTGACGCTGGGGCTGTCGATCCTGTTCCTGGCCGTGACGATCGAGCGCTTGCTGCATCTGCGCGCACGGGCGGTGGTGCCGCGCGAGCTGGCGGAGCGCGTCAGGCCGTTGTGGGCGGCGCATCGCTTCGCCGAGCTTGAGAAAGTGCTGGCGGACGACGACAGCACGCTGGCGCGGGTGATCGCCTGCATGGCCGCGCAGCGCCATCAGCCTTACGCGATCGTCAACAGCGCGGCGGCCGACATTGCGTCGATGGAGCTGCGCCAGCATCAGCAAAAAGCCTATGCACTGGCGATCGTGGCCACGGTCGCGCCGATCGTCGGCCTGCTCGGCACCGTGCTGGGCATGATCGACGCTTTCCATGTGATCGCCTACGCCGAGGGCATGGGCAACCCGGCCCTGCTGGCGGGCGGCATTTCGAAGGCGCTGGTCAACACCGCCGCCGGCCTCACGGTGGCGCTGCCGGCGCTGGGCATGCACCACTATTTTAAACACCGCCTGGCGACGCTCGGCCTGGCGCTGGAAAAGCAGATCAATGCGCTGATCGGCGAGTGGTTCCTGCCCCAGCTTGACGCACCGGCCCTGCAGGTGGTGCAGCATGCGCATTAACCTGGGCGAGGACGAGCAGCCGGAGATCGGCCTGATTGCGCTGATCGACTGCATCTTCTTCCTGCTGATGTTCTTCATGGTGGCGACCTCGTTCAAGCAGCCGGTCGGCGAGAAGCCGCAGAAGGAATTGCCGGTCACTTTGCCGGCCGCGCAAATGAGCCTGGACCGCGTGGGCGCCGGTGCGCCGCCGCTGACGATCGGCGTCGACAAGCGCGGCAAGCTGTATCTCGACGGCAGCGGCGTGTCGGTGCAAGGCTTGCACGATCGCCTGAAGCAGGAGGCGGCGAGCAATCCCGGCCGCCCGATCCGCATCGATGGCGATGAAATGGCGCGCTACCAGGACATCGTCCACGTGCTCGACCTGTGCCAGTTCGAGGGCTTTACCAAGATCTCCATGCACACCCGCCAATGAATCTGGAAGAGCGCCGTTCTCCGCTGCTGCTTCTGATCGTGGCAGCAGCCACCCAGGTCGCACGCCGGCCTTACCTGTCGCTTTCCGTGGCCGCGCATGCCGTGCTGCTGGCGCTGCTGTACTACTTCGGCAGCTATCAGATGGAACTGCGCCAGCAGGAGGCCGAAGTCGCATCCAGCCTGCGCGCGACCAACCAGGCCAGCATGGCCAAGCGCGTGCAGGATCTGCAGACCATCAAGCAGCTGCTGGAGAAATCGGCCGACCGCGCCGACACCACGCCCGAGCCGAGTCCGGCCCCCGAAGCGCCGGCGGAGACCCCCCAGCAAATGCTGGAGCAGGCGCGCGAGCTGTCCAAGGCCATCGACGCGCTCGATAAGGACATCCAGGCCGAGGAGCTGGCCAAGCTGACCGGCGTGCCCAAACCACCAGCCGAGGAAGCGCCGCCACCGGCAAGCACGCCTGCGCAGGCGGCGGCCGCCGTGCCGGAGCCGTCAGCGGCCACCGTGCCTGAAGGGGCCCCGGCCACGGCGGACATGGCCGCCAACGAAATTGCCGCGCTCGAAGCCAAGGCGCGTGCGACGCTGGTCAAGCGCCAGCAGAAGCTCGACGCCAGGGAGCAGGGCGTGCCGGTCGAGGGCGCACACGGTGTCGCTTCCGATACGCCTGGCCTGCAAGGTTCGGAGGGGACTGGTGGAACCGGCGTGGGCCAGCCAGGGAGCCGGGGCCGGGGCGGGCAATCGAGTGCGCCGGTGCGTGCCCAGATCGCCGACTTCATCGGCGCCGGCGACCGGATCGAACAGGTGGAAACGAAGAGCTACCGGGGTCCTGGCACGGACTTTTTCGACCACGGCATCGGCCAGATTCCACCGGTCGATGCCGGTAGCATGGTAAAGGGAAGCGGACGCATGATCGGCGCGGGCGGCCAGTTTGCCAACCGCGTGTATCTGAACAGCTGGTACATCATCGGACCATTCGCCGGCCGCCATGAGGGTGGCCTGTTCGACAATCCCGCCTATCCGCCCGAGAAGGCGGTGCTGCTCGACGCGGTTTACTACGGCAAGGACAAGCGCCTGCTCAAGTGGCGCTACGTGACCGCGCAAAGCTATCCGCTGGTTCCTCCCGATCCGGCCGAGGACTCGGTCTACTACGGCTACACCGAAGTGTTCATGGACCAGGCCAGCGACCTGACCGCATGGATCGGCGCCGACGACGACGCCCAGGTGTACCTGAACGACCGGCTGGTGTGGAAGGGCGGGAACGTCAACAAGCAGTGGTTCTGGAACACCATCTACGACACCGACAACACTTACGTGAGCGACTACAACCGCAACGAGGGCAAGCGCATCCTGCACTTCAACAAGGGCCGCAACAAGATCTTCTTCAAGCTCTCCAATGGCCCGACCCGCTTGTTCTTTTCGATGGTGCTGACGCGCTAGGACGACGAATTCAGGTCCGCGCTGGCCTGGCGCGCCCTTAGCGCGATGGCATTGCGATGGCGTGCCTGCAGGCGCGGACTGGTGATCAGGCGGCCCATGGTTTCGCCGATGACCATCACCACGCCCAGCAAGGGCAGCACCAGCATCAGCCCGGCCACCCCGGCCAGCGCGCCGCCGATGAAGATCATCAGTACCGTCATCAGGGGATGGATCTTCAGGCTGCGGCCCAGGGTCATCGGCATGAACACGAAGTCGTCGAGCAGGCGCACGGCCACGAACACGCCGATGGCGCCGTAGCCGATCAGGGGATTGGACGGGGCGTCGGTGGTGGCCACCATCACCACCATGATGCAGCCGGCCACCGAGCCGACGAAGGGAATCCACGCCAGCACGGCCGAGACGAAGCCGAGCAGCAGCGGCGCGCCCACGCCGATGGCCCACAGGCCCAGCGCCAGCACCACCGTGTCGATTACGGTCAGCTTGAGCAAGCCTTCGAAATAGCGGCGCGCGGTCTGGTCGACCAGGTGCATCAGGAACAGGGCGCGTTCGAAGAAGGCGTTGGGCACGCCGCGCGCCAGGAACATCTTGAAGCGGGCGCCGTCGCGCAGGAAGAAGTAGGTGAGGAAGGGCGCCAGCAGCAGCGAGGGCAGCCAGCTCAACACCGTCACGAGAATCCCGTACAGGTATTTTTGCGCGAAGGTGTCGGTGAACAGCTTGAAGCGCTTGTTCACCAGCGCGGTCACGTTCATCTGGTCGAACAGGGACGATTTCTGCTCCAGCAGGGTGAGCGTGTGGCGCACGAAACGCAGCCCGCCTTCGATGTAGTGGCCCAGCACGATGCGCCAGGGCTGGTCGGGCACGGCGATGAAGGACGACAGCGCGGCCAGCACCAGCGCCACCGCGCAGAAGAACATCACGCCGACGCTGAGCGCGGCCAGGTCCTGGCCGACGCCGGCGCGGATCAGGCGCTGCATGGGGGCCAGCAGGATGTAGTACAGCACCGTGCCGAAGATGAAGGGCACGGTCAGGAACAGGGTGTGTTCGAGCACCACCAGCAGCAGGCAGGTGACGCCGATGATGCCGAGCCAGACCACCGGCCCGGCGCGCTGGTCTTCGCTCCAGGTGGTGCGCCAGGGCGGCGGCAGCTTGCTCATGGCGCTTCCACCGGCGCGCTGCCGGCCATCCAGTCGCGCAGGCGCTGGCTCATCAGGCGCGCCAGCGCCAGCGAGATCTTGTAGCCGATCACGGCGTCCGTTTCCATCAGCCCCATGAAGTCGGCGCGGAAGAACACCGCCAGCTCGCAGTTGTCGAGCGCGCGCGCCTGGGCATTGCGCGGGGTGTTGTCGAGCAGGGCGAGGTCGCCGAAGATGCTGCCCGGTTCCAGGTCGGTGACGATCTGGTAGCCGTTCGGCGCGGCGCGGCGGATCGCCACCCGGCCGGACATGATCACGTACAGCGCCTGGCCTTCTTCGCCTTCGTCGAAAATGATTTCCTCGCTCAGGTAGCGGCGCTCGTGCATCAGGCCGTCGACAATCTTGAGTTCGAGCGGGGTCAGCGAACCGAACAGGGCCGAATTCTTGAGACGGTGCAAGCGCGGGGACAGCGGCGGCGGCTTAAGAAAACCAAACATCGAGTTGAACTCCTGGAGGGCATTGCCCTCGATTATCCGCTATCGGACTGGGGGATGGCATATCGGCAATTGCGTTATCGCGAGAAAAAACCGCCCGCGCTTTTTTCATGTACAATTAATTCCTTGTGGAAATAGTAGTTGTCAAAGGGAATCTATTTACCCACCTTTGGTAACGACAGCACCCAAGAATAATTGAGGCCGGATTGCCCAACCCACGCTCCGGTCGCGCTGTGCCACCCACGAGGTTTTGTGTGATCGACGTTCGGACGTTTATGCTGATGCTCGCCATCGGCAACCTCGGCTTTGCCATCGTCATGGGTGGCTACGCCCGCAGCGGCGCCGACAACGCCGCCTTGCGCCTGTGGCGCCTGGCCAAGCTGGTCCAGGGCGGGGCGCACTTCCTTGCCTGGGCGGAACCGGCCGGCGCCTTGGCCTGGTCGGCGGCTACCGCCACCGCCGTGCTGGTGCTGGGCGTGATGACTGAAGTGTCGGCCTACATCAGTTTCTTTGGCTGCCGCCGCTGGCGCCGCCTATTGTACCCGGCCTGTGCGCTGGCGCTGCTGGTGTACTTCGGCGCCTGCCTGTATGGCGTCGAGCCGCGCCTCGTCAACGCCATGGTTTCGGCCCTGTTCGCAGTGCTGACGGCCACCCGCGCCTCGCTGTTGCTGCGCTCCCCCGGGGCCTCGGTGCTGCAGCGCATCGTCGGCGCCAACGATCTGATGTTCTTCGCCGCCATGGCCCTGCATGCCTACGCCGGCATGGGCGGAGGCAGTGCATGGCTGCCGGCGCCGGCGGTGCTCACGCTGACCTATCTGAGCGCTTACCTGCTAATGATCGTCAACAGCTTCGGTTTTCTCCTGCTGTGCAAGGAAAAGGACGATGCCAAGCTGGCCCGGCTGGCCACCATCGACAGCCTCACCGGGATGGTCAACCGGCGCGCCTTTTTCGAGCAGACCGAGCGCGCGCGCCTGGTGGCGCTGCGCCAGAAACAGTCGGTGGCGATGCTGATGCTCGATATCGATTATTTCAAGCGCCTGAACGATCGCTACGGCCACGCCGCCGGCGACGAAGCCCTGCGCGTTTTCGCCCGGACCGCGCAGGCCACCTTGCGCGAACAGGATATCCTGGGCCGCCTGGGCGGCGAGGAATTCGCGCTGCTGCTGCCGGCCACCGACCTGGTGGGCGCCATGCAGGCCGCGGAACGCCTGCGCGCGGCGGTCGAAAGCGCGCCGCTCACGGTCGAAGGCCAGACGGTGGTGCTGACGGTCAGTATCGGGGTGGTGATGGTCGACGCGGCCGAGCATATCAATACCGCGCTGGCGCGTGCCGATCATGCGCTGTACACCGCCAAGAGTGCCGGACGCAACCGCGTCGAAGTCAGTCTGGTCAGGCGCCGCGCGGCGCAAGGCGAACGATGAAATGAAAAAAGGCCCGACGAATCGGGCCTTTCTTTTTATGCTGGCGGAGCGGACGGGACTCGAACCCGCGACCCCCGACGTGACAGGCCGGTATTCTAACCAACTGAACTACCACTCCGTTTTGCTATCCGCGCTTTCACGCGGACAAGCTGTGATCGGTGCTGCTGATCATATGCGATTCGAAGTTTGGTGGGCGCTGAGAGGCTCGAACTCCCGACCTAAGCCTTGTAAGGGCTCCGCTCTACCAACTGAGCTAAGCGCCCGCACACTTCACTGTGAATCGCATCAGACGTTTGTCACCACGTCTTGAAGAGGCCGAATCATAGCGTACTCCTTCTGGACTGCGCAAGGGGTTTTCCGAAAATATGTGCCACCCTGCCGGCGAGCTCGCCGCTACCGGCGGGTTCCTGTCGCGCATGCGGCACTTCAATCCGGGGGCGTGTGGCGAAACAGTCAACAGGTATTTCCTTTCAATCTACAACGATTATTTCTTCGCCCGGAACAAAGGCCGAATTTTTCACGGAAATACGGGAAGCCTGCCGGGGGCTGTTGCAAAACAACCGAATCCAATTGGAAACGCGAATAGGGCTTTTTTGTTTCCCGGTACTCTGCAACAGCTTGCTTGTAAAAGCATACCGGCGCTGTACGACAGCGGCGGCCACAGTGGCCGGCGCCCTGCTTACCAGGCAGGACGCCATGCCTCCATAAGTCTTATCGGAAAACACAAGGAACAACATGAAACCTACACATTCGATCACACCGACTTTGTTGAACATGGGGGCCGCCCTGATCCTGGCTGGCGCCAGTGCCGCCGCTGCGGCCGGCGTGCCGGATTTCCAGGCGGTGCAAAGCGCCGCCAGCGGCCAGACCGACCGCCTGATCGTCAAATACCGCGACGCCGTCCCGGCCGGCAAAGCCGCCGCGCGGGTGCCGGCCATGGTGCGCGAGCGCCTGGCCACGCTCACCCGCGCCGGCCAGCAGTTCGGCCTGTCGATGAAGCTGTCGCACACCATCGGTACCGGTGCGCAGGTGCTGCAGCTGGACCGCAAGGTCAGCCTGGCCGACGCGGCCGCCCTGGCCGCCGACCTGGCCGGGCGCGACCCGGCAGTCGAATACGCCGAACCGGACCGCATTCTGCACCCGCTGTTCGCTCCCAACGATCCGCGCTACAGCGAGCAGTGGGACTATTTCGAGACCACCGGCGGCATGCGCCTGCCCGCGGCATGGGACAAGTCGACCGGCGCCGGCGTCAACGTGGCCGTGATCGATACCGGCTACCGTCCGCACATCGACCTGAGCGGGCAGATCCTGGCCGGCTATGACTTCATCACCAGCGCCACCATGGCCAACGACGGCAATGGCCGCGACAGCGACGCCAAGGATACCGGCGACGCGGTGCTGGCGGGCGAATGCGGCAATGGCCAGCCATCGGCGGACCGCACGTCCAGCTGGCACGGCACCCACGTGGCCGGCACCATTGCGGCGGCGACCAACAACGGCACCGGCGTGGCCGGGGTGGCCTACGGAGCCAGGATCGTTCCGGTGCGCGTGCTGGGCAAGTGCGGCGGCTACACCTCCGACATCGCCGACGCCATCACCTGGGCCTCGGGCGGCACCATCAGCGGCGTGCCGGCCAACGCCAACAAGGCGCGCGTGATCAACATGTCGCTGGGCGGCGACGGCGCCTGCGGCACCACCACCCAGGCGGCCATCAATGGCGCACGCTCGCGCGGCACCGTGGTGGTGGTCGCGGCCGGTAACGAGAACACCGATGCCAGCAACTCCAACCCGGCCAACTGCAGCGGCGTGATCGCCGTGGCGGCCACCAACCGTTCCGGCGGGCGCGCCTACTATTCGAACTTCGGCAGCGTGGTCGACGTGGCCGCGCCCGGCGGCGATGCGCGCGTGGCCGGCGGCGGCATCCTGTCGACCCTGAACGCCGGCACCAGCGCGCCGGGCGCCGACACCTACGCCTTCTACCAAGGCACCTCGATGGCCACGCCGCACGTGGCCGGCGTGGTGGCGCTGATGCTGGCCAAAAATCCCAACCTGACTCCGGACGAAGTCGAGGCCAGGCTCAAGTCGAGCGCGCGGCCGTTCCCGGCCGCCTGCAGCGGCTGCGGCGCCGGCATCGTCGACGCTTCTGCCGCGATCGACGCCGCCACCGGGTCGACCTTCACGCCGACCCTGAACGAGGCCGAGGCCAACAACACCCTCGGCACGGCCAATGCGGTCAGCCTGGCCGGCACCATCGTCAGCGCCGCCATGGGCTCAAGCGCCGATACCGATTATTTCGTGGTGCAGCTGCCGGCCGGCAGAACCATGGGCGCGACGCTCACGCCGAATGCCAGCTCGGACTACGACCTGTACATCTACAACAGCGCCGGCACCTTGCTCGGCGGAAGCGAAAACGGTAGCGGCATGAGCGATTCGGCGTCGCTCACCAATACCGGGTCCGGCACGGCGGCGCGCTATGTGCGGGTGGTGTACTACAGCGGCGGTATCGGCGCCACCAGCGGCAAGTACTCGCTGAAGTTGACCTGGTAGGTGAGCCGGTAAGCCTTGCCAGATTGCCCAATGTCGGGAATACTGTATGCAATTACAGTGTTCCCGCTTGTGGCCGAGTGAACCCGCCTGCCCGAAAAATCATCCATTGCGACTGCGACTGCTTTTACGCCTCGGTCGAAATGCGCGATAACCCTGCCTTGCGCGAGGTACCCCTGGCCGTGGGCGGGCGTCCCGACCAGCGTGGCGTGGTCGCCACCTGCAATTACGAAGCGCGCCGCTATGGCATCCACTCGGCCATGGCGACCGCGCAGGCGCTAAAGCTGTGCCCGGACCTGGTGGTCGTTCCACCGGCGATGGACAAATATCGCGCCGCCTCGCGCCAGATCCTGGCGATCTATCACGACTATACCGATCTGGTGGAGCCGCTGTCGCTCGACGAAGCCTATCTGGACGTGTCCGATTCGCCCCACTGCAAAGGCAGCGCCACCCTGATCGCCCAGGAAATCCGCCGGCGCATCTTCGAGACCGTGGGCATCACCGCCTCGGCCGGCGTGGCGCCCAACAAGTTTGTCGCCAAGATCGCCAGCGACTGGAACAAGCCCGATGGGCTGTGGCTGGTGCGCCCAGGCGAAGTCGACGCTTTTGTCGCGGCCTTGCCGGTGAAAAAGCTGTTCGGCGTCGGCAAGGTCACCGCGGCCAAGCTCAACAGCCTGGGCGCGCAGACCTGCGGCGATCTGCGCGGCTGGCCGCTGACCGAGCTGGAGCGCCACTTCGGCCGCTTCGGCGCGCGCCTGCACGATTTATGCCGCGGCATCGACAACCGCGCGGTATCGACCTCGCGCGAGCGCAAATCGGTCAGCACCGAGGAAACCTACACGCCCGATGTGCCCGATCTGGCTTCCTGCCTGGCGCTGCTGCCCGAGCTGTACGACAGCCTGATGGGGCGCATCAAGCGCTGCGGCGCCGAAAAGCTGGTCAACAAGCTGTTCGTGAAGATCAAATTTGCCGACTTCCAGCAGACCACGGTCGAATGCGTGGGTAAGGCGCCACAGATGATGCTGTACGAACAATTGATGGAAACTGGCTTCCAGCGCCGCGCCATGCCGGTACGGCTGCTGGGCCTGGGCGTGCGCCTGGGCGAGGCTGTCCAGGTCGAACAATTGCGGCTGTTTGACGACACTGGCGCGGAATACCGCGTGTAGAATGTCGTTCCCCTGAGTTACTACCCCTAGACTGAAACAAGGCAAAAGCACATGTGGTTCAAGAATCTTCAGATTTACCGTCTGCCCGCACCGTGGAATTTCACCCCCGAGCAACTGGAAAAGGCCCTGGCGCCCCAGAGTTTCGTGCCCGCCAGCAGCAACGAATTGCTGCGCCAGGGCTGGGATTCGCCGCGCGGCAACGGTTCGCTGGTCCACACCGTCAACAAGCAGATGCTGATCGTGCTGGGTAGCGAGAAAAAGCTGCTGCCGACCTCGGTGATCAACCAGGTGGCCAAGGCCAAGGCGGCCGAACTGGAAGAAGCGCAGGGATTCGCGCCGGGCAAGAAGGCGATGAAGGAATTGAAGGAACGCGTGGCCGACGAACTGCTGCCGCGCGCGTTTTCCATCCGCAGCAATGTGTGGACCTGGATCGACCCGGTCAATGGCTGGCTGGTGGTCGATGCGGCCAGCCCGGCCAAGGCCGACGACGTGATCAAGCTGCTGTTGAAGGCGGTCGACCGCATGCCGCTGGAAAGCCTGCGCGTGCAGCGCTCCCCGGTGGCCGTGATGACGGGCTGGCTGGAGCATGACGAGGCGCCGGCCGGCTTTACCGTGGATCAGGACACCGAATTGCGCGCCACCGGCGAGAGCAAGGCCGCGGTGCGGTATGTGAAGCACACGCTGGAACCGGACGATATCCGCCGCCACATCGCCGCCGGCAAGCAGTGCACGCGCCTGGCGATGACGTGGAACGACAAGATTTCCTTCGTGCTGACCGAGCAGCTGGCGGTCAAGGGCATCAAGCCGCTGGACGTGATCACCGAGAAAGACTCGAGCACCCGCAACGACGACGAGCGCTTCGATAACGACATGATGCTGATGACCGGCGAGCTGGCCAAGATGATGGCCGATATCGTCGAAGCGCTGGGCGGTGAGGCGGCAGCCTAGTTGGCACGGAAATGCTGTAGTTCCCCGCTTTCGCGGGGACGACGGAATCAAAGCGCCTGAAACACCCCGGCCGCGCGGTTCTTGGTCACCTTATCCCACGTGAACACCTTGCCGTTCATCGCCACGTACACCCCGACCGGCAAGGTCTGCGCCGCCGCGCAGGCAAACCCCAGATTGAACAGCGCATCGGAATTGGCGATCTCGTAGGGGATCATCGCGCCGGTCAGCACGATGGTCTGTTCCAGCGCCGCGGCGCCCAGCACGGCCGCCGTTTCGCGCATCGTGTCGGTGCCGTGCACGACCACAATGGCCTTCTCCTCGGCCGCGCGGCATGCCGCCAGCACGCGCTCGCGGTCACTATCCTGCATGTCGAGCGAGTCCAGCAAAGGCAGCTCTTCCAGCACCACCGGTATGGTGATCCGGCTGCGTGTGATCGCCTGCGGAAGATGGCTCTGCGCGAAGCCAAGCTTGCCGCTCAGCTCATCGTAATGTTTATCGAAGGTACCGCCGGTGGCGATGATGCGCAGGCTCATATCGGTGTGAAATACAATCGGACGTAGGGACTTATGATACCGTGTCGTCTAGGAGTCTGTCGGACCTGGGATCGTCAGCTGCAAAAATACCTGGGACGGTCCATATTTCGCCGTTTTCTCGGTCAATAGCTTGCTATTGACACTGCGAAATCGTCAAAATCTGGCCTCGCCCAGCTATTTTTTCGCTCTGACTCCCCAAGTCCGACAGCCTCCTGGCGCTGTCGAAATGCGTCAGCTTCCTGTTTTGTTCGCGGATGTTTTTTATGAAAGCTGTTGCTCCCGGAACCGTCATCTTCCACCGCCATCGCGGCTACGGCGTGATCACGCATGTCAATTTGCTCACAGGCTGGATCTCGGCCCGCTTCGGCAGCGAGTCGCGCACGCTCGACCTGAACCTGTCCACCGACGAGGTGCAGCACGCCGACGGCGAAGCGATTCTGTTCCGCCGCGCCCCGCCCGACCGCATGCCGCACGCGCGCCTGATGGCGATGGTGCGCGCGCTGCATCAGGCGGGCTATCAGAAACTGTATTTGCGCTCCTGGCCCAAGCCGTCCGGCCTGCACTGGCGCTGGCATCTGTTTACCGGCCAGCGCGACTGGATGCAGCGCTCCTGGCGCGAAGGCTGGTACGGTTCGGGCGCCGATTACAACAATAATCCCGTGATGGGCTGGGGCGATTCGCCCGGGGCGTCGACCGAGGAATTGATCCACGCCCTGGCGAAATTCGATCCGCAGGGCCTGGCGCAGGCGCTCGGCCGCGACGACGACCATACCGCCTGGTTCGCCGGCGTGTGCGATGCGCTGCTGCCGGGTTATATGTACAGCCTCGACATGGAACGCGCGGCTGCCGACGGCCTGCGCGACATGCCGCCGGTGCCCGTCGTGGCGGTGCGGGCCAGCCTGCCCGCCTACAACGGCCCTGCCATCAGCTGGCCGCCCGGCTGGAGCGGCATGTGGACGCGCACCCACGTCATGCCGGCCCAGCCGCCAAATCTGACCGGCGAACCGAAGCTGAGCGAGCCGACTTAAGCCTCTAGGCCAGCGCTTCCGGGTTGAGGATACCGCTCGGCTGGCCTGCGGCGAAATTGACGATGTTGCGGAACGCCGCTTCGAAATACAGCTCGTAACTATCCTTCTCGACATAGCCCAGATGCGGCGTGGCCAGCACGGTCGGAATGCGCAGCAGCGCTGCGTCGGGCGCGAGCGGTTCGTTGGCGAACACGTCCAGCGCCGCCGCTTGCGGACGGCCGCGCTGCAAGGCTTCTTCCAGCGCATTCTCGGCCACCAGCTCGGCCCGGCTGGTGTTGACGAACAGGGCATCGGGCTTCATCCGCGCCAGATCCCCGGCGCCCACGATGGCGCGCGTGGCCGGCGCCAGCCGCAGGTGCAGCGACAGCACATCGGCCTGCTCGAATAATTCTTCCCGGCTGGCCGCCGCCACATGGCCGTCGGCCGATGCCGCCGCGCGGCTGTTCTCGCTGCCCCACACCAGCACGCGCATGCCGAACGCGCGGCCATATCCGGCCACCAGCTTGCCGATGCGCCCGTAACCCCACAAGGCCAGGGTGCGCCCGCGCAGCACCCGGCCCAGGCCATTGAGCTGCGGATTGATCGACGCCGTCTGCCACAAGCCATCCTTCAAATTGCCGGCATAGGGGACGATCTTGCGGCTGGCCGCCATGATCAGCGCCCACGTCAGTTCGGCCGGCGCGACCGGCGAACCGACCCCCTCGGCAATGGCGATTTTGTGTTCGCTGGCCGCGGCAACGTCGATATGCCCTGCCACCTTGCCGGTCTGGGAAATCAGCTTCAGATTGGGCAGTTTGGCCAGCAGCTGGCGCGTCAGCACGGTGCGTTCGCGAATCAGCACCACGGCATCGAAGGGCGCCAGCCGGATGGCCAGCTGACCGACGCCGCGCGCCGAATTGCTGAATACTTTGACATCGAAATTCGACAGCAATTGATAGCACTCCAGCTGCCGCACTGCATCCTGGCAATCGTCGAGAATGGCAATTTTCATGGGAGTTGGACGAAGTTAGTGAAAAGTACGTAGGGAAATAACAGTATTGGACGAATCTCAAATAGCTTACTACATTAGTTGGTCAATATTCCTACATTTTTGTTGCTCGAGCATTCAAATCGGTTAATAGCAGGTGTACAATCGGCCCCTAATTTTGGTGTTTAGACCAGTTTTCACTGCTGAGTTAAACGCTTGCATTACCGTTCCACCAGCCTCCTCGTCAACGGGGCTGGCGACATGACCGCCGTATCGCCGAACCTTCCTGAGAAGGGGTTCTTGAGCGCAAGCACTACTGCTGACGACGATCCTGCCGTGCCGGGAACACGATAAGAATTCTTATTGGCATTGGAGGTACTATGAATCAGCTCGTCATGGGAGGCGTTGCAACTGTGAACGCACCAGCTTACATCAAACAGCAACAGCTCATTAACTGGGTGCAGGAAATCGCGGCCCTGACCAAGCCGGACCGGATCTACTGGTGCGACGGCTCGCAGGAAGAGTATGACCGCCTGTGCGCCGAGATGGTCGCCGCCGGGACGATGAAGAAGCTCAATCCGGAAAAGCGCCCGAATTCGTACCTGGCCTGTTCCGACCCGTCCGACGTGGCGCGCGTCGAAGACCGCACCTTCATCTGCTCGGCCACCCGCGAGCAGGCCGGCCCGACCAATAACTGGACCGACCCCAACGAAATGCGCGGCACCCTCAACAGCCTGTTCGACGGCTGCATGACCGGCCGTACCATGTATGTGGTGCCGTTCTCGATGGGTCCGCTCGGCTCGCCGATCGCCCACATCGGCGTGGAACTGTCCGATTCGCCTTACGTCGCCGTCAACATGCGCATCATGACGCGCATGGGCAAGGCGGTGTACGACGTGCTGGGCACCGATGGCCAGTTCGTGCCGTGCGTGCACACCGTGGGCGCCCCGCTGCGCGCCGGCCAGAAAGATGTGGCATGGCCGTGCAACCCGACCAAGTACATCGTGCACTACCCTGAAACGCGCGAAATCTGGTCCTACGGTTCCGGTTACGGCGGCAACGCGCTGCTGGGCAAGAAGTGCTTCGCGCTGCGCATCGCCTCGAATATGGGCTACCAGGAAGCCCGGCAGGGCGGCACCGGCTGGCTGGCCGAACACATGCTCATCCTCGGCGTGGAATCGCCGGAAGGCAAGAAGCACTATGTCGCGGCGGCTTTCCCTTCGGCCTGCGGCAAGACCAACTTCGCCATGCTGATTCCGCCTGCCAGCTTCAAGGGCTGGAAAATCACCACCATCGGCGACGACATCGCCTGGATCAAGCCGGGCGCCGACGGCCGCCTGTACGCAATCAATCCGGAAGCCGGCTACTTCGGCGTGGCACCGGGCACCAACGAGAAGACCAACTTCAACTGCATGGCGTCCATGCGCGAAAACACCATCTTCACCAACGTGGCGCTGACCGACGATGGCGACGTGTGGTGGGAAGGCCTGACCAAGCAGGCGCCCGATCACCTGATCGACTGGCAGGGCAAGGACTGGACGCCGGCGTCCGGCACCAAGGCCGCGCATCCGAACGCCCGCTTTACCGTGGCCGCCACCCAAAACCCGGTGATCGATCCGAGCTGGGACGATCCGGCCGGCGTGCCGATTTCGGCCTTCATCTTCGGCGGCCGCCGTTCGACCACTGTGCCGCTGGTCACCGAAGCGCGCAACTGGATCGAAGGCGTGTACATGGCTGCCACCATGGGATCGGAAACCACCGCCGCGGCCGCCGGCCAGCAGGGCGTGGTGCGGCGCGACCCGTTCGCCATGCTGCCGTTCATGGGCTACAACATGAGCGACTATTTCCAGCACTGGCTGGACATGGGCAAGAAGCTGGAAGGCAAGGGCGCCACGCTGCCGAAAATCTATTGCGTCAACTGGTTCCGCACCGATGCCGACGGCAAGTTCGTCTGGCCCGGTTTCGGCGACAACATGCGCGTGCTGAAGTGGATGCTGGAACGCATCGAAGGCAGCGCCGCGGCGGGATCGGAAAACGTGTTTGGCGTCACCCCGCGTTTCGACGATCTGAACTGGGAAGGCCTCAGCTTTACCCAGGAGCAGTTCGACACGATCACCTCGATCGACACGGACGCGTGGAAAGCCGAACTGTCCTTGCACAACGAGCTGTTCGACAAGCTCGCCTACCATCTGCCTAAAGAGCTGGTCGACACCAAGACCGCTCTCGAGCAGCGGCTCGCGTCATAAGCGCGGCAGCCTGTATCAGAAAAAACGGCGCGTGATCCACGCGCCGTTTTTTATCGTCAGATCGGAGCGGACCCGAGGAAGACTTTTTGCAGCAGCTTGAGCAATTGCGCACGCTCGTCCGCGCTGAGCGTGGCACACGCCTCCAGATCGAGCTCCATCGCGGTCTTTTCCGCCTGGTTGCACAATTGCAGGCCATCGTCCGTCAGCACCAGCGTTTGCGAGCGCTTGTCGAAGGGATTGCGCTGGCGCAGCACCAGTCCGCGCCCCTCCAGCCCGTCGAGCAGGATCGCCAGGTTGGGCGGCGACACATTGATCGCTTGCGACAGGCGCTTTTGCGTGATGTTGGGATTGGCCTTCAACAGGCTCATGACCGACAGATCCACCGCGCGCAGCGCGTGCCGGGCCATGCGCTCTTCGAACAGCGGCACGACGGTCAGATAGGCGCGGCGGAAATTGTAGCCAAGCAGGCTGAGCAGTACGTCCTGCTTGAGCGGCTGCTCGGCGGCTTCCTGAACGGCTTCGGCGAGTTGGCTTTTTGGGGTCGGCATGGCGGAAAATTAGTTTTAGTTCATCACCATTATAGGCCGACATTATCGTCGCGGTACATCGTCGGGGCTTACTTCAGTAGCGCAATCAGGTATTTGCCGGTCACGCTGTCGGGATTGGCCGCCACTTCCTCCGGCGTCCCGCTGGCGATGATCCTGCCGCCACCGGCGCCGCCTTCCGGCCCCAGATCGACGATGTAGTCGGCGGTTTTGATCACATCCAGGTTGTGCTCGATGATGACCAGGGTATTGCCCTGGTCGCGCAGGCGGTGGATCACCTTGAGCAGCAGGTCGATATCGTGAAAGTGCAGACCGGTGGTCGGCTCGTCCAGGATGTACAGCGTGCGGCCGGTATCGCGCTTGGACAGTTCCAGCGACAGCTTGACGCGCTGCGCTTCGCCGCCGGACAAGGTGGTCGCGCTCTGGCCCAGGCGGATATACCCAAGCCCCACATCCAGCAAGGTCTGCAGCTTGCGCGCGATCAGCGGCACCGGCTTGAAGAACTCGTGCGCCGTTTCCACCGTCATCTCCAGCACTTCGGTGATGCTCTTGCCCTTGTAATGCACTTCCAGCGTTTCGCGGTTGTAGCGCTTGCCCTTGCAGACATCGCACGGCACGTACACGTCCGGCAGAAAGTGCATTTCGACCTTGATCACGCCATCGCCCTGGCAGGCCTCGCAGCGCCCGCCCTTGACGTTGAACGAGAAGCGTCCCGCGCTGTAGCCGCGTTCCTTGGCGGTCGGCACGCCCGAAAACAGGTCGCGGATCGGCGTGAACAGGCCGGTGTACGTGGCCGGGTTCGAGCGCGGCGTGCGGCCGATCGGCGCCTGGTCGACCGAGATCACCTTGTCGAAGTGTTCCAGCCCGCTGATCGAATCGTGCGGCGCCGGCTCGGTCTGGGAGCCGTACAGGTGGCGCGACAGGGCCGGGTACAGCGTGTCGTTCACCAGGGTCGACTTGCCCGAACCGGAGACGCCGGTCACGCAGGTGAGCAGGCCGACCGGCAGCTTGAGCGAGACCTTCTTCAGATTGTTCCCGGTGGCGCCGGTGATGACCAGCTGGCGGTTCGGATCGGCCGCCTGGCGCTTCTTCGGCACCGCGATCTTCAGGCTGCCGTTGAGGTACTTGGCCGTCAGCGAGTGCTTGTTCTTCAGGATGTCCTTCAGCGTGCCCTCGGCGATCACCTCGCCCCCATGCACGCCCGCGCCCGGACCCATGTCGACGACGTAGTCGGCGGTGCGGATCGCATCCTCGTCGTGCTCGACCACCAGCACGCTGTTGCCGATGTCGCGCAGATGCTTGAGGGTCTCGATCAGGCGGTCGTTGTCGCGCTGGTGCAGGCCGATCGACGGTTCGTCGAGCACATACATCACGCCGGTCAGGCCCGAGCCGATCTGCGACGCCAGGCGGATACGCTGCGCCTCGCCGCCCGACAGGGTATCGGCGCTGCGGTCGAGCGACAGGTAATCCAGGCCCACGTTGTTGAGGAACTGCAGGCGCGAGATGATTTCCTTGACCACGCGGTCGGCGATCTCGCGCTTGGCGCCCTTGAGCGAGAGCTTCTCAAAAAATTCCAGGCACTCGCGCAGCGGCTTGCGCGCCACCTCATAGATCGCGCGCTGCTGCTTGCCGGTGCCGACCTTCACGAAGCGCGCTTCGGTACGCAGGCGCGCGCCTTCGCACGACGGGCAGGGCTTCTCGTTGATGAACTTGGCCAGCTCCTCCTTCACCGCCATCGAATCGGTTTCGCGGTAGCGGCGCGACAGGTTGGTCACCACGCCCTCGAAGCTGTGCTCGCGGATCACCGTGCGGCCGCGTTCATTGACATAGGTGAACGGGATCACGGTCTTGCCGGAGCCGAACAGCACCGCGTCCTGCGCCGTCTTGGGCAACTGCTCGAAAGGCTTGTCGATGTCGAAATCGTAGAACGCCGCCAGGTTCGACAGCATCTGGAAGTAGAACTGGTTGCGCCGGTCCCAGCCCTTGACCGCGCCCGACGCCAGCGACAGGTTGGGGAAGGCGACGATGCGGCGCGGGTCGAAGAATTCGATGTGGCCGAGGCCATCGCATTCCTGGCAGGCGCCCATCGGGTTATTGAAGGAGAACAGGCGCGGCTCGAGCTCCTGCAGCGAATAGCCGCAGGCGTTGCAGGCGAACTTGTTCGAATAGACGTGCTCGTGGCCGCAGTCCATTTCCAGCACCACCGCGCGGCCGTCGGCCAGGCGCAGCGCGGTCTCGAAGCTTTCGGCCAGGCGCTGCTTGATCTCTTCATTGACCTTGACGCGGTCGATCACCACGTCGATGGTGTGCTTCTCGGTCTTCTTCAGCTTGGGCAGGTCGTCGACCTCATAGATCTTGGCCGCGGCGGTACCGCTCTGCACGCGAAAGCGCACGAAGCCCTGCGCCTGCATGCCTTCGAACAGGTCGGTGTGCTCGCCCTTGCGGTTGGCCACCACCGGCGCCAGGATCATCAGCTTGGTATCGGCCGGCAGTTCCAGCACGGCGTCGACCATTTGCGAGACCGTCTGCGCGGCCAGCGGATTTTCCGGGTGGTTGGGGCAGTAGGGCGTGCCCACGCGCGCGTACAGCAGGCGCAGGTAGTCGTGGATCTCGGTGACGG
>CAMLIL010000052.1 GCA_946480015.1 uncultured Oxalobacteraceae bacterium | reverse complement strand
GATCGGCGTGGAAAAGGCCGTGGCCCTGTATGTCGACGTGGCCGGCACCTATGCCACGCTGTGCCAGCTCCGCAAGGCGTCCTGAGGCGCGCATCATGGCCGCTGCGCCATTTCCGCGCTCATGCTGGCGCACAGCCTGCGCCAGTTCGGCAGCGCGTTGGCCAGCTGGGCGGCGGCCGACTCGCCGCTGCCCGGCGCCATCAGCACCGCTTCATGCAATTCGCTCAACTGCACCTGCAGCGCCAGCGCGCCGGACAGGGCCGCGTTGATGCCGGCCGCCAGGCGGTCGATTCCAGCCAGATAGGCCGACAGGGTCGGCAACAACATTTGCAGGTGGGCCGCCTCGGCCAGCAGCGCGGCCTGGTCGGCGCGGATCTGCTCGAGCTGGCGGCGCGCGCTGTCGAGCTCCGAGCTGTAGCCGGCCGCGTCCTGGCGCATCAGCTCGGCCTGCTGGCTGAGCGGCCAGTGGTGCTGCTGGCGCTGGCGCGTGTCCGCCAGGCGCGCCTGCACCGCATCGATCTGCTGCGACAGCACGCTGGCGTGCACATGGTCGGCCTGCAGGCGCTGGGTCACCAGCACGGTGTCGACCTCCAGGTCGCTCGAGGCGGCCGCCATTTGTCCCAGATAGCTGCCGAAATCGCTGTTGATGGCGTCCAGCGCCCGGATCGGAAAGTCCAGGCGCGCGCCGACGTTGCCGATCAGGCGCGCCGCATCGCTGGCAGCGTGGACGCCGTCGGCGCCCATGCCGGCAAAGGCGCCGCACAATTGCGGGCCTTCGTGCCCGGTGATGCGTTCGGCAAAGGTGTGCAGGGAAGTGAGCGCCAGCAGCAGGGCAGGCTTGCTGCGCGTGGCCCAGGCGGTGGCCAGCAGCTGCACGATGCCCAGGTATTGGCCGACCACGGCGCGGTGCCCGGCCTTGCGCGGCGGCAGCGCCAGGATGTTGGCCGAGAGTTCGTCGACATCGGCGATCTGCGCGAGGATCACGTTCACGCCCACCCCGATGGCGCCGGTCCAGAACGCGCTCTCGCCGCGAAAGCGCGCCGCTTCATTGCCGTGCTGTGCCTGGAGGAAAGTGACGTTGGTGTGGTTCATGGGGCGGTCCCGGGGCCATGTGGTTGGAAGGGCGCAGCCCTTTCAACCCATTTAAAACCCGGGAACGCGGTGCAGATAGCTGGCAGAGCTGATAGGCCTCAAGGCGCCAGCTGGGCGTGCAGAAAGGTGTAGGTCAGCGCCCACATCAGCGCCTGCTGGTCGTTGTTGGCCGCGCCGGCGTGGCCGCCCTCCATGTTCTCCCAATACAGCACGTCGTGGCCCAGCTCCTGCATGCGCGCCACCATCTTGCGCGCGTGGGCGGGGTGCACCCGGTCGTCGCGGGTCGAGGTGGTAAACAGCGCGCGCGGGTAAGCGCGCCCGGCCGCGACCTGATGGTACGGCGAATACTTGCCGATGAATTCCCATTCGTGCGGCTGGTCCGGGTCGCCGTACTCGCCCATCCAGGATGCGCCAGCGAGCAACTTGTTGTATCGGCGCATGTCGAGCAGCGGCACCTGGCACACCACCGCATTGAATAATTCCGGGCGCTGGGTCATGACCGCGCCGACCAGCAGGCCGCCATTGCTGCCGCCCATGATGCCCAGGTGGCGCGCGCTGGTGATTTTTCGCGCCGTCAAGTCCTCCGCCACGGCAATGAAATCGTCGAAGGCGCGCTGGCGGTGCTGTTTCAGCGCCGCCTGATGCCAGCGCGGGCCGAATTCGCCGCCGCCGCGGATATTGGCCAGCACATACACGCCGCCCTGGTCGAGCCACGCCGCGCCGGTCACGCCGCTGTAATACGGTGTCAGTGAAATTTCAAAGCCGCCATAGCCGTACAGCACGGTCGGATTGCGCCCATCCAGCCGGGTCGCCTGGCCCATGACGACGAAGTACGGCACCGCCGTGCCGTCGGCCGAGACCGCATGGTGCTGCTGCACCGTGTACGGCGCCGCGTCGAAGAATGCCGGCATGGCTTTGAGCCGCTGGCGCGCATCGCTGCCGGCCTCGGCCAGGTACAAGGTGGTCGGGGTCAGGAAATCGGTGACGGTCAGAAAGTACTGGTCGGAATGGTATGGGTCCACGGCACTCACGCCCAGCGCGCCGAAGGCCGGTGCGTCGACGTCGCGCCGGTGCCACTTCCCGTCCACCTGACGCAGTTCGACGATGCGGTTCTTCACGTTGTCGAGCTCGTTGAGCAGCAGTGCCGAGCGCGTCATCGTCACGCTGTCGAGCGAGCGCGTGGCGCTGGGCGCGAACAGGAGCGTGAAGGCGCGCCCGCCTTGCAGGAAATCGGCCAGGCCGATCGCCAGCAGCGCCCCTTGCGGGTAGACGGCGGCGCCGGTGTCCCAGTCCGAGCGCAATTCGACGATGAGCTGGTCGCGCACCGTGTAGGCATTGGCGTCGTCGGGTTTGTCGATCTTGATGAGGCGTTCGCCGTCGCGCAAGAACAACTCGTTCGTGTAGAAGTCTATCTGGCGTTCGACGAAATCATGTTCGTGACCGGGCGTGAAATCGTGGTAGGCCGACACGCTCAGGTCCTCATGGGCGCCTTGGTACAGCAGCGCGGCCGCCGCCAGCGGCGTGCCGCGGCGCCACAGCTTGACCTGGCGCGGATAGCCCGAACTGGTCATCGAACCGGGCCCGAAGTCGGTGGCCACGGTGAGCGCGTCCGGCCCGGCCCAGTGCGCATCGCCCTTGGCTTCGGGCAGGCTGAAACCGTCCGCCACGAAGCTGCGCGCGCCGGTGTCGTATTCGCGTACCACATGGGCGTCGCCGCCGCCGCGCGAGAGCGAAATCAGGCAGCGCTGGCTCTCCGGCAGGAAACTGGCGCCGCCCCACACCCAGTTTTCATCCTCGTCGCGGGCCAGCTGGTCCAGGTCGATGACGGTTTCCCACGCTGGTTCAGCCTGCTGATAGTCGGCCAGGGTGGTGCGGCGCCAGAGGCCGCGCACATGCCCGGCGTCGCGCCAGAAATTGTAGACGTGCCCGCCGTGCTTGCCGACGTAGGGAATGCGTTCTTTCGCGTTGAGGATGGTGGACAGGCGCGCCAGCAGGGCCGCGTGGCCAGGGGCGGCCTGCAGCTCCGCCAGCGCGGCGGCGTTGCGCTCGCCCACCCAGGCCAGCGCCGCGTCGGCGTGGACCTCTTCCAGCCAGCCATGGGGGTCGGCCGGCGCATCGCTTTCAGGAAAAAATTGTGTCATGCATTCTGCCGTGTCGGGTTTCGATCGTTCATCATAGCAATAATGCCGCGCCTTTTTCGGCACCGGTCGGCTATTCGCATGCGCCGGCTTTGATAGTATGCTGGCAGCTGGGTCCGCATGGCTGGCCCGCGATAACATAACAACAACAGGATTGGAATCGATGGGGACGGGATTCGGGCACACGATCGGCGGCAGCGGCAGCGCTCTGCGCCGGCGGCGCACGCTGCTCTGGAGTGCCGGCCTGGCGCTGTCGCTGCTGGTCGGCGCGCTCGCGTACGTGGTGACCGAAAAAGTCGTCAGCGACGACGCCCACCGCCGCGTCGAAGCGCTCGGCCGCAGCGCCCAGTTCAGTCTCTCGGCGCGCATCAAGTCCTATGCCGACGTGCTGCGCGCCCTGGTGGCGCTGTTCGACAGCGCCGGCGGGCCGGTCAGCCGGGAGCAGTTCCGCCGCTATGTCGCCGCGCTCGATTTGCCGCGCAATTTTCCCGCCGTCGACGCGCTCAGTTTCGGGCGCTACCTGACCGAAGCCGAACGGCCCGCGTTCGAACAAGCGCTGGGCGCGCCCATCAGGCCGGCCGGTCCCCGTCCGGACTACACGGTGCTGACCTACATCGAACCGGCCGCCGCGTTTCGCGGGCGGATCGGGGTTGACATGGGCGCCGTGCCGGCCGCCGTGCCCGCGCTGGCCCATGCGCGCGACAGCGGCGCCATCACCGCCAGCGGCGCGCCGATCATGGTCGGCTCGCCGCCGCACGTCGCGCTGGGCATGCGCATGCCGGTCTACCGCAGCGGCGCCAGCCTGGCCAGCGTGGCCGAGCGGCGCGCCGCCTACCTGGGTTCGGCCGGCATCGGCTTTTCGGTACCGGCGCTGGTGGCCGGCGCCATCGGCGACATCGGCGTGGAAGGCCTGCACCTGGCCTTGTACGCCGGTCCGGCGCCGCTGACGATCGGTCCGGGCGACCGCCTGCTCTACAGCGACGACGCCGGCCTGGCGGCGCCCGCAGGCCGCGCCGCCGGCGAATGGTACGAGACCATCCTGCCGGTGGACTACAACGGCAGCCTGTGGAAGGCGCGCCTGCGCATCCGCCGCGCCGACCTGCACACCCCGTTCGACAGGTATCTGCCGGTCGTGGCCATGCTGACCGGGTTCGGCGCCAGTGTGCTCATGTGCGCGCTGTTCTTCACGCTGGTATGGTCGCGCCGCGGCGCAATCGATCAGCGCGTCCTGCTCGACCTGGTCCTCGACAGTATCGACGCGCAGGTCTACATGAAGGACCGCGAGCGCCGCTACATCTACGTCAATGCGCGCGCGGCGCAGGCCATGGGCATGCCCGCCGAACAGATCATCGGACGGTTCGACCGCGAAGTCATGCCGGCCAGGGCGGCCGACCTCTATTGGGAGCAGGACCAGGGCGTGTACCAGGACGGGGGGCGCGTCGCCGGCCAGGTCGCATTCCGCCAGCCCGATGGCGAGGTGCGCCAGCTGTGGACCGTCAAGGTGCCGGTGATGGCCGACGGCGAAGTCACGGCGGTGCTGGGCCTGTCCACCGACGTGACCGAACTGCACAAGCTCAAGGCCCAGGCCGACGCCGCCAACGAGGCCAAGAGCAACTTTCTGTCGAATATGAGCCATGAAATCCGCACGCCGATGAACAGCATCATCGGCATGTCGCACCTGGCCCTGAAAACCGTCGCCAATCCCAAGCAGCGCGACTACCTCGAAAAAATCTACCACGCCAGCCAGCATCTGCTGGGGATCATCAACGACATCCTCGATTTTTCCAAGATCGAAGCGGGCAAGCTGGACCTGGAAACGCTCGACTTCGGGCTGGCGCAGCTGCTGCAGAATGTCGTTGACCAGCTGGGCGACGCCGCGCGCGCCAAGGGCCTGGCGCTGCACGTGGAGATTGCCCCGGGCCTGGCCAACCAGCTGCGCGGCGACCCGCTGCGGCTCGAACAGGTGCTGCTCAATTTCGTCGGCAACGCCATCAAGTTCTCCGACACCGGCAGCATCCATATCCGCGCCGAGGCGCAGGAACGCAGCGAGAGCGCGCAGCTGGTGCGCTTCGAAGTGCGCGACACCGGCATCGGCATGAGCGAAAGCGAAGTGGCCGAGCTGTTCAAGTCCTTCCACCAGGCCGACCCCTCGACCACCCGCAAGTACGGCGGCACCGGACTGGGGCTGGTGATCAGCAAGCAGCTGGCCGAACTGATGGGCGGCGCGGTCGGTGTCGACAGCGTGGCCGGCAAGGGCAGCACCTTCTGGTTCACCGCGCGCCTGGAGCAGGCGCTGAACTTCCTGCCGGCCAGCGGGGGGCAGATCGCGCCGGAAGTGCTGGCGCAGATCAGCGGCGCCCACATCCTGCTGGTCGAGGACAACCTGTTCAGCCAGCAGGTCGGCAAGGAACTCCTGGAAGAGGTCAACGCCACCGTGGTGGTGGCCAACAACGGGCGCGAAGCGATCGACCTGATGCTCAAGCAGCGCTTTGATTGCGTGCTGATGGACGTGCAGATGCCGGTGCTCGACGGCTTCGAAACCACCCGCATGATCCGCTCGGACGCGCGCCTGCAGGATGCGGTGGTGGTGGCCATGACGGCCAATGCCGGACGGCGCGACCAGGAACGCTGCATGGAAGCGGGCATGGACGAATTCGTGACCAAGCCGATCGCACCGCGCGTGCTGTTCGCAGTGATCGCCCGATGGATGCGCGAGCGCCCGCTGCGCGAACGGCGCCGGCGCTCCCAGCACGGCGGCTTCGGCAGCTCGGAACCGGCGGGGCAGCCCTCGGTCAATCCGGGCATGCTCGACCTGGCGGCGCTGGCGAGCACTTTCGGCGGCAATCCCGACAAGATGCGCAAGTATGCCTTCATGTTCCTCGATGCGGCCCGCGATGGACTGGCCGAGCTGGAGGAGGCGCTCGTGCGGGAGGACATGGAGCGCGTGTGCGACCTGGGGCATCGCATCAAGTCCTCGGCCAAGGCGGTTGGCGCGATGGGTTTTGCGCAGCAGTGCCAGCAACTCGAAGACCTGCGCGATGGCGGCACGGTGGAACAGGCCAGGGCCATCGTGGCCAGGATGGCGGCGCTGCTCGACACGCTGGCCGAGCACGTTGCGATGGAGCTGGCTGAGAACGACGGCACTTAGCGGAACTCTTCCGCATTGAAACCGTCTACCGTAGCGCGCCCAAAGATAGTATGCTGTGCCCGCAACCCGGTACGCATACCCCCGACCCCATGTCCATCACCCCCGGCCTGATTATCTTGCACGGAAATCAACTCGAACAGTTGCGCGCAGCGCTGTTCGGCTGGTTGCGCACGCATCCGCTCGGGCCACTGGAGTTCGAAACCATCCTGGTGCAATCGAACGGTGTGGCCGAATGGCTCAAGATCGCGCTGGCCGAGGAACTGGGCGTGTGCGCCGCCACCCGGGTGGCGCTGCCCGCGCGCTTTCTCTGGGAGGCCTACCGCGGCATGCTCGGGCGCGAGCGCGTGCCCAGCCGCTCGCCGTACGACAAAGGCCCGCTGACCTGGCGCCTGATGCGGCTGCTGCCCGCGCTGCTGGGCGACCCGGTGTTCGCGCCGCTGCGCCACTTCCTGGGCGACGGCGATCCCGAGCGCCGCCTGCAGCTGGCCGAACGCCTGGCCGACCTGTTCGACCAGTACCAGGTCTACCGCGCCGACTGGCTGGCCGATTGGACCGAAGGCCGCGACCTGCTGCGCAGCGCGCGCGGCGACGCCCTGGCGCTGCCGCCGGACCAGCGCTGGCAGGCGCAGCTCTGGCGCGCGGTGCATGCCAGCCTGCCGCCCGCCCAGCGCCAGTCGGGCCGCGCCACCATCCACCAGCAATTCGTCGACGAAATCGAAGGCGGCGCCGCGCCGGCCGGGCGCCTGCCGCGCCGGGTGGTGTTGTTCGGCATGTCGACGCTGCCCTACCAGACCTTGCAGGCCGTGGCCGCGCTGGCGCGCCACACCCAGGTGCTGCTGGCGGTGCCCAATCCCTGCCAGTTCTACTGGGGCGACATCATCGAAGGGCGCGACCTGCTGCGCGCCGAACGCAAACGCCAGCGCGCGCGCGGCGGCGTCGACCTGGGCCTGGTGCCGCTGGAAGAAATGCACGCGCACAGCCATCCGCTGCTGGCCAGCTGGGGCAGGCAGGGGCGCGACTTCGTGCGCCTGCTCGACGAATTCGACAGCGCGCGCGACAGCGGCCACCAGCTGCGCATCGACCTGTTCTCGGAAGGAGAGGGCGAAACGCTGCTGGCGCAGGTGCAGGCGGCCGTGCGCGACATGCTGCCGGTACGCGAGCACGCCTTCGACCCGCCCGCGCCGCACGACCGCTCGATCGAATTTCACATTACCCACAGCGTCCAGCGCGAGGTCGAAGTGCTGCACGACCAGCTGCTGTCGTGGTTCGCGCAGGACCCCACCCTGCGTCCGCGCGAGGTGGTGGTCATGGTGCCCGATATCGACACCTTCTCGGCCGCGATCCACGCCGTGTTCGACCAGCACAAGCGCAGCGATCCGCGCTTCATCCCGTTTGAAATCGGCGACGTCAAGGACCGCAGCGTCAATCCGCTGCTGGTGGCGCTCGAATGGCTGCTGCGCCTGCCGCTGCAGCGCTGCCGCCAGAGCGAAGTGCGCGACCTGCTCGACGTGCCGGCCGTGGCCAGCCGTTTCGGCCTGGGCGAAGACGACCTGCCCACGCTGGGCCAGTGGATCGAAGGGGCCAGCGTGCGCTGGGGGCTGGACCACGAACACCGCGAAGGGCTGGGCCTGGGCTCGGCCGGCGAACAGAACGCCTGGATCTTCGGCGTGCGCCGCATGCTGCTCGGTTACGCCAGCGGCGCCGGCGCCAGCTTCGGCGGCATCGAACCGTATGCGGAAGTGGGCGGGCTCGATGCGGCGCTGGCCGGTTCGCTGGCCCAGCTGATCGAAACCCTGCTTGAATGGCGCGCGCTGCTGGCGCAGGAGCGCAGCCCGGCCGACTGGGGCGCGCAGGCGCGCGCGCTGCTGGCGGCGTTCTTCGACGCCAGCGACGAGAGCGACCGCCTCACGCTGGCGCAACTGAACGATGCGCTGCAAGGCTGGCTGGAAACCTGCGCCAGCGCCGGCTTCGACGAAGCGGTGCCGCTGGCGGTGCTGCGCGAGGCCTGGCTGGGCGCACTCGACGAGCCCACCCTGAACCACCAGTTCGTCTCCGGCGGCGTGACCTTCTGCACGCTGATGCCAATGCGCGCGGTGCCGTTTCGCGCCGTATGCCTGCTCGGCATGAACGACGGCGACTTCCCGCGCCGCGCCGGCCAGGCCGACTTCGATCTGCTGGCCTTGCCCGGCATGGCGCGTCCGGGCGACCGCTCGCGCCGCGACGACGACCGTTATCTGATGCTCGAAGCCGTGCTGGCCGCGCGCGACAAGCTGTATATCAGCTGGGTCGGGCGCAATGTGCGCGACAACAGCGAGCAGCCGGCCTCGGTGCTGGTGGCGCAGCTGCGCGATTACCTGGCGGCCGGCTGGAAGCTCGATGTGCGCGCCATGACCACCGAGCACGCGCTGCAGCCGTTCAGCCGCCGTTATTTCGAAGCCGGCGGCCTGCGCACCTATGCCGCGGAGTGGCGCGCCGCCCATGCCGCTGCCGGCAGCCCGGACGGTGCGCTGGCGCCATACGAACTGGAACCCGACTACCGCCTCAAGCTGGGCGAGCTGGCCAGCTTCCTGCGCCAGCCGGCGCGCTACTTCTTCCGGCGCCGCCTGGGCGTGTCGTTTGCCGAAGCCGACCTGATCGGCGAAGACGAGGAACCGTTTTCGCTGGACGCGCTGGAGCGCTACTTTTTGGAAGACACGCTGCTCGACGACGCCAGCGAGCCGGAATCGCTGTCCGACGTGCGCGCCGGCCTGACCCTGCGCGCCGAACGCTTCGGGCGCGAAGGCGTCCTGCCGATCGGCCTGGTGGGGCAGCAGTGGCAGCGCCGCCTGGTGGACGAACTGATCCCGGTGCGCAGCGCATGGCTGGCGCTGTGCCGGCGTTTCGCCGACGGCGCGTCCAAACTGCCGGTCAGCCTCGACCTGGGCGGCGTGCACCTCGATGACTGGATCGACAAACTGCGCAGCGGTGAAGGCGCCACCGTGTGGCTGGCGCAGATGTCCTCCAAAGTCACCGACAGGGAAGGCGGGCCGCGCGGCGATAAGCTGATCGGCGCATGGCTGCGCCAGCTGGCCTCCGCTGCCGCCGGCCAGCCGCTGACCGGCTACCTGGTCGCGCGCGACGCCATCGTCACCATGGCGCCGCTCGACCCGGCTGCGGCGCTGGAAACGCTCAACGGCATCGTGCGCCTGTGGCGCAGCAATCTGGACGCGCCGCTGCCGACCGCCTGCAAAAGCGCCCTGGCGCTGCTGCGCGGCGGCGATGCGCGCACCGCGTATGACGGCGGCTTCGAGATTTCCGGCGAAGTCGGCGACGAAGCGCTGGCGCGCCTGTGGCCGGATTACGCGGCCTTGAGCGCCGACGGCCGCTTTGCCGCCGTGGCGCAGGAGCTGTATGGCCCGCTGGCGGAGTGGATCGGCCAGCACGTCAAGGCGGCCGCGCTGGAACGGGATGCGGCATGAGCGAACTGCTCGACCCGCTGCGCTTTCCGCTGCACGGCACGCGCCTGATCGAGGCCAGCGCCGGCACCGGCAAGACCTGGACCATCGCGGCGCTGTACGTGCGGCTGGTGCTCGGCCATGGCGGCGAGCGCGGTTTCATGCGCGCGCTCGCGCCGAGCGAAATCCTGGTCATGACCTTCACCCGCGCGGCCACGCGCGAACTGTCGAACCGCGTGCGCGAGCGGCTGGTGGAAGCGGCCGCCTACTTCCGTGGCGAGGCCAGGCGCGCGGACAGCTACCTGGACGCACTTGGCGAAGCCTGTCCCGACGACAGCGCGCGGCTGGTGGCGGCGCACCGCCTGATGCTGGCCGCCGAGACGATGGACGAAGCGGCCATCTTCACCATCGACGCGTGGTGCCAGCGCATGCTGCGCGAGCACGCCTTCGACAGCGGCAGCCTGTTCGACGAAGAACTGGTCAGCGACGAGCACGGCCTGTTCGAGGACGCCGCGCACGACTACTGGCGCCAGCACGTCTATCCGCTCAACGCCGCGGCGCTGGGCGCGCTGCTGCAGGTGTGGCCGGAGGTTGGCGTGCTCAAGCAGTCGGTGCGCGAACTGGTGCGCCGCGTGCATGTGCTGGAAGCGCCCCCGCAGGGCGAATCGCTGGCCGCGCTGATCGCGCGCATGCAGCGCGCGCAGGCCGCCGAACTGGCGCGCCTGAAGGATGGCTGGACCGGGCGCGCCAACGCCATGGAGCAGTGGATCGCCGCCCAGCGCGCGCTGGCGCCCAAATGCTTCAACGGGAACAAGCTGCGGGCGGACTCGCTGGTCAAGTGGTTCGACGCCCTGCGTGCCTGGGCCAGCGATCCCGAGGCGGTGATGCCGGCGCTCAGCGACACGGCCTGGAAGCGCCTGACACGCGAGGGCATCATGGATGCCTTCAGCAAGGATTTTTGGACCGATGTGCCGGAATGCTTCGACTGCACCGGCAGCCTGCTGCAAGGCTTGCAGGCGATCGACCCGCTGGCGCATGCTTTGACGCGCCATGCCGCGGTGAGCATCGCGCGGCGCATGGCCGACCTGAAGCGCAAGAGCCGCCAGTTCGGTTTCGCCGACATGCTCGAACGCCTGAAAGCGGCGCTGGAAGGGCCGAACGGCGAGGCGCTGCGCCAGCGCATCGCGGCGCAATACCCGGTGGCGATGGTGGATGAATTCCAGGATACCTCGCCGGACCAGTACGCGATTTTCAATCTGTTGTACCGCGTGGCCGATAACGATCCGGCGCACGGCCTGTTCCTGATCGGCGACCCCAAGCAGTCGATCTACGGCTTTCGCGGCGCCGATATCCACAGCTACCTGGCCGCGCGCCGGGCCACCGAGGGGCGGCATTATCAGCTCGGCACCAACTACCGTTCCACGGCGGCGCTGGTGCGGGCGGTCAACCAGCTGTTCCTGCACGCCGAACCGCATGACGGCCATCCGGGCTTTGCCGCCGGAGCGTTCCGCTTCCGCCAGGGAGATGTCAATCCGCTGCCGTTCGAGCCGGTCAAGGCGGTGGACAAGGCCGAGCGGCTGGTCGGCGTGGCCGGGCCGTACCAGGCCCTGGCCGTGTGCAGCTGCGATCACGACGACCTGTCGGCCGACGATTACCGCGCGTACTTCGCCCATCACAGTGCCGAGCATATCGTCAAGCTGCTCAACGACCCTGACGTTGGCTTTCGCGAGAACGACAGCTTCCGCCGTCTGATGCCGGCCGATATCGCGATCCTCGTGCGCGACCGGCGCGAGGCCGCCGCAATCCGGCGCGCGCTGGCCGAGCGCATGGTGCCCAGCGTGTACCTGTCCGACAAAGACTCCGTCATCGACAGCATCGAGGCGGCCGACGTGCTGCGCTGGCTGCATGCCGTGGCCAGTCCGCTCGACGGTTCGCTGGCGCGCGCCGCCTTCGCCACCCGCACGGCCGGCCTGGCGCTGGCCGAACTGGCGCGCCTGTCGGCCGACGAGGTGGCGTGGGAAGAGCGCATCGAGCAGCTCAAGGCCCTGCATGTGGTGTGGCAGCGCCAGGGCGTGCTGGCCATGCTGCGCCGCTTCGTGCACGAACTGGGGCTGCCGGCGCGCCTGCTGCGGGAAAGCGGCGGCGAGCGGCGCCTGACCAATCTGCTGCACCTGGCCGAACTGCTGCAGCAGGCCAGCAGCCAGCTCGATGGCGAGCAGGCCCTGATCCGCTGGTTCGGCGAGCAGATCGACGGCAGCGCCGAGGGCGGCGACGAGCGCGTGCTGCGACTGGAAAGCGATGCCGAGCTGGTCAAGGTGGTCACGGTGCACAAGTCCAAAGGCCTGGAGTACCCGCTGGTGTATCTGCCGTTCGCGGTCACGGCGCGCAGGACCGAGCGGCGCAACCGCAGCTTTTTCGAGTTCGTCGGCGCGGACGGCGTGCGCCGCATCGATCTGGCGCTGAGCGACGAGGCGCTGGAAGCGGTCGAACGCGCGCGCATCGAGGAAGACTTGCGCCTGCTGTACGTGGCGCTGACGCGCGCGCGCCACTTCATGTGGCTGGGCGTGGCGGCGGTCGCCAACCGCAAGAAGGGCGAGAACCGGCTGCACGAGTCGGCGCTGGGCTATCTGCTGACCGGCGGCGCGCCGATCGCGGCGGGCGACATGCGCTCGCGCTGGGAGGGCTTGCGCGGTCGCGACAGCCCGATCGAGCTGCATACGCTGGCCGCGCCCGAGGGCGTGACCATGCTGGCGCGGCACGACACCCGCCCGCCGCTGATCGATCCGCCGCCGTACCAGGCTGCATTCGAGCGCAACTGGGCGGTCGGCTCGTTCACGTCGCTGGCGCGCCAGACCAGCGCCGCGCCCATGCGCGCCCAGGAGGAAACGCTGTTCGAGGAAGAAGACCGGCTGCCGCAGTTGCGCGCCGACGACGCGCCATGGCATCGCTTCCCGCGCGGCTCGGTGCCGGGTAACTTCCTGCACGAGCAGCTGGAATGGATGGCGCAGGAAGGCTTTGCGGGCGCGGACGACGCGCAATTCGCCGAACGCCTGGGCCAGCGCTGCGAGCGCGCCGGCTGGGGCCATCGCCAGGAAGACGCCGTGGCCTGGCTGCGCAGCGTGGTCCTGACGCGTCTGCCGCAGGTGGGCGTGGCGCTGGCCGGCCTGGAAGTGCTGCTGCCGGAGATGGAGTTCTGGTTCCCCAGCGCGGCGCTCAATTCCAGCGCGCTCGACCGGCTGTGCCGCCAGCACCTGCTGGACGACACGCCGCGCCCGGCGCTGCCCGAGCGCCAGCTGCACGGCATGCTCAAGGGCTTCGCCGACCTGGTGTTCGAACATGAAGGGCGCTACTGGGTGCTGGACTATAAATCGAACGCGCTGGGCGCGGGCGACGCCGCCTACAGCAAGAGCGCCATGGCGGCCGGCATGGCCGCCCACCGTTACGACATTCAGGGAGCGATCTACATGCTGGCCTTGCACCGCCTGCTCAGGAGCCGTTTGGGCGACGCCTACGATCCGGCGCGCCAGCTGGGCGGCGCGCTGTTCTTTTTCCTGCGCGGGATCGCCAACGCCGCCACGCGCGGCTGCTATCTGCTGCCGCCCGATCCCGATCTGCTCGATGGTCTGGACCGGCTGCTGGGAGAGGGCGCATGAAGGTCTTGTTCGATCAGGTGAACGAACTCACCCAGGCGGGCCAGTTGCGCCGCCTGTCGGGCGCGTTCGCGCGCTTTATCGCCACCCTGGGCAGCGCGCCGCCCTCGCTGATGCTGGCCAGCGTGCTGCTGTCGGAGCTGGAAGGGCGCGGCCACAGCTGCCTGATGCTGGAGGAACTGGCCGATCCGGCGCGGTTGCTGGGCTGGGACGCCGACACCTGGAAAGCGCTGGCCGCGGCCGCCGCGCCGCTTCCCAGGAACGTCAAGGGCTGGATTGTCCAGCTCTCCGGCTGCGACCAGGTCTGGCAGGTAGGCGACCTGGATTTCGACCAGCCGCTGGTGCTCGACGGCGAGCGGCTTTACCTGCGCCGCTACTGGCGCGACGAAATGCTGGTCGCGCAGACCGTCGGTGCACGCGCCACCCGGCAGCGCGAGGTCGATCCGCAGCTTGTCCGCGGCTGGATCGACGTATTGTTCGGCACCGAGCGGCGCGCCGACGCGCACGCCGGGCCGGACTGGCAAAAGCTGGCCTGTGCCATTGCCTTGCGCGGCGCTATGGCGATCATCACCGGCGGCCCCGGCACCGGCAAAACCTATACCGTGGCGCGCCTGCTGGCGCTGCTGCTGGCCTTGGCGCCGGACCAGCGCATCGCCCTGGCCGCGCCCACCGGCAAGGCGGCGGCGCGCCTGAAGCAGTCGATCGACAAGGCGCTCACCGACCTGGCCGGCAAGGTCGGCGGCGCGCTGCCGCTGCGCGAACTGACCACCCGCATGGGGCCGGCGCGCACCTTGCACAGCCTGTTGGGCGCGCGGCCCGATACGCGCAGCTTTGCCCACCACAAGGGCAATCCGCTCGACGTGGACGTGCTGATCGTCGACGAAGCGTCGATGGTGCACCTGGAGATGATGGCCTGTTTGCTCGATGCGCTGCCGCCCGGCGCCACCCTGGTGCTGTTGGGTGACAAGGACCAGCTGGCGTCGGTGGAGGCCGGCGCGGTGCTGGGCGACTTGTGCCGCAACGCGGAGGAGGGCGGCTATTCGGTCGCCACGCTGGCCTACGCCCAGGCGGCCACCGGCGAAACCATCCCGCAGCAGTTCGGCGGCAACGGCGGCGCGCTGGCCCAGCAAACCGTAATGCTGCGCCAGAGCCGCCGCTTCGGCGGGCCGATCGGCCAGCTGGCACTGGCCGTCAACACGGGCGACGTGGAACGCGCCGAAGCGGTGCTGCGCGGGGGCGATCCGGCGGTCCGCTGGTTCGAGCACGCGCACCAGCATCAGGCCGTGCAGCTGGGGGTGGACGGCCATGGCGTCTATCTGACACTGATCGCGGCCGGTGCGCAGCGAAGCTCGCACGACGCGTGGGTGGCGATGGTGCTGGAGCGCTTCGAAGCGTTCCGCATCCTGTGCGCGGTGCGCGAAGGGGAGTGGGGCGTGGTGGGCTTGAACGAAGCGATCGAACAGCGCCTCGATTCCATGGGCCTGATCCGCCGGCGCGGCGAATGGTATGTCGGCCGGCCCGTCATGATTACCCGGAACGACTACGGCACCGGCGTGTTCAACGGCGACATCGGCCTGACGCTGCCCGATCCGGAGCGTCCCGGCTCATTGCGGGTGTATTTCCTGGAGGGCGACCGGGTACGCAGCGTGCTGGCCACGCGCCTGCGCCACGTGGAGACGGCGTACGCGATGACAGTGCATAAATCGCAGGGATCGGAGTTTCGCCACACCGTGCTGGTGCTGCCGAAGGAGCGCGGCGCGATGATCGCGCGCGAGCTGGTCTATACCGGCATCACGCGCGCCAGCCAGCTTTTTACGCTGGTGTCGGCGGGGTCGGGGATACTGGGAGAGGCGATCGTGCGGCGCACCCGGCGCGCCAGCGGGCTGCGCGAGCTGATCGCGCAGCGCTGACGCCGGCACGGTTCAGTTGGCACGGCGGCGCAGTTTGGGCCGGACCTTGTACTTGACGCGGGTGGTGCGCGCGCCGGCGCTCTTGCTCACGCCGGCGGATGCCCTGGCCATCAGCGGCGAACGAACGCGCTTGCGGGTGGCGACGGTGGTGTCGTCCCGCTCGCCGCCGGAAACCAGGCGGCGGATGTTGAGCGCATCCATGATGCGCACCGAGCTGGCCCTGGCGTTGAGCAGCACCAGGGTGGCGTTGGTGCCGGCGGCCTTGATGCGCATGATCAGGCAGCGGCCCGCTTCTTCGGTGTAGCCGGTCTTGGACAGGCCGATATCCCAGCCCTTGGCGCCGACCAGGCGGTTGGTGTTGTGGTACTCGACACCGCGGCCGTTGATCTGGATGATGTCGCGCGCTTCGGTGGTGATGCGGCTGATTTCCGGGTAGGCGGCAGCGGCGGTGGCCATCTTGATCAGGTCGGCGGCGGTCGACTTGTTGTTCGGCGACAGGCCGGTTGGCTCTTCGATGGTGGTCTGGCTCATGCCCAGCGCGGCGATCTTGGCGCGCACGGCGGCTTTGAAGGCGACCACGCCGCCCGGATAGGTGCGGCCCAGCGAGGCGGCGGCGCGGTTGTCCGAGGACATCAGGGCCAGCTGCAGCACGTCGCCGCGGCTGATCCTGGCGCCCACCGGCACGCGCGAGGTGCTGTGCTTGAGAATGTCGACATCGCGCTGTTCGATGGCGATCATCTCGTGCATGTCCTGCCTGGCGTCGAGCACGACCATGGCGGTCATCAGTTTGGTCAGGGAAGCGATCGGGGCGACCGCGTTGGCATTCTTTTCCAGCAATACCTTGCCGGTGCCGTCTTCGATCACGAGGACCGATTGCGACCCGAAGCCCACCGCCATGGCGGTGCTGGCAAAGGTGGCTGAGGCCGCCAGAAGGGCGGTGGCGAGCAGTGTCTTGATCATAAATTCCGTGAGGGTGCTTGTGTTGGGTTCAATGTCGGGGCGCCACGAGCGCGCGGGCATGAAGGTGATATAGCTACAGGGCAACTAAGTTCAGCAGTGAAGATATCATCTGAGCTGAACCGTGTCTACGCCGCACGCTACTTTTTTAGGCAGCGATGCAACTAATTTCTCATAAAAGTCACGTAAGATGCTGATAACGTGTACTTTTGCAATGATGGGGCCGCTTGGATGGACACTGCCGCCCGGAGGCGGCAGCGCAGTGGCAGGCACTCGGGGCTTATTTCGGCGTGTAAATCTTGTCGAACTCGCCGCCGTCGTCGAAGTGTTTCTTTTGTGCCGATTTCCAGCCGCCGAACACCTCGTCCACCGTGAAAAGGCTGACCGGCTTGTAGTTGGCGGCGAATTTTTTCATGACCGCATCCGAACGTACCCGAAGGAAATGCTTGGCGCCGATTTCCTGGCCGGCATCAGAATACAGGAAGTTCAGATAGGCGGTGGCCTGCTTGCGCACGCCACGCTTGTCGACCACCTTGTCGACGACGGCCACCGGGGTCTCGGCCAGGATCGAGGTGGCCGGGTACACGACTTCGAAGTTGTCGCCGAATTCGCTGCGCACCATCGACACTTCGTTCTCGAACGTCACCAGGGCGTCGCCGATCTGGCGCTGGGTGAAGGTGGTGGTGGCGGCGCGCCCGCCGGCGTCCAGCACCGGTACGTTCCTGAAGATGCGCGCGACCAGATCGCGCGCCTGGGCTTCGGTGCCGCCTTTCTTGAGCACCGAGCCCCAGGCCGCCAGATAGGTATAGCGGCCATTGCCGGCGGTCTTGGGGTTGGGGATGACCGCCGCCACGCCCGGCCTGGCCAGGTCGTCCCAGTTCTTGATGCGTTTCGGATTGCCTTTGCGCACCAGGATCACCATGGTCGAGTAGTAAGGCGCGGCATTGTGCGGGAATTTCTTGGCCCAGTCGGCTGCCACCAGGCCGCGCTCGGCCAGCATGTCGATGTCGTTGGCCTGATTCATGGTTACTACCGAGGCTTCCAGCCCGTCCGCGACCGCGCGCGCCTGCTTGCTCGAACCGCCGTGCGATTGCTTGATCGTCACGGTTTCGCCGGTGCGTTTGCGCCAGTCGGCGATGAAGGCGGGGTTGATGTCCTTGTACAGTTCGCGGGCAACATCGTAGGACACGTTCAGCAATTCGGTCTCGGCGGCGCGGGCACTCAAGGGCGCCAGCAGGGCGGCGGCGGAGACGGCAAGGAACAGGCGGCGTGTGAACGCGGCGTTTGGCATAATTAAACTCCGGTTGGTTGGATGCGTTGCAGAATAATCCATTATCGCCGTTCATGCGGTCACTTGCAGGAAGCGGTTTGCCGCAGTGCGGCACCGACTCGACAGCAGAAAAATCCGCTTTGTTGTATAGTCGCGCTGCCTCGGTGACAGGCAATATGATTTTCTGGTTGTTAAGATATTTGTGAGCCGTAATATGGGTATTCTGATTCGCCTGGCAGCACCCGAGGATGCCGCTGCCGTTTGCCAAGTATTGTGCCGGTCCATCACCGAGTGTTGCCATCGGGACCATCGCGGCCAGGCCGACACGCTCAAGGCGTGGCTGGGGAACAAGCAACCGGCCAACATCGCCAGCTGGATCAGTGCGCCCGCCAACCACACCATCGTGGCCGAGTACAACGGCGAGCTGGCCGGCGTGGCCCTGCTGACCCAGGCCGGCAAATTGTCGCTGTGCTATGTGCTGCCTGAAGCGCAGGGCAAGGGTGTCGGCAAGGCCTTGCTGTGCGCCGTCGAAGCGCAGGCGCGCAGCTGGGACATCGGCGTGGTCAAGCTCAACAGCACCGCCACCGCCAGCGCCTTCTTTGCTCATCATGGCTATCTGCTGGCAGGCAAGGAAAAGTCCTGCTTCGGTCTCGAATGCGACTTTTTCTGGAAGAAGCTCGACGGCGATGCCGCGGACGACTGCCCCTCCAGGCGCAAGCGCTTCTGCAACTGCGGCACCGCCTGAGCTGCAGCGCACAAAAAATGTAGCACTGATGCTACGTGCGCCCGCGCCGCTTGCGCTATAGTGGCGCCTTCCTTTGAACCGACGCTACCGTTCATGCCTAGCCGCAGAGATTTTCTATACCGAAGCCTGGGAGTGGCCGCGCTCGGGGCCACCGCGCTGCCAGCCTATGCCGCCCAGCCGCGGCAAGCCAATACCGACGACGACGCCCCCGGTCTGGCGCCGCCGCCCGACATTTTCGATGCGCAAGCGCTCGACCTAGATTTCTGGCTCAAGCCGCGCACGCTCAATCTGATCCGCCCGGCCAGCGGCGAGCGCGTGCGCTTGCTGTACTGGAAGGATGGCGAAATCGTCGATTCAGCCTATCAGGAACTGTGCCACCTGATGCGCGATGTCACCGGCAAGGAGACCGCGCCCATCGATCCCAAGCTGTTCGAGACCTTGTGGGGCACGCAAGCCTTCATCGCGCGGTACGGCATCGACCAGCCGCTGGAGATCTTGTCGGGTTACCGCACCCGCAAGACCAACCAGGCGCTGATCGAATCGGGCGTGCCGGCCGCGCGCCAGTCTTTGCATCTGGACGGCAAGGCGGCCGATGTGCGCATCGCCAACCTGAACGCCGAGGTGCTCGGCGGGCTGGTGCGCAGCTTCCGCCAGGGGGGCGTGGGTTATTACTACCGCGCCGGTCCGCGCGGCGGCTGGATTCATGCCGATACCGGCCTGAAAAGAACCTGGAAGGGGTAGGGCGCAGCTTGGTGCGCTATTGACAAAGCAGGTTGATCGGCATAGGCTGTTGTTATCGTTAACAGCTTGCACCCAGGAGACCTATGCTCGCTCTTTCCCGCTTCGCCGCGCTTGCCCTGTCGCTGGCGGCGCCGGCCCTCATGGCTGCCACGCCGATCAGCCAGCGTTTCAATGCCGATCCGTCGCCGCACTTTGTCAAGGACGCCGGCGGCGGCACCTTCTATCTGTACGCCACCGACGACGCCTCCAATTCCGGCAAGTACTGGGATTCGACCACCTGGCGCCTGTACAGCTCGAAGGACATGAAGACCTGGAAGGATGATGGCGGCTTTCTCGGCGTGAGCGTGTTCAAGTGGGCGCGGCCCGATGCCAAGGCATGGGCGCCGGAGATGGCGGAACGCAACGGCAAGTTCTATTTCTATGCGCCGGTGGGCGGCGACAAGATCGGCGTGGCGGTGGCCGATCATCCGGCCGGACCGTTCAAGGATGCCCGCACCGACGCGCTGGTCGACAAGGCGCGCGACGCCAACGCCGGCGACGAGCCGATCGACCCGGCGGTCATCATCGACCGCCAGGGCCAGGCGTACATGTACTTCGGCACGCGCGTGCCCAAGGTCGTCAAGCTCAAGGCCGACATGATCAGCACCGACGGCCCGATCCGCGACGTGGTGATCACCGGTTTTCCGGCCAATGATCCAAAGAAAAAATATGGCGAAGCGCCGTTCATCCATGAACATGACGGCCGCTATTACTTCAGCTTCAGCACCGGCTGGCCCGGTCAGATCGTGTACGGGACCGGCGATTCGCCGCTTGGCCCGTTCGCCTATCGCGGCGTGATTCTCGACTACCTGAAGATTTCCACCAACCACCAGGCCATCCTGGAGAAGGATGGCAAGTCCTACCTGTTCTATCACGACAACCTGCTGCCCGGCGGCAGCGGCGAACGGCGTTCGATCGCCATCGCACCGCTGAGCTACAAGGCCGACGGCAGCATTGTCGAGGTCAAGCCTTAAGTCGAGGCCGGCACGGGGAGATGGCGGATTTCCTCGTGCCGTGCGGGGCTTACTTCAAGGTAGTCCGACTTGCGCGACGAGTGCGCTCAGCAACCGATGGCAGCATAGCCATCAGCTAATCAACCAGTGAAACCGGCCTCGTTGTTCGATACATCGCCGGCGATCTCAGAGCGTCCTCTAACGTAACCAGGAGTTGAAGATAGCAGTACCGAATCAAGCCCACCGTAAATCTTACGAAACCTTAAATAGCCTGCCCGGCCAGACAAGCCCCAGCTTTCCCACGACGAACTAAATGGTTCCCGTCCAGATGTATTCATGCGAGGAATTTTTCCAGTCTTCGCATACTCGTCCGCAACACGCTGCTCGTCGTCGGTCAATCCATCAGTGAGCGGAACATACTTATATTCCATGTTTCCAACCGTCAGCAAGCCTGTTGATTTGCGCTTGCCGTTGTTAAAAAGCTTGGCCTCGGCTTCGTTGTGCGCCTTTACAGCCCGACGTTTTTTGACCCATTCGGAAAGAAGTTCGTGGAGGTCTCTTTCATTGTCCGGATTTCCAGGGATTAACTTAAACCATGCCCGGGAATCGTGAACGTAATCATCGAAAAACCGGACCACCGCTTGGCTAGGACATACCTCGTCATTCCACCAGGTCGCTATCTCTTCCCATTCTGACAAATGCTCGTTATTAAAGCCTGCCTTTTGCACGGCAGCCTTGAATGCTTTGCCCTTTGATTTTCTCCACTCAATGAATTCGGCGATTTCTGTTTCGAACTCGCGCCCGGCACTATAAAGGTCGTTCTGGTCGAACGTAGACGCCCGTTCAAAACTTGCGCTTTTTTGTAGGGGATTTTTCCCGGTGATACGTCGAAAAATCCGCCATTCCATCTGCTTACGTGCTTGTTCACGCATAACCAGGTGGATCGGGCCACTAACCACTTTGCACTCACCGATATATGCATTGAACGCTGCAATTGCTCCCAAACTCAATCGAAATCGATCTTGTGCTACCGGTCGCGCCATTTCCAGTTTGAGCGGAACGCCGCTCAGTCTGGCCGCTTTGTACATCAAGAGTAGTGGAATACGCGCAAGCATATCCGCACCGTTCGGGTCGGTGCCGCGGCCTTGCTCACCCGGGGAATATCCACAACCTAAGTCCGAATGAACTCCTGGCACAACCATCTCCTGGCATCCTGCCGGAAGAGTGCCTTTCACTGCGACAGAATCGAGCGGGAAACTCCGCCGCAGTTCATGTGCAGCAACCAGATGCAGGCATTTTATTCCTTCTGGAATGCGCAAGCTTTCCTCGGCGTCCGCCCAAGCGCCGTGGCCATCAAATAGTTTACCCGCGATGCTATTTCCGAGTGTGTTGCCGGCTCCCACCGAAGCAACAGTATCAAACAAGCCCAAAAAATCAAACTCAACGTCGAAGCCCCCAAGCGTCAGCTGGCCTGGCTTGCCACGTAACTCAGCGTCGAGCTTGCACAATGATTGGAGCCAATTTATGAAAGCACGTGCTTGCGTTGCGCCGCGCGAAAAACCGAATATGGACACGTAGATCTTTTTCACTATTCCGGGATCGACCTTACGTGGCTTCCCAGTCTTTTCGTCAGGCCAATGTTGTGAAACTGCTGTATGCAACCGCCGCAGTATTTTTTCGAATTCTATGCGTGGCCGCATATCAGGGTCGCGATCGGAGGCAGAAGAAGACCACGCGCCTTTCGGCTCCAGCAATCGGCGGGAAGACTTATTGAGGCAAATTCGCTTAAGTAAACCCGATATCTCCTCGGAACGGATTAACGGCGCCTTCATAAAGTAGCGATGAACGTTATTAACCGCTTGTATCAGAGCCCAGATGATACGGCGTTCGCCAAGTGCGCCAGACGCTGCGCCTGCGGTGCCCTGAGTCCCGACTCCGCTGTCGCCTACTTGGGGGAATGGAGACGCCACCCCAGGCACGTAGACCTTAAAAAAGTGCGTGTACCGGGAAGGGTTATTTTGCCAGTCAGTTTCGGGTGGCAAAACGCCAGGAACGCTCAAGCCTGGATAACAGTCGTATAGGCGCGCCACATTTGAATGGTTTCTGCCGCTCTCTGCCTGAATATAATTGTTCTTCGTCCCATCAAGGAAAAACCCGAAAAACAGGTTGTTCTTGCATGACTCCGCAGGCACCCCGAGCACGGTTTGTTCGCGTGACTCAAATTGGACACGAATATCATCTAGCTCATTTTGGGTAAAGAAGCGGACCGAATCGGCCGCCGCCGCGAAACTATCCTTAATGGTGGGGGCGAGGAGAGCACTCAAGGTCGTGCCTTCATAACGTTGCTCAACAATCCTCGGCTACGCTCAAGGCTCGCGCCAAATTTCTTCTTAAGGTAAGCGATATATCTCGGATCTTCTGGGCCGGAAAATTGCCTTATTGCTTCACTGGAATATTTTAGGTCAGACCCCCAAAACTCCTTTGCGACAACTAGCGGTTCCTTTTCGATCCTGTCTAGCAGTGAAAGGTAGAGTTCAACTCCTTCCTCTTCATGTTTCTTTAACAGTTCCCAATATTCACGCCGATATTCAATGGACGGAACCGGCCAGCCCTTGATCTTCCCGGGCCATTTGGGATGGTCAGGCTGGAAGTTCGTCGACACCACACTCATTGTCCCGTCAGGAGCACGGAGCACCCACACTTCACCCGGGATGCCTTCAGCATAGCGTGGCACATCCACCACTTCAGTCTTTTTAACCTCGGGTAATGTTCCGTTTGGGAGCTTAGGCAACCACTGAGTAGTGCGGATTTCGATCTTGATTCCTGGGCGCCATTTTTTTGGCAACGTAAAACAACATACCGTCCCTCCGGCCGCATATGGAGCGATAGTTTCGCCGCCGCTTGCAGTATTGGGATTGCTTGGGTCCACCAAAACATAGCTGAAGTCGTCGCCACTATAGTTGACGGCATGAATTTCCACCCCCACTGTTGTTGGCTTAGCACACGCGACGAGTACAGGTGCTCCGAGTACGCACACTGTAGCGATCAACAGTGATCGAATTGCATTTGGCATTTATTGCTCTCCGGCATCGTGTTTCCACCGAGCGAACGCCAAGCGGGCAGGCTCTAGGTCAAACAACTCATCGTTTCGCCAAAAACATTCGCACCATTCCAGAGCCACGTAATTTTCCAAAAGCACCTCCTGGGCGATTGCCAGCGCTGTCGTCACCAATGCGTGGCTTCTGGCGGGATTTCTATACGGATCATGGCCACGATCTGTTAGCAGCGTCAATATCTCGTCCGCCCGACTATCCTCCACCAGCATGGCGAACTGTGCCCCATCGAGTTTGGGTTGGTCTACGATGTCAATGTCCCTTCCCTCAATCGCAAGATCCACCCACTTTCCATCCCGCGACACGTACGACCAGCTCAGGGCTGGGCCTGTCAGCTGCGCACGTTGGATCTCGTTCAGTGCGCGAAAAATCGATGGTAGCCGTCGGGTATCCGGAAACCTGAAATTGAACTGCTGACCATCAGCTTCCACCAGGCACCACGCTCCCAAGCGGGCGGATAGTCGCTCTAGCGGCTCTGTGGTTTCGATGAGACTAACCATAGGCCAGCCGCTACAACGGCTGAGAACTGCGGTGATGGCAGGGTCCACCGAATTCAGGGAAATCAAGAACGGTGACACATCCCTGGCCTCCTCGGAACACCCGGGGAGCGACTCGAATAAGATCGCCTTCGGCTTATCCCCGAGCATTTTATGGAGTCCCGGGACAAACGCGCCATCGAGCAGCAAATATGCGTGATGAGCCTGCGGTCTGGCTTGCGCCTTGACGTTGAGCTCGTCAAACCAGTTTTGGGTTAATGGGTCAATAAACATCGCCTATTCCACGGTTGTGAATGCCGGTGCAGCAGCCAGCGATTTTCTGAGGCAGGCGACGCAGATGCTGCGGGCCAAGCCCGGCATGGCGTAGCTAAGTTCATCAGGTCCCGTAAAGCTCTTCTTCCCGGCATGGACCGTGATCTTGCCCGGGCACTGGACTGTAATATTACCGCCTTCAATCGTGATATTCGCCCCGTCCGCCGTCGAGAGGCTGATACGCTTGGCCGCAGCCCAATCGACATGCGCGTTCGAACTGATCACATTTACCAGATCGCGCGCCTGAATTTTCAACACGTCCGATTGCGCCTGCAGCTCGACCGCGCCCTGGGCCGCAATCATCTGCAGCCCGAGTCCTCCTTCGCCCGCCTTTACCGCGCCGCCAAGAACGCCGAACGCCTGCCCGCTGTGCACCCGCATCGGCCCGCCAGTAACGAACTGCGTATCCTGCCCGCTCATCAGGGTCACGGTTTCGCCGCTGGCCAGTTGCACGCTCTGGCCTGCGGTGACACCCAGCCCGCTCTTGGCCGATACCGCGATGACCGGGGCGGTTACGTGCGGCAGCTTATCCTCGCCGGGATCAGTGCTCTTGGCTGCTGCATCCTTCGTGGCCGCGTCGACGCTGGCACTGCCGACCATGCCCGACACCGCCGTCAGCAGCGCCTTCAACGGCGCCGCATTCTCATCGAGCACGCTCGCTCCCGCCTTGGACGATCCCAGATGCGCGGCAAGGCCGACTGTCTCGTGCGTCTGCGCAGCGCCACTAAATACCTCGCCCAGCTTGACCGCCTGCTTGAGCAGGGCGATCCCGGCCACGTTGTCCCCGGCCGGGTCGCGCCCCGATGCCGCATGGCCGATCCTGTAGCTTGAAACCAGCAGCCCGGCACCGGCGCGCACCGCGCCGTACCCATCGGTTCGCAGTTCGGCGCCATGGCCACGGAAACTGCCGCGATAGTTGTCGGCGCTGTGGATCAGATGCCCCAGATTCAGTTCGCTGGCTGCGTGCGTGCTACGCAGCTGCACCCGGCCCTGATCATCGGTATCGTCGAACAGCAGCTGGTTGTAGCCGCGCCCGCCGAACTCCTTGCTTCGCAGGCCCCACTGCGCCGCCGCATTGTGGTGGCCCGCATGGGCAGCCGGAGCGCCATGCCACACCGGGCTGTTGCCACCTGCCAGATTGCCCTGCGCCGAGACAGCGTGATCGTGGGCCACATCGAACACTTTGCCGTCGCTCGTGTGCACAAACTTTCCTGCGGGGGTAGGCGCAACGCCGCCTTCTCCCTGGCCATTGTAGAGCGCGCCGACCACGACTGGCTGGTCGATGTCATTTTCCAGAAACTGCACTATCACTTCCTGGCCGATGCGCGGAAGGAACTGGAAGCCCATGCCGGCGCCGGCGAGCCGCTGCCCCACGCGTACCCAGCAGCCGCCCTGGTCTTGCCAGTGGAAGCGGATGCGTATCCGGCCCAGCGCGTCGCAGTACAGCTCGTCTGCGCCGTTCGGCATGCTCTTGCCGTTCGGCCCCACCACGATGGCGCTCTGGCTGCCGCGCGCGGTCGGCTTGGGATGGCTGCGTTGCTTGCCGCTGTCGTCGGCATGCAGCGGGCGCCACGGAAGCTCGGCAGCAATCGCATCGAACCAGTTGGCGTAACCGCTGGCTTGTGCCTGGCTGATGGCGCGTTCGCGATAATCGTCCGCGACAGGTAGCGCTTCGTCGAGCAGTTCGGGTATCGGTCCGAACAATTCGGCCAGGCCCTCGACGGCCGGCACCGGCAGGTTGTTCACGCCCACGCTGCGCACCCGCAGCACCGTGTAGGCGGGTTGGCTCAGCCGGGTGAACGGTCCGTCGAGCAAGCTGAAGCGCGTGCCGGCGCGCAGGGTGCGCACCGTCGAGCGCATGGTACACGTGGCCGCGCGCGCTTCCAGCGCCTGCGCATGCAGCAGCGCGTAGTGCCCGGCCTCGGTCGAGCTGGCAAATGCCCCCTGGCCGGGCGCGTCGAAGTGCTCCGGCATCAGCACAACCCGCTGCTGGGTTTGCGTAGCCACACTGGCCGTGACGATTTTCCTGGTCTTGAAGTCGTAGCTGAGCACCGTGGTGTTGGCCGAGGTGACCGCGCGGCTGGTCGTCAGCGCCTGGATCCCGTCCTGACTGCCTGCCGCGCGCGCGGCCTGGTAGCGGATGCCGCCATCCTCGGCGCTGCTGGCATCTTCCGGCACGGCGCTGGGCCGGGTACTGTCGGCGAACAGCACTACGCAATGGCCGTCCTTGCCATCCTCGACGCGCCAGGCGAGGCCTTCCCCGGTCAGCAGGCGGGTGACGAAGTCGAGGTCGGTTTCGCGGTACTGGCAGCAATAGCTGCGCACGCCCGTCTCCGTTAGAAAGCTGTCGACCTCGCTACTCCAGCGCCATTGCGCCAACGGAAGGTAGGCGGCGAACACCGAGTCGATGATCTCGGTCACGGTTTTTTCTTCCCACACGCGGCTGTTGCGCACCTGGCTTAATTGCCACAACCACGGCGACAGCCGCAAGCGGTAGCGCGCCAGGCCGCCATTGCTGCCAAGCAGATCGATCTCAGTGATGAATCCGTGGAAATTGGCGCGGGTGCGGTTCGCCAGGCTGATCTTCAATGTGGCGGGCCGGCCCAGCAGGGCGCCAAGCACGATGTGGGCGTTGGTGGACAGGGCGATGACGTCGCGGCTGCCGACCATTTGCAATTGTTCATCGGCGGCAAACGCTTCGACCAGCAAACCTCCCGAACCCAGATTCAACTGGTCGCCGCCAACCGCCAGCTCATACAGCCGGCTGTCGCTGGTGAACTTTGCCAAGGCGGTAAATACCTGCGTAACCAGCGAAGATGTCATGGAAGAGTGACCAGCAGATTGTCGGTGGAAAAAACCTCCAAGTAGTATATTGGCAAAATGAATAAAAATTCAATGCTCGCCGCATCGTGGTCTTGGCTGCTCCGCTCGGTGCCTTCGCCCGCCGGTCATTCGTAGTGGTATGGCTTTTCCGGCACCTCCGACTGGTGCTCCTTATCGAGTTCGTCAAAGTCGACCCGGTGGTCCCACCAGATATACCAGCCACGCTGGCGGTCTTCCACCACCTGCGGGCGCTTGGCGAGGTAGCGGCCCATGAATTCGTCGAACTCCGAGACGTAACCACCGGCGAAGGGACGATACTGTTGCGGGTGCTGCTGCATACGGCCTCCTGTCCAATTCCTGACGTTAACGTTACTATGACCAGCTACCCGAGCCCTGGTTCGCTCGATTCCCGAGATTGTCATGAACGCCGATTTGCCGCCAGATACCGCACCGCCCCGTTTCCGCCCCGTTCCCTGGACGCCACTGTCCACGCCGCAAGATGTCGATGACTGGATCGATGCGCACAACCGCAGCCTGGCCGAGCATATCGGCCCGCAGGAAACCGGCTTCGGCGTGTGCTTCACCCTGACCGAGGGCGGCAACATTTATATGCAGACCCTTGATGACGCCGTGGTGCTCGACGTCGAGCCGGACGCGGCCTGGGTGGCGCCGCTGATCGTGGCCGCCACCCGCACACCCGAGCCGGCCGGGCAGGTGTGGGTGCTGCCGGATCACACCCTGGTGCAGCTGATCATCGGCTTGTCCAGCCTGGTGCACAGCACCACCCTGATCAGCGGACACCGCTTCGGCAGCCGCGGCCGCCAACGCTGACGCGTCGGCAAAAAGCCACGCCCGGGTGCGCTGCGCCCGCGCCGCTCATCCATTCGAGCGGCCGGGCGTTGAAACGCCTGCCAGTGCTCGACAGGCGCTGCGAACGCTGCTAGTCTTTGCCGAACTGCTGTCCCTGACGAAGCCCAGCGCGAGGTGAGATGGATAACGAGCACGATTCCGCATCCTTTGGCAGTGTGCCGCCCGTGCGTGTACGCATGGGCGAACGCGCACGCAGGCGCGCGTCGAACGAAGGGGCCGCGCCGCCGTTGCCGGCAGCCCTGGCCCCGCGCGACCCCAACGGACCGCAACCGCTGCTCGACAGCTGCGGCGTCAGCGTCGAGCGCCTGCGCCACGAGGACGAGCAGGCCTGGTACAACGAACTGCACCTGCTGTCGCCGCTGGCCTATTTCCTGATCGGCTTTGACTGCGCCATCCTGCAGGCCAATCTGGTGGGCGCGGACCTGCTGGGCATGACGCGCCAGGACTGCACCCGGCGCCGTTTCCGCGACTTCATTCATGCGCCTTTCCTGCCCGACTGGGACGCCTTTCTCGAACGCGGCCTGAACAGCCACGTGCCGGTGCGCTGCATGCTCGCGCTGCGCTGCGAGGGCAACAGCATCCCGGTCACCGTGGTCGGCTGCGCCGACGGCGGCGCCCAGGCCTGCCGGGTGACGGTCGAACGGTCCGAGGGCCGGCTGGCCGCGCTCGAACGCAGCGAGGAACGCTTCCGGCGCATCGTCCACAGCGCCCAGGAAGGCATCTGGGAAATCGACGCCGCCGCCCGCACCACCTTCGTCAACCCCAGGATGGCGCAAATGCTGGGCTACCGCATCGAAGAGATGATGGGCCGCCCGCTGGCCGATTTCATGGATCAGGAGGGGCGCGCACTGGTCGAGCGCAATCTGGCGCGGCGCCAGCAGGGCATTGCCGAGCGGCACGAATTGCGTTTCCTGCACAAGGATGGCCGCAGCCTCTGGACCACCCTGGCGACCAATCCGATTTTCGACAGCCTGGGCCAGTACATGGGCGCGCTGGCGCTGGTGAGCGACATCGGCGAACGGCGCGACACGTCGGCGCTGGCCTGGCAGCAAAGCAATTACGACACGCTGACCGGCCTGCTGACCCGCAATATGTTCATGGACCGGCTGGCGCTCGACATGCGCAAGGCCGACCGCAGCGCCGGCTTCGTGGCGCTGGCGCTGCTCGACCTGGACCACTTCAAGGACATCAACATCCGCTTCGGCCCGGAGCTGGGCGACATCCTGCTGGCCGAGGCGGCGCGCCGCGTCGGCACCTGCGTGCGCGCCACCGACACCCTGGGGCGCACCGGCGGCGACTCGTTCGGGATCGTGCTGGCCGGGCTGGACCATGTCGGCAGCGTCGAGCGCATCGCCGAGTCCATCCTGGCCGCGCTGGCCCAGCCGTTCGACCTGAACGGCCGGCGCGTGTTCGTCTCGGCCAGCATCGGCATCGCCCTGTACCCGCCCGACGCCACCGACATCGACCTGCTCATGGCGCAGGCGGGGCAGGCCCTGCGCGCGGCCAAGGCGGGCGGGCGCAGCCGCTACTCCTACGCCCAGCCCGAGCTGCAGGAGGGCGCGTCGACGCGCCAGAACATGGGGGCCGAACTGCGCGCCGCGATCGCCGGCCACCAGTTCGAAATCTGGTACCAGCCCATCGTCTCGCTGGCCAGCGCAAAGGTCACCAAGGCCGAGGCGCTGCTGCGCTGGCGCCATCCGGTGCGCGGCCTGCTGGAGCCGGCCGCCTTCATTCCCTTCGCCGAATCGAATGGCCTCATCGTCGAGATCGGCGACTGGGTGTTTCGCCAGGTGGCCCAGCAGGCGCAGCAGTGGCAGCGCGGGATCGATCCGGCCTTTCAGATCTGCGTGAACAAGTCGCCGGTGCAGTTTCGCCGCGACACCGATGGCTACCAGGGCTGGCACAGCTATCTGCGCCAGCTGGGCTTGCCGGACAACAGCATCGTGATCGAAATCACCGAAAGCGCATTGATGGGCGCCGCGCCGCAGGTGCTTGAGCGGATCAAGCAATACCGCGCCATGGGCGTGCAGGTGGCGCTCGACGATTTCGGGCTGGGTTACGCTTCGCTGTCGCACCTGACCCGCTTCGGCGTCGATTACGTCAAGATCGACCAGTCCTTCGTGGCGCGCATCGAGCACGATCCGGGCGACCTGGTGGTCTGCGAGGCCATCATCGCGATGGCGCACGCGCTGGGCTTGAAGGTCGTGGCCGAAGGGGTGGAAACGCGGGTGCAGCGCGCCCTGCTGGTCGATGCCGGCTGCGACTATGCGCAGGGCTTCATGTTCGCCCATCCGCTGCCGCCCGCGCAATTCGAGGCGATGGCCAGCGCGGCAGCCCGGCAGCTGCCGCATTGAACAGGCTTACATGTTCGGGTAGTTCGGCCCGCCGCCGCCCTCCGGTGTGACCCAGACGATGTTCTGGGTCGGATCCTTGATGTCGCAGGTCTTGCAATGCACGCAGTTCTGCGCATTGATCTGCAGGCGGTCGCCGCCTTCCTCGGTCTTGACGAATTCATACACGCCGGCCGGGCAGTAGCGCGCTTCCGGTCCGGCGTACCGGGCCAGGTTGATCGCCACCGGCACGCTGTCGTTCTTCAAGGTAAGGTGGACCGGCTGGTCTTCGGCGTGGTTGGTGTTGGAAATGAACACCGACGACAGGCGGTCGAAGGTCAGCTTGCCGTCCGGCTTGGGATAGGCGATGGGCGCGTAGTTGGCGGCCGGCTTGAGGCATTCATGGTCGGCGTAATCGCGGTGCAAGGTCCACGGCGCCTTGCCGCGCAAGATCATCTGGTCGATGGCGGTCATGACCGAACCCAGGTACAGGCCCTTGGCCAGCCACGGCTTGACGTTGCGCGCCACGTGCAGTTCCTCGTGCAGCCAGGATTGCTCGAAGGCGGCCGGGAAGGCGGCCAGTTCGTCGTGCTGGCGCTGTTCGCCCAGCGCCGCATAGGCCGCCTCGGCGGCCAGCATGCCGGTCTTGATGGCGGCGTGGCTGCCCTTGATGCGGCTCATGTTCAAGAATCCCGCTTCGCAGCCGATCAGCGCGCCGCCCGGGAAGACCAGCTTCGGCAGCGCCTGCAGGCCGCCGGCGGTGATCGCGCGCGCACCGTAGGAAATGCGCTTGCCGCCTTCAAAGAACGTGCGGATGGCCGGGTGGGTCTTGTAGCGCTGGAATTCTTCGTACGGCGACAGATACGGGTTCTGGTAGGACAGGCCGATCACATAGCCGACCACCACCTGGTTGTTTTCCATGTGGTAGAGGAAGGAACCGCCATAGGTGTCGGACTTGAGCGGCCAGCCGGTGGTGTGGATCACCAGCCCGGGCTGGTGCTTGGCCGGATCGATCTCCCACAATTCCTTGATGCCGATGCTGTAGGACTGCGGGTCCTTGCCCTTGTTCAGGTCGTAGCGCGCGATCAGCTGGCGGCCCAGGTGGCCGCGCGCGCCTTCCGCGAACAGGGTGTACTTGGCGTGCAGCTCCATGCCCAGCTGGAAGTCGCCTTTCGCATTGCCTTCGCGGTCCACGCCCATATTGCCGGTGGCGACACCCTTGACCGAGCCATCGTCGTTATACAGCACCTCGGCGGCCGGGAAACCGGGGAAAATTTCCACGCCCAGCGCTTCGGCCTGCTGGCCCAGCCAGCGCACCACATTGCCCAGGGAAATGACGTAATTGCCGTGATTTTCGAAGCAGGCCGGCACCAGGGCGTTGGGGGTGCGGTAAGCCTTGGTTTCGGTCAGGAACAGAATGCGGTCTTCGGTCACGGCGGTGTTCAGCGGCGCGCCCAGCTCTTTCCAGTTGGGGAACAGTTCGGTGATCGCGCGCGGGTCCATCACCGCGCCCGACAGGATGTGCGCGCCCAGTTCGCCGCCTTTTTCCAGCACGCACACCGACACCTCGCGGCCCTGTTCGGCCGCCAGCTGCTTGAGCCTGATCGCTGCGGACAAGCCCGCCGGGCCGCCGCCAACGACGACGACATCGTATTCCATCGCCTCGCGCGGGCCGTATTGTTCTAGGAGAGTGGTCTGGTCTGTCATGGTGTGAGGTAGGTTAAAAATTTAAGCACGAGTGTGCGGCTTTTCGGCGTCGATTGCAATGTAGACGCCATTTTAAGGGCAATATTAGATGGCGCCGTCTAAACCCGAGATTTTGTGACATCATGACGCTTCGCAGAACAGATAGGAGCCGGCCGTGGGCATTGAAGTCAACTTCGAGGGAAAAATCGCCATGATTACGGGCGCGTCCAACGGTCTGGGGGCGCGCTTTGCCAAAGCGCTGGCCGGCGCCGGGGCGCAGGTGGTGCTGGCTTCGCGCCGCACCGACCGGCTCAAGGAGTTGCGCGCCGAGATCGAAGCCGACGGCGGCGCCGCCCACGTGGTCTCGCTCGACGTGACCGACCTGGCCAGCATCAAGTCGGCCATCGCCCACGCCGAAACCGAAGCCGGCCCGATCGATATCCTGGTCAACAACTCGGGCGTGTCGACCACCCAGCGCCTGATCGACGTGACCGAGGAAGATTACAGCTACATCATGGATACCAATCTGCGCGGCGCATTCTTCGTCGCCCAGCAGACCGCCAAGCGCATGATCCAGCGCGCCAAGGGCGATCCGCGCAAGCAGCACCGCATCATCAATATCGCTTCGGTGGCCGGCCTGCGCGTGCTGCCGCAGATCGGCGTGTATTGCATGAGCAAGGCCGGGGTGGTGCAGATGACCAAGGCGATGGCGGTGGAGTGGGGGAAATACGGTATCAACGTCAATGCCATCTGCCCGGGCTACATTTCCACCGAAATCAACGAGGAATACTTCGCCTCCGAGCAGGGGCAGAAACTGATCAGCATGCTGCCGCGCAAACGGCCCGGCAAGCCGGAAGACCTCGATGGCCTGCTGCTCCTGCTGGCGGCCGAGGAGAGCCACTTCATCAACGGCGCCATCATCTCCGCCGACGACGGCATGATGGCGCAATAAACGCGACAAATTGCGCATGGATTGCGGTGTAACACTTTAATTTTTGTCAAAGTTGTAAATATCTGGTAATCTCTCGCGACTACAGTTTGCGTTCCGCAACGGAATTTTTGTAGAGAGATGGCAATAATGGCACCAGATCGGCTGCGCTTTTCAATTGCTGCGCACGCCGCATGGGCGCCCGGTTTGACCACCGCGCAGGCTTGGAGCGGGTGGGCGCAGTCCCCCTTCCGCATCAGCGGCAGCACCGACGCGCCCGTCGCGGCCATGCCTGCCATGCTGCGCCGCCGCGCCGGTTTCCTTGGCCGGATGGCGCTGGAAGTGGCCTACCGCTGCCTGGACGGCCGCACCGGCATCCCCACCATATTCTGTTCGCGCCACGGCGAAGTCGCGCGCGCGGTCGCGCTGCTGAACGATCTGGCGCGCGCCGAGCCGCTCTCGCCCACCAGCTTCGGCCTGTCGGTGCACAACGCCGGCGCCGGCCTGTTTTCGATCGCGCGGGGCGAGCGCAGCAACCACACCGCGCTGGCGGGCGGCGCCGCCACCGTCGAACACGGCATCGTCGAAGCTTGCGGCCTGCTGGCCGACGGCGCATCCGAAGTGCTGCTGGTGGCATACGACTGCCCGTTGCCGGCGCCGCTGGACGGCTTTGCCGATTGCGACGAACAGCCGCATGCCTTCGCGTGGCTCCTGACCGGCGCCGGCGCCGACCCGATCACCCTCGGCCTGGCGGCAGCTCCGCCGGAGGCCCAGGCCGGGAGCGTGCCCGGCGGCCTGGAGATCCTGCGCTTTCAGCTCAGCGGCGCGGCGCGCCTGCAGCGCCGCACCGGTGCCCAGCAATGGACCTGGACGCGCGATGACGGCTAAGCTGGACCGCTGCTGGCGCGTGTTCGCCACGGGCCTGAGCTTCGCGCTGTTTGGCCTGGGCGGCCTGCTGCTGCGCGTGCTGGTGTTCCCGGCCATGCATGTGGCCGTGCGCGAACCGGGGCGCCGCGCCGATCTGGCGCGCAGCGTGATCCGCCTGACCTTCCGCGCCTTCGTGGGCCTGATGCGCGCGCTGGGCGTGCTGCGCTACGAAATCGTCGGCCTGGACAAGCTCGATCGCGGCGGCCAGCTGATCCTGGCCAACCATCCGACCCTGATCGATACGGTCTTCCTGATGGCCTTCGTGCGCCGCGCCGACTGCATCGTCAAGAGCCACCTGTGGCATAACGCGTTTACGCGCGGGCCGGTGCGGGCCGCCGCCTATATCAGCAACGCCGAGGGCGAAGCGCTGGTCGATGCCTGCATCGCTTCCCTGCGCGCGGGGAACAACCTGATCATCTTCCCGGAAGGGACGCGCACCCCGGCCGACGGGCGCATCGCGCTCAAGCGCGGCGCCGCCAACATCGCCGTGCGCGGCGCCCGTCCCGTGACGCCGGTGTTGATCGACTGCCGCCCGCGCACCCTGGGCAAGGGTGACAAGTGGTGGCGCGTGCCGGAGCGCTTTGTCCAGTTCCGCATCGAGGTCAAGGACGATATCGACACCGGCGCCATCACCGCCGGCGCGGGCAGCGACGTGATCGCCGTGCGCCGCCTGACCGACCACCTGCAACAATTATTTACGAGAGAGTGCCAAGGCCATGCTTGAACAAGAAGTGAAACAACTGATCATCGACGTACTGCAGCTGGAAGATGTCGCCGCGGAGGACATCGACAGCGATGCCGCGCTGTTCGTTGAAGGCCTGGGCCTCGATTCGATCGACGCGCTGGAGCTGGGCGTGGCGCTGCAGAAGCGCTACGGCATTTCGCTCTCGGCCGACTCGGAAGACACGCGCCGCCACTTCGCCTCGGTGCGCGCGCTGGCAGCACTGATTGAAACCCACCGCAGCAAATAAGGATCGCCATGGTAGACATCGACAATATGAACCGCGGCCAGCTGACCACCTGGGTGGTCGAGCTGCTGGCCGAGATGTTCGAACTGGACCCGGGCAGCCTGACGCTCGAGTCGAACCTGTACGCCGACCTGGACATCGACAGCATCGACGCCGTCGATCTGGCGGTCAAACTCAAGCAGCTGACCGGCAAGCGCATGCAGCCGGAAGTGTTCAAGACCATCCGCACCATCGGCGACGTGGTCGGCGCACTCGAGCAGCTGGCCGAGGAGAAGGCGTTATAAACACGCGGGTGCTGGCCGCTTGCGCGGCCGTGTTGACCGCGCTGTATCCGCTCGCGCTGTGGTTCGGCCAGGGCAGGGTGGAGCCGCGCTGGCTGGCGCTGTTGCTGCTGCTGGCGGCCTGCGCGCGCCTGCCCTCGCTGCGCGTGAGCCGCATGGCGCGCTGGTCGGCCGGCGGCGCGCTGCTGCTGGCCGCCGGCGCCGTGTCGGCCAATGCCATGCTGCCCCTGAAGCTGTATCCGGTACTGGTCAATGCCTCGCTGCTGGCGGCCTTCGGCTACACGCTGGCGGTGGGGCCGCCGATGGTCGAACGGCTGGCGCGCCTGCGCGAGCCAAGCCTGCCGCCGGCGGCGGTGGAGTACACCCGCAAAGTCACCATCGTCTGGTGCGGCTTTTTTATAGGTAACGGCAGCATGGCGCTGGCGACCGCGCTGTGGGCATCGGACCAGGTCTGGTCGCTCTATAACGGCGTGATCGCCTATGTGCTGATGGCCGTGCTGTTTGGCGCCGAATTCCTGGTGCGACTGCGTTTCAAGGCACGTCAACATGCTTGAACTGGCAAACACACTGCATCAACGCGGCCGCAGCGTGGCCGGCTGGCGCGGCGCCGAGGCGGTGTCGTGCGAGGCCCTGCTGGCGCGCGCCGCAGCATGGCGCGCGCTGGCCCTGCGCACGCCCGGCAGCGACTGCGCGCTCTACCTGTCCGACAGCCTGGAATTTTGCGCGGCCCTGCTGGGCGCATGGGCGGCCGGGAAAACCGTCTGGCTGAGCGCCGACACCCTGGATGCCACCTGCACGTCGATGGCGCGTTCGGTGCAGGCCTTCTTCGGCGACTTTCCGGCCAGCTGTGCACCACGCATGCCGCAAGCGGACGACGCCTGCGCGCTGGCCTGGCCGCCGCTCGAGGCCGAACGGGTGGCGCTGGTGGTGCACACCTCGGGCAGCACCGGCGAACCGCAAGCCATCCCCAAAAAGCTGGCGCAGATGGCCTCTGAAGTGGCAACCCTGGAGCGTGTGTTCGGCGCCGGCATCGGCCAGGCCGACGTCATCGCCACCGTATCGCACCAGCACATCTACGGCCTGCTGTTCAAGATTCTGTGGCCGCTCACCGCCGGGCGCCCGATCGTCGCGGAGACGCTGGTCTATCCGGAGCAGATGATCGACGCGCTGGCGCGGCGCGCCTGCCTGCTGGTGGCCAGTCCCGCGCACCTGAAGCGCCTGCCCGGGCACCTCGACTGGCGCGGCGCCGCGGCGCAGCTGCGCGCGGTGTTTTCCTCGGGCGGCCCGCTGGCGCCGGAAGCGGCCAGCGCCAGCGAGCGCCTGCTCGGGCGGGCGCCGGCCGAAATCTACGGCAGCTCGGAAACCGGCGGCATCGGCTGGCGCAGGCGCCAAGCAGGCGCCAACAGCGCCTGGGAACCCTTTCCCGGCCTGAGCTGGCGCATCGCCGACTGCGGCCGGCTCGAAGTGCGCTCGCCCTGCCTGTTCGACGACAACTGGCTGCGCCTGGAAGACCGCGCCAACGCGCTTGGCCCGACCGGCTTCATGCTGCTAGGGCGCGGCGACCGGCTGGTCAAGCTGGAAGAAAAGCGCATCTCGCTCGATGCCGTCGAAGCCGCGCTCATGGACAGCGGCCTGGCCGCGGAAGCGCGCGTGATCGTCTGCCCGATCGAGGGCAGCGCGCGCCAGGCGCTGGCCGCTTTCGTGGTGCCCTCGGAGCAGGGCGCCGCACTTCTGGAACGCGACGGCAAGCGCGGCCTGAACGCGCGCCTGCGTGCCCACCTGCTCGGCCGGGTCGAAGGCGTGGCCATGCCGCGCCGCTGGCGCTATCTCGATCAGCTGCCGGCCGACGCGCAAGGCAAGGTGACCCAGGCGCTGCTGCTGGCCGAGATGAAAGCGCCTCCCGCGCCGCGCCTGCCGGTCGCCACGCTGCGCGAGCAGGATACCCAGCGCGTACTGCTCGACCTGTTCGTGCCCGCCACGCTGTTCTATTTCGACGGCCACTTTGCCCAGGCGCCGATCCTGCCCGGCGTGGCGCAGATCGACTGGGCGATCCATTTCGGCCGCGCGCATTTCGCCCTGCCGCCGGCATTCTGCGCCATCCACGCGCTCAAATTCCAGCAAGTGATCGCGCCGGAAGCGCGCATCCAGCTGGAACTTCAACACGACAGCGCGGCCGGCAGCCTGCAGTTCCGCTATTTCTCCGAGGCCGGCCAGCATGCTGGCGGCCGAATCCTGTTCGCACCATCACCGAAGACAGCATGCTGAATAAAAAATTTTCACCCGAGGGCCAGTCGGCCTTCGCGGCTCGTTTCGACGCCCAAAAGATCGCCTTCGGCCCGGTGGTGTTCCAATGCGTGCGCTACGCCTGGAAGCGCGGCATGCTGCAGGCACTGGCCGACGCCGGCGGGTCGGGCCTGAGCCTGGAGGCGCTCGCCGCCACCGGACGCTGGACCGGGTACGCCCTCAAGGTCGTGCTGGAGACCTGCCTGTCGGCCGGCGTGGTGCAGATCAGGGAAGGCAATTACGCGCTCGACAAGGCGGGTTTTTGCGTCCTCACCGACAGCATCACCCAGATCAATATCGACTTCACCCACGATGTCTGCTACCAGGGGCTGTTCAAGCTGGACGAATCGCTCGATACCGAAACCCCGGTGGGCCTGCGCGCGCTCGGTTCCTGGCCGACGCTGTACCAGGGCCTGTCCGAACTGAGCGAGCCGGCCAAGACCAGCTGGTTCGCCTTCGATCACTTTTATTCGGACACGTCGTTCCCCTCGATCCTGCCGGACGTATTCGCCACCGCTCCGCGCAAGCTGATGGACGTGGGCGCCAACACCGGTAAATTCAGCCGCGCCGCGCTCGACTACAACGCCGGCGTCGAACTGCACCTGGTCGACCTGCCGCGCCAGCTGGCGGTGGCCGACGCCAACCTGACTGCGGCCGGCGTGCGCGAACGCGCCCATCTGCATCCGGTCGACCTGCTCGACGCCGCGCTGCCGCTGCCTGGCGGGATGGACCTGATCTGGATGAGCCAATTCCTGTCGTGCTTTTCCGAGCCGGCCATCGCCACCATCCTGTCGCGCGCGGCCAGCGCGCTGGCGCCGCAGGGCCAGCTGCTGATCATGGATACCTTCTGGGACCGCCAGCAGTACGATATCGCCGCCTACTGCCTGATCAACACCTCGCCATACTTCACCGCCATGGCCAGCGGGAACAGCAAGATTTACCAGAGCGGCGACTACGTGCGCCTGGCCGAAGCGGCCGGCCTGAAGCTGCTGACCGCACGCGACGGCATCGGCTACTGCCATTCGCTGCTGCGCTTCGGGAAGGCGGACTAGCCGCATGCTGAAGGTGTGCGCACTCATCCCGGTGTACGACCACGAACATGCGGTCGGCGCCGTGCTCGACGCGGTGCTGGCGCAAGGGCTGCCGTGCATCCTGATCGACGACGGCAGTTCGGCCTCGTGCGCGCGCGTGCTCGACACGCTCGCCGCCGCGGCCCCGGGACGGGTGTGGCTGGTGCGCCATGCGGTCAACCACGGCAAGGGTGCGGCGGTGCTGAGCGGCTTTGCCGAAGCGGCGCGGCTGGGCTTTACCCATGCGCTGCAGATCGACGCCGACGGCCAGCACTGCAGCGCCGACATTCCGCGCTTTGTCGACGCCGCGCGCGCCCACCCGCTGGCGGTCGTCACCGGCTGCCCGGTATATGACGAGTCGGTGCCGGCGCTGCGCCTGTATGCACGCTACCTGACCCACGTATGGATATGGATTAACACGCTGTCGTTCGCGATCCGCGATTCCATGTGCGGTTTCCGCATCTATCCGGTGGCCCCGGTGCTGGCACTGGCCGCCCGGCGCGACCTGGGCCAGCGCATGAATTTCGACCCCGAGATCCTGGTGCGCCTGTACTGGGAAGGGCTGCAGGTGGTCAACCTGCCGACCAGGGTCAGCTACCCGGCCGACGGCGTGTCGCACTTCATGGCCTTTCGCGACAACGTCCTCATCACGCGCATGCACACCACGCTGTTTTTCGGCATGCTGGCGCGCCTGCCGCGGCTGGTGGCGCGCAAATGGCGGTCCGCATGACGGCCACGCGGACCCACTGGGCGGCGATCTCGGAGTCCAGCTTCGTGGGCGGCATGCGCCTGCTGTTCTGGATCTGCCGGGTGGCCGGGCGCTGGCCGTTTCGCATCGTGCTCTATCCGGTGCTGGCCTGGTACGTGCTGGCCAAGCCCGCCGCGCGGCGCGCATCGCAAGCCTATCTGCGCCGCGTGAACGCCATCACCCCGGTCGCCACCGGCTGGCTCGGCGTGCTGCGCCACTTCGGCCACTTCGGTGAAGCGATCCTCGACAAGATGCTGCTGTGGGGCGGCCTGTTCGACACCGGCGCGGTGCGCTACACCGGGCTGGAACCGATGAAAGCGCTGCTGGCCGAACGGCGCGGCGCGCTGCTGCTGTGTGCCCACCTGGGCAACGCCGACCTGTGCCGGGTGCTGTCGCATTCGGTCAGCCAGCTCAAGCTGACGGTGCTGGTGCACACGCGGCACGCCAAGGCCTTCAACGACATGCTGGCCGCGCTCGATCCGCGCAGCCAGATGA